>DYML01000137.1:0-1412 GCA_020721605.1 Anaerolinea thermophila
CCTCTGGCGCAGCGCGGCTCTCCCATTTGCTGACTCAAACCCTGCATCTCGGCGGACACGCTCTCTGGCTCATCCCCGCCGCCATCGGCGTTTATTTCCACCCAAATAAAAAGACCTGGCTTCTGGTTGCGCTTGCATTTTGCTATGCCCTCTACCCCGCCCTTTCAGGACAATTCTTCCCCTACCATTACCTCCCTTTCACCTACTTCATCATTCTTCTGGCGGCGATGGCGTTTAACGTTAAACGTTCAACGTTCAACGTTTTATCCTTCACCCTTGTAATTTTCCTCCTCCTTCCATCTCAAACTTTTATTCGCCAACTGCAAAATAAACCCCTCTCCACCTCCACCGACCGCGCCGCGCAAATTGCCCGCTTCCTCGAAAAGAATCTACAAGACGGCGACACGGTTCAACCGCTCGACTGGACGGGCGGCTCCCTGCTTGCCATGCTCCAAACCCGCGCCCGCATTGCTACGCCCTACGTTTTTGACTTTTATTTTTATCATCACGTTTCCAATCCCTACATCCAATCCCTGCGGACAGACTTCCTGACCGACCTGCAATCCGCCAGCCCGCGCTTCATCATCGAAGTCACCGCCGTTGATAAGCCCTGGGTTTCAGGCGCAGACACCTCGCGCGAGTTCCCCGCACTCCGCGCATATCTCGATCAAAATTATTTCATCGCCATCCAAAAATCTGATTATGTGATTTATGAACGCGAATAAACTTCTTCAGCGAATTACAATTTTCTATCTCGTCTTCCCATTCCTTCTCTTCTGCATGGGCTGGTTGAGACTGTCCATTGCTGTCCCCGTTGTCCTCCTCACCCTCTGGGCAACCTGGAAACTTTTCGCCCAACCTATTCCCTATTCCCTAATTCCTAATTCCCAACCTACTTTTTACTTCTTACTTATCACTTTTCTCTGGCTCCTCCTCTCTGGCATCGGCGGCTACGCCTTCCAAAACTGGGATCACCACTGGCGCAATGCCGTCCTGCGCGACCTGATCGCCTACGACTTCCCCGTGATTTACGCCGCGCCCGAAAAGGGAGCGATTGAAATGCTGGTCTATTATGTGGGATATTTTCTGCCCGCCGCGTGGGTTGGGAAATTCTTCGGCTGGGGCGCGGCGAACTTCGCTCTCTTCCTGTGGACATGGCTCGGCGTGATCCTCGTCACCTTGCGCCTCGGCAACCTCTTCAAAACCTCTGCCGCCAAAGCCGCGCTCTTGCTGATTTTTTTCAGTGGACTGGACGCCCTCGGCGCGCTGCTTTTTCCCCACAATTACCCAACCCTTCTCCCGCCGATTCAACACCTTGAAATCTGGAGCGGAAACCTGCAATATTCCTCCTTCACCACCCAACTATTCTGGGTCTTCAATCAAGCCGTCCCCGCCTGGCTGTGCATCACCCT
>DYML01000137.1:1512-9346 GCA_020721605.1 Anaerolinea thermophila
GCCCCCCTCGCCGCGCTGGGACTTTTGCCCTACCTCCTCATCGAAATTTTCAAGCAGACCGACTTCAAATCTCCGTTCAAAAATATTCGCTTGGATATTCTCCTCGCCAGCGGAATGATCGTCCTCGTCTCGTTCCTGTATTTTGCCTCCAACACCGCCGCCCAGCAGCGCGGATTTCAGTCCATCGCGATCAAAGATTTTCTCGCCTTCTTCCTGCTCGAAGGCGGACTTCTTTGGCTGGCGCTGGCTCCGCTCCAATGGCGTGACCCGCGCTGGGCGCTGACGGGGCTGCTGCTCGCGGTCATCCCATTCATTCAATTTGGCAGCGGACGTGACTTTGTCATGCGCGCTTCCATCGCTCCGCTGTTTTATTTGATGATGATGACAGGCGAAGCCATCTTCCAAAAATCCACCCCGCGTTTTTTACTGATTACTTTTTATTTGTTACTCGCCCTCGGCGCATTGACTCCGCTTTACGAAATCAACCGCTCCATCTATCGCACCTACGAATACTATTCGCTGGAACCAACTCAACGGGCGCAACCAACTTCGGGCGAGGTGACGCACCTTGAACAGCCCGGCGTGCCAGAAGGTGAACATCCCAACCTGCTGGTCGCGGATGAAATTCACACCCTGAAATTTATGGATGATAAACTCTCGAAGAATTTCATTGCCAACGTGCGGCAGTCGTTGTATTATCGTTTTATCTCATCCCGTTAATGTTATGTCGTTGCGAGGAGGATGTTCTTTCCGACGAAGCAATCTCATGTCACAAGGAGATTGCTTCGGGCATAGATCACGATCACCCTCGCAGCGATATAAAAAAGGAAAATTACATGACCCAAATTCAATTCCCGCCCAACCCGCAAGAATTTAACGCCCAAGTCTGGAAAATCCTCCGCCACATTCCGTTTAGCAGAGTCGCTTCATACGGACAGATCGCCAAAATCATTCCGCCGCCCGCTGGCGTGGACGCTGAAACCTATCTGGAGTTTGGCGCGCTTTGGGTCAGCGGCGCAGTGGCAAACAGCCCCGATGACCTGCCGTGGCACAGAGTGGTTAACTCAAAAGGCGAGATCAGCGAAAAAAATGGACTGGAAGCGAAACGGCATCAACTTTTGCTGGAAGAGGAAGGTGTCGTATTCAGTGTCAGGGGGCGTATTGACCTGAAGAAATACGGCTGGAGCGGCAAGATCAAAGCGGAATAAATAAAGGAGACTCCCATGTCTGCTTTTGCATCTCCTCCCAACCCGCAGGCGTTCCACCAGCAAGTCTGGGGAATTGTCCGCCAGATTCCTTTTGGTAAAGTCGCCACCTACGGGCAGATTGCAAAGATGATTCCCCCGCCGCTTGGCGTGGAACTCGAAGCCTACGCCGCGTTTGCCCCGCGTTGGGTGGGCGGCGCAATGGCAGCCTGCCCCGATGACGTGCCTTGGCAGCGGGTGATCAACTCGCAAGGCAAGGTCAGCGAAAGGGCAGGGGCGCAAAAACAGCGCCAACTGCTCGAAGCCGAAGGCATCTTCTTTGACGCCAAAGACCGCATGGATTTAAAAAAATACGGCTGGAGCGGCAAGATCAAATCGGAAACTTCATACCGAAAAGGGTGTTGATAATCCGATCACCGAACGACTGTTCAAAACCTTTGATGAAATCACGCTCACCCCTGCGCAGTTGCCTGATCGTATCACCCCGCACGCTTCGAATCAGGCTAAAGATGCGTGCGGGGTCATCCAGCACATCACGCCACTGACAACTTTACAAACGCGTATTCTGGAGTTGCTTGGTTTATCTGCTGCTGTTTACGCACGACTGGAGAAAATTGAAGAAAGTCATTTTATTTTCAGCAAATGGACAGTGTATGTGTGTGAAAAGAAAATATTGAAGCCTCCCTGGATTTAGAGCCAAAACTTTTCCTCTACTTTTTTATGTGTTTCCTGGTAATAATAAACTTTCTCCTAACTCATTAAGTTGAGAGAGGAAAATTTCCGCAGGTGGCGGATTTATCCAACGAATCGCCTCCCAATCTGCATGACTAACAGAGCATAAAGCACGTCCCAAATCAACAGGAAAGACTCCCATTGCTTTACCTTGGGCATTTGTAATGGCATCTCGAACGTTCAAGCCTTTCATAAAACAAAACCCCCAAATGTCAGCCAAATCTTTCGGCTCATCACGATCAAGTAGCGCCGTGATTTTATTGGCAAGAATATTTTCTGCGGTATCCAATCGTCCAAGTATGGAATGGTTTTGAGTTTTGCCAACCCGCGCAGGTACGTCATTGATAAATTCAATTTTCAACATGGAATTATTCTCATGTAAATTGCAACGAGCAAACCTCTCCTCTTTCAACAGTACCTCACAACGCCATTGGGCATTGAAGGCTTGAATTAATCGTCCCACCCAGAGACCAAAATGAGAGTTGTCATTGACAAAATAATCCAAGTCATCAGAAAAACGATGTCCAAGATAGCCTCGTGATGCTGCAGTTCCGCCTGACAAGTAAAATTCTGTATCAACTTGGTTGATGACCTTTATTACACGATCTTGAAAAGGATATAGAATATCGAAATAGTATGAGGGATTAGCCATTCAAGACCTCAGGATGCTTGAGGGGCAGCCAACTCACAAGAAAGTCAAAACCACGCACGCGGCTTTTTGAGCGGATGCCTGGACGCCAGCGATGCCAGTTTTCCACTAGTTGTTTGAAACCAATTAGACGAATAATCTCTTCATAGGGAGCATAGTCAAGAAGACGGCGAGCAGCCCAGTCTCTATTTAATCGTCCCATGGACTGGCGACCTTCGAGGATTTCACGGAATTGGATTTCATCCAAGTCATAATCCCAGACGTAAGGCAAACGTTGTGTTATGTCCATATACATAGATTATACACCGATGGATTTATTCTGATTGGACTGCTTGGTAGCCGTCAGACTCGCAGGTATTCCACCAGCAAGTCTGGGGAATTGCCCGCCAGATTCCTTTTGGTAAAGTCGCCACCTACGGGCAGATTGCGAAAATGATTCCCCCGCCCATCGGTGTGGAGCTCGAAGCCTATGCCGCATTCGCCCCGCGTTGGGTGGGGGCGCAAAAACAGCGCCAACTGCTCGAAGCCGAAGGCATCCTCTTCGACGCCAAAGACCGCATGGATTTAAAAAAATACGGCTGGAGCGGAAAGGATGAAGAGGACATCCCGCAACAGCCGTCATTGTTTTGACTCCTACCTGGACTCAAAAGTCTCCTGACTTTTGAAAGTCCAACGACAGGAGGCGTTGGACTCCACTGACTATTTCGCCAGTTCCATAATCAACGTATCCAGAGCCAGATCCAACGTGATTTGGCTCGTTTTGACTCTCTCATCAATCACCAGCAGGTGACGGTAAATATCTTCGAGGCTTTGCATTGTGAAGCGGTTTGCCTGCCCTGTGGTTTTTTCTGCCACAAAGGGGTGTACGCCCAGCGCGCGCGCCACGTCTTCTTTGTTCCCGCGCCCGTCCAGAATCTCTCGCGCTTGAATCAGCAAACGGAATTGGCGCACGACCATGCCCCACAGCGAAAATGAATCTTCGTTTTCAAGTAAACGATGTAAAAGTTTTTGAGCCGTTTTGCCGTTGCCCTGCGAGAGCGCATCCACAAATTCAAATACGCTTTGCTGCGAGGTGACAATGCAGACCGCTTCCACGTCCGAGCCTTGCACGGGTCGCGCCCAATTAACATACGCCAGCAGTTTGCTGAGTTCCATGCCCGCCTGGCGCGTATCCACGCCGACCATTTCAGCCAGTTTGGCGGCGGCGGCGGGATCAATCTTCCCGTCCTGGTTCTTCGCCTCGTTCACGATCCAGCCTGCCATGTCGCGTTGTTTGGGGAGCATGAACGATTGCGTCTTGACCAGTGTGGAATTTTTCTCTGCCCATTTCAACAGCCAATGTTTTGCGGCTTCTTTGGGATCCATGCTTTCGCACAACACCAGTTTGACCGAGTCAGGCGCTTTGCTGATGTATTCCTCAAATTTTTTGCGGACTGCGGGATTGTTATATTTGGATGAGGGGTTGGAGAGAATGACCAGTCGCTTGGGCGCGAGGAAGGGCATGGCGTTGAGCGCGTTGTTGAATTCCTCGTCGGTCATGCTGCGGGCTTCAAAGTGCGCGGTATTCATCCCCGCTGTGGTTGGGTCGCTGAATCCAGACTCGAAGTCCTTGAGCTTGCGGGTGATGGCAAATTCGTCGTTGCCGTAGAGGAGGTAAATCATAAGGATAAGGGATGAATGATGAAGGATGAAAGGTTCATGTCATTGCGAGGAGGGTGCTTTTCCGACGACACTTGCGCCGTACGCCAGTGCGGTGAGCAATCTCTTGAAATTTGAGGATTGCTTCGAGCAAAAAACAAGAGCGATCTCGCAATGACATAATCTATTGTGTGATGACTCGATGTACGCCCTTGCGGACGGGGATAATGTCCACGATTTGCATGTGACCCATATCCGCTTCGGTGGTGATTCGCTGCTGGAGCAGGGTTCCAAGCGGACGGGAGAGCAGCACGCCGATAACTGCGAATGTGACGGCAAACGGGATGAGCAGAATCTTTGTCAGCGTGGATTTGGCTCCTCGCAGCGCCGACCAGCCCAGGGTCGCAGAAAGCAGGAGGGTGGTCACCAGGTTGGTGCCACAGCCCGCGTGAATCGCGAGTCCACTTTCGCCGCCGCGCAATCGTTCCAGCGCTTCGGTGGCTGCCGCCCAAACATCGGGCGTGGAAAAATCTCCGAGCAGGAAAAATCCAGTTGGGTTGGAATGTCCCGCCATATTGCCTTTGTGCGTGCGTGCCAGCATGTGAAGCGTGGCATGTTCAAGCGCGTGATTGCGCCGTGTTTCGAGAATGAAGGGAAGGTCAAGGATCATGGGTTCATTATAAGCGTTTACCACGAAGGAACCCAAAAAAACCTTTGCGCCCTTTGCGTGCTTCGCGGTAAAAAGGTTTTAGGTTTCGGTCATGGCATAAACCTGATTGAGCGCTTCCAAAAATTCGGCGGGCGGCATGGGCTTGAGGATTTGCTTGCGTGTTTCGCGGGTGAGGGTTTTCATCAGCAGGTATTGAACGGCGTACTTGCGGAACAGCCGCTGCCCGTCTTCTTCGCCGTAGAACGCAACGCTTTTCGCCAAATGCTTGCGGACGGTTTCGCGCACTTGCTGCGGCGTGACCTGCTCGCGGTCTTGTTTGGAAAATATCCAGGGGTTCGCCAGCGCGCCGCGCCCAATCATCACCGCGTCACAGCCTGTGTGTTGTTTCATCCGTTCGATGTCTGCCACCCGTTTTACATCACCGTTGCCAATGACGGGAATCTTGACTGCCGCTTTGACTTCGGCGATGGCGTCCCAGTCAGCGCTGCCGAGGTAGCCCTGTTCCTTTGTCCGCGCGTGCATGGCGATTAACGAACCGCCGCATTCTTCGATAATCCGCGCGATGAGTTTGTAGTTTTTGTTCCGCTCCCAGCCGAGACGGATTTTGCCCGTGACGGGGATTTTGAGTTTGGCGCTGAGTTTTTTGAAGGTGCGCGCAATTTTCAGCGGGGATTTCATCATGCCCACACCCGCGCCGCGATGCGAAATGGCTTTGGCGGGACAGCCCATGTTGATGTCAATGATGTCTGGATTCCAATCCTGCACGCGCAGGGCGGCTTCCAAAATTTTGTCGGGATCATCGCCGTAGAGTTGAAAGGTGATCGGGCGTTCTGCCGCTTCAAAATAAAATTTCTTGGCGGGTTGTTTCGATTTGCTGAGGACTTTCTCGACCTGCACAAATTCGGTGTAACTCATGGCAGAGCCGAACTCGCGGCACAGCGAGCGGAAGGGGTAATCGGAATAGCCGTCCATCGGCGCGAGGATCGCGTCACCGTAGATCGGGATGTCGCGGATGAAGAAGGTGGGAATATTGATTTCGTTTTCCATGGCAGGCTCTCAAACCTTTGGAGACGAATAAACCACATATTCATTTTTCGCTTTTTCAAACAAAGTCAATTGTTTTTCTGGCTCTAAAGCGACAGGAGTTAATGGATTGTAGTTCAAGACAATTGCTTCCATCATTGGTTTTCGATTTTTCTCGCTTGCGCCAACATGGTAAAAATGTTCACGCGTTAAAACTGTGTAACTGGCGGCATATTTTTCAAGCGCAAGATTTTCACGATATTGATTGCTGTGCCATGTGGAAAGAATAAACTTCGCTTTTGTAACGCCAAGCAAATCGTAAAGTTCCTGTTCATCAGTCTCTGACCATGAATTGAAATAATCCACGTGCCTGCCGATATATGGCGGGTCGCAGTATATAAAATCGTTTTGCATGGCAGAAGAAATGATTTTCCTGAAATCAGCGCAAAGGAATTCCCAATCATATTGACTGACTGCGTCGGTCACATATTTGATCTGATTTGTTATTTTGGTGACATAGGATTTTACGAAACGTTCAGGCTTATGCCCGAAAGGAACATTGAAACCACCCTTTTTATTGAAGCGCATTACGCCATTGAAACAGGCTCGATTCAAAAAGAGCATATCCAACGGATTGCTGTCTTTATTGAAACGCTCACGCACTTCATAATAATGATCTTCGCCTTTGATTTGAAGGCTCGCACCTTCTTTTTCCAGGAACTCTTTTGCAATCCCTGCTGTTATTTTTCCCTGCTTGATTGCATTATAAAAATTAATGATATGGGGATTTACATCTGCAAAAATAGCGCGACTTGGACGCATGTTAAATCCAACCACGCCAGAACCCATGAACGGCTCAATCCATGTGCCGTTGCCTTCAAGGGAAGAATGGTCTTTGATCCATTCAACCAATTTTGTCTTAATCCCCTGGCATTTTATAGGCGGAACTTTTACGGTCATTTTTGCCCTCGCCTTGTATTCTTGCGAGATGGTTTTCTCGCCATTGGGTTTGCAAATTTTGTGTCTTTTCCGCGATAAACCAGGTATTCTTTAAGCGATGTAATTTTCTTTATCTTGCCATTGGGTAGGGTAATTTGAATTTTGCCATAATTCATCCAGAAATCATCAAACCACTTTTCGCCAAGATTTTTGAAAACCCCATTGCCATCCAAAATGTCGCCGATCTTGACGATACTTCCAATGTTCGCAGTGTTTGAACTGCCTTGATAATCCCCAGCGATTTCCCACTTCTCATGAACAAAGAATTGGAAATCACCAATCACAGATGTAATTGATTGTAATTCTTCGAGAGGGTAGGTTTCAGATCGATAATTTTTTTCAGAATTTTCCCGCGAGTAAATAATGCCAAGACAAAAATGTCCCAAATATTCACTGTACGGAAACTGAATGTTTTTGTAGCTCTTACGGTTGGTGAAATACTCGCCATGTGAACCAAGCGTAAAGCCATTACAAAAATCGGGGCTATCGGGCAAACGATATGTGGTTTTTAAGTCTACTGCAAATTTCACGCTCTCATCATCTGCGTTTACAAAGGATAAATCGGGGTAATAATTTTGTTGTTCAGCTAAAACAATGCGATAGTTATTTTGGCTGGCAAATTCCAGTAGTTTTGGGAAGAGGTGAATTTCAAGAATTTTTGAGACAATCTTTGTGTCAGTTGAAATCGTGTAAATGTTGCGAAATATGTCAATGAAGCCTTTGATTGCCCATTGATCATCAGCCGTGGAAATATGACCTTTGAGCGTTTTAACAAACTCGGTCAGCGATTGCTTAAATTCCGCTTTAAATTGTTCCCGTTTTTGTTTTGGCATTCGTCTCTCCATGCGAAGATTATACAGCATCTGATTTATAAGCCGAGTGAAAATTTCCGCCTACTAACAAATCTCAATCCACAAA
>DYML01000013.1:0-14914 GCA_020721605.1 Anaerolinea thermophila
ACACCTGCCCTAAAATATCGGAAGGAATATAAAGAAAAGCATACGGGCTTTTGGGATAATACAAGTTTGAAATGATGTCTTTCAAAACCTTGTCGTTAATATCCAGCGAAAGCGTTAAATCATCGTGACGGCTGTTTTGTTCTTTTTCCTGCTTGAAATGGAATAAGCCAGAATTGTATTTTGTATCTGCCTGTTTGAATAACCCGCATAATTCGGTATAAACGCCGTCGCGCTTCACGATTTCGAGCAATTGATTTTCAGGTTCGATTCCGCGTTCTTCGCAAATTCGTAAAAAGATAATGCGGTCAATGATCATTTGCACGGCGTAATTCAAGCCGCTTATATCAATCCACTCATTATTAGAAGCGATATTTTTTGCGAGTAACTCGCGCCAGCGTTCAATTTCCTGTAAAAATGCGTCGTCAACATCTGCTGTGCCTTTTTTGCCTTTCATGCCTTCGGCATATTTGGCAAACGAACCTTTTCGCACCGCTTCGGGCGAAAAGATTTCCACAATTTCATTCCATCTTGAAACATAATCTTTATAATGAATGAGCATGATTCGCCCCATGGAAGCCTTATCGCTTATGTTTGGCTTCATGCGGCAATCGTAAACGGCGAAATGCTCAAAGTCGGACAAAATATTAATGGGAAGTTTCGCGCTCCAGCCATAACGGCGGATTTGGAAAGCGGCTTCCTGGCTGGTTTCAACTTTTACCGATGGTTTTTTTGCTTCAAGCAGAAAATCGAATTTATCCCCGCGCCCAACGCGAAAAGCATAATCCGCTTTTTTTTGCTGACCCGCAACATCCACCGAAAATTCGTGTATGACTTCTTTGCCTAATTCATCGTAACCTTTTTCATTTGCAACATCCCAACCCAACGCAGTAAAAAACTTATCCAAAAATTCGCGGCGCAATTCGGTTTCGTTTTTGCTGGAACGATACGAATCTAAATTCTGCTCGAAAGTCTCAACCAATTTGTGAATCATTGCGGGGGCGGTAGTTTGTGATGTCATTTTTTGATTTTACCTGATGGGAAAAGTAGGTTATTTTGCGCGAACCATATTCTATGCGGAAATAATTTTGTGTCAGACACAAATCCTATAACCACCTATAAGTTGGATTATATCTACAATCCCCGATTTCACAATTGCCAATTCGCACCGCGTTTTTTGGCGCTTCATGGTAAAAGTGGGGATATGAAGAACTTCAATCAACGTGACTTCCTCTGGATTCTGCCGCTTGCCCTTGCGCTTGGGGCGGCGTTATCCGCTTTGCAGGCTGGCAGTTGGATCATCGGCTGGCTTGGTTTTTCCTTTCTTTTCCTTCTTACCCTTTCACTTCTGACGCTTTTCACAAGATGGGCGGGTGGCGGCAAAACACTGGCGTGGATGGTTGCGCTGGCTTTCGCGCTCCGCTTTGCGGGCGGCGTTGCCACATACCTTGCGCTGCCCATCAACGGCTTTGACGATGAAGATGATCGGGCGGGCTTTGTTTACACAGACGCGCATCGCCGAGACGCGCAGGCTTGGGAACTGGCAAGTTCAGACCGCATCATCGGCGATTTCAACCAAACCTACGCCTACGATCAATACGGCGGCTTGTTGACCATCAGCGCGTTCATTTATCGTTATCTTTCGCCTGACGCCCACCGTCCGCTGATGTTGGTGCTGGTTTCCGCATTCATGGCGGCATTGGGATTGCCATTTTTATGGAAGGCGGTGGCTCAACAGTGGGGGATTAAGGTCGCACTCGCTGCGGGCTGGGTGTATGCGCTGTATCCTGAAAGCCTTTTGCTGGGCGGCTCTGCCATGCGTGAACCGTATCTGCTGGCATTCAGCGCCTTTTCGTTGTGGGGATTTGTGAGTTGGACTGATAAACGCCGTCAGTCATTGATCTGGCTTGCGCTTGGAATTGTGGGAATGCTGTTTGTCTCGCCTGTGGCGGCGTTGATGACGCTGATCATCTTTGCAGGCTGGCTGTATTTCGGCAGCGAGCGCGGACGGTTCTCGTGGTGGCTGGTTGCGGGAATTGTGTTTATCTTTATCGCGGGCTTGTTCATCCTTTCTTCAGCATTGGATCGTGATGGCAATTTGGGCGGCGGGTCGCCGATTGGCATCATCAACAACTTCACGCGAGAAGCGGTCAAGTGGGATGTGTATCAACTGGAACGGGGTTCGGGCTGGGTGCAAAAACTTTTTGATCAAATGCCCGAATGGCTGCGCCTGCCGTTTGTGATGATCTACGGCATGTTGCAGCCGGTTCTGCCTGCGGCGATTGTCGAGCCGACGACCCTCATTTGGAAGATCATCGCCATTCTGCGGGCTGTGGGTTGGTACGCGCTGCTCCCAGTGTTGATCCTGTCCTTCGCGGCGGCATCAGGTCAGGGGGCGGATGCGAAGCGCAAGGTTTTCATCTGGCTAAGTTTCGTGGTCTGGGGCTGGATCATGTTCACCGCTCTGCGCGGCGGCGGTGATCAATGGGACAATCCCCGCTACCGTATGATTTTGTTTTTGTGGCAGGCGATCCTTGCGGGAAATGTGTGGGTTTGGTGGCGCGAGACGCGCAACGCCTGGCTGCCGCGTGTGGCTGCGATGGAAATTATTTTCCTTTTGTTCTTCGGGCAATGGTACGCCAACCGCTATTTTCATTTCGGCGGGCAACTGCCGTTTGAGACGATGGTGGCAATCATCCTCGGACTATGGGCTGCGATCTTCCTCGGCGGCTGGTGGTTTGACCGAAAAAACCGCATCTGACATAGTGTATAATTCAGCAACTGAATTTTGATTAAGGAGTAAATTGATATGCCAACTGCTTTAATTACGGGTATTACAGGACAAGATGGCTCGTATCTGGCGGAACTGTTGTTAAAAAAAGGCTATCGTGTCATTGGCGTTGCGCGGCGTTCCAGCACAGTCACCAGTGAGCGCATTAAACATATCCTCGACGACATCTCGGTGGTTCAGGGTGATTTGCAAGATCAAGGCTCTTTGCTTTCCCTGCTGGAAGAATACAAACCCACCGAAGTTTACAACCTGGCAGCGCAGTCTTTTGTGCCTACTTCGTGGAATCAGCCCGCTTTAACCGGTGACGTAACCGCCATTGGGGTCACGCGCCTGCTGGAAGCCATTCGCTTTGTGAACCCAAAAATTCGTTTTTACCAAGCCTCATCCAGCGAGATGTTTGGCAAGGTCATGGAAGTTCCGCAAAAAGAAAGCACGCCGTTTTATCCGCGCAGCCCGTACGGCGTGGCAAAAATGTATGGGCATTGGATCACCATTAATTACCGCGAATCTTTTAACATCTTCGCCACCTCTGGCATTTTATTCAATCACGAAAGTCCACGGCGCGGCTTGGAATTTGTAACCCGCAAAATTACCGACGCCGTAGCGCGCATCAAACTGGGCTTGGTAAAAGAACTGCGCCTCGGCAACCTTGAATCGCAGCGCGACTGGGGCTTTGCCGGTGATTATGTGGATGCCATGTGGCGAATGCTTCAGCAGGATCACCCGGATAATTATGTCATTGGCACGGGCGAAACCCACGCCGTGCGCGAATTCTGTGAGATCGCCTTTGCGCATGTTGATTTGGATTACAAAGACCATGTGATTCAGGATGAAAAATTCTATCGTCCCGCTGAAGTGGATTTGCTCATCTCAGACCCATCCAAGGCGCGCAGTGAATTAAAGTGGATGCCGTCCGTCTCCTTTTACGAACTTGTCACCATGATGGTCGACTCAGATTTGGCGCGTTTGAAAAAGGCTCAATAATTGCCGCGCACGGCACAGCCCGCCTCTTGTTGGTTGTGCCGTGTTTTATCAACAAGGTCTATTTTTACATCTGAAACTGATGAACGGATTTGCAGACTTCAAACATCGCAATATGCCAGACTGGGCAGCCCATGCCGTAGCGTTGGTTGGGCTGGCGGTCTATTTTTTTCAGGCAATGGTTTTTGCTCATACCACCATTTCCAATTTGGACGAAGGCGCGTACTTGCTAAAAGGGGTGTTGTTTGCTACGGGGGTCTATCATCCTTTTGACCCTGGTATTTCCACCAACAAAGCCCCGCTGGCGTTTTTAATCCCCGGCTATGTTCAACTTTTATTTGGCGCAGGGCTGCGCACCGGGCGCTACCTGGCGGTTTTTTTGGGGGCAATGACCGTGCTGGGAACCTGGGTCGCCGCGCGGCGGATTGGCGGTAAGTGGCTGGCAGCCGCCACAGTTTGGGTTTTTGCCTTCAGCCCCATGATTATCAAAATTTACAGCGGCGGCTCCACGCAAAGTACCATTGCCTGTCTTGTGGCTTGGTCGCTGGCGTTCTCTTTGGGCGAAAAACGCCCGCTCTGGCAGTTGATATTAAGCGGATTCCTTGCCGGGCTGACCATTCTGGTTCGTCAAAACCTGATGCCGTTTTTGCCGCTGCTGGCGCTTTATGCCTTTTGGCAGCACGGCTGGAAGGCGCTTGGTTTATTCTTCTCCGGTTTTGGCGTGGTCGCGCTGGCGCATATCATCTACTGGCCCGATATTCTTCAACTGTGGCAGTGGGTTCCGCTGATTCAACTGCCGGCAGAATCTGCCTACGCGGGCGGCGGCAAAACACTTTGGGCGCCAGAAATCAACCTCGACTCCCGTTTGCTTTCCCTGTTTCAGGCGGTTCGTTTTCATTTTGTGGCGCTGGTGGGCGGCATGGTCTCCCTGCTTCTTTTGCCTGCATTAAACAAGTGGAAATCCCGCACAGACCTGGGTATGGGCGTCTTTCTCTTTCTTCTTTTCTGGGGCTTATTCTACATGCACGCTACGGCTTCCATTGGAATGGACTATTGTGTCTTTTGTCTCACCCCCTACCTTGCCTTCTTTAATGTTGCCGGTATTTTATTCTTGGTGGTCGCCGTAAAATCCTGGAACTGGCGACCCACGCTTGCCGCGCAGGGGGCGATCCTTGCGGGTCTGCTGGTGATCTTTGCCGGCATGGGCTTTTCTGCTTTTGAAGACATTGGAAACAACCTGCTTGCTCTGCCTGCGCCGCGCGTGCGTAACCTCAAAATTCTGCCTGGCTTGATCACCTGGCAGGACTTATTATCCAATAAATTTGATATGAGCCACATGGCAGCCATGCGCTATGCCTCAACCGCGTTTGGGCTTTTGGCAGGCGTGGCGCTTTTGCTGGCTGTTTATCTCATTTGGCGCCGCATACGGCGCACATCCACCGCCGCGTTTGCTGTGTTTTTTGCTTCAGTCGTTTTTATCTTGCAAATTGCGCTTGCCCCTATTTTGCATGGCAGCGGCGGCGCACTTGATTGCGACTCGGATGTGATTGCCGCAAACGAGCAAATCGGCGCTTATTTAAGAACCGTCATTCCCCAGGGCAGTTTGGTCTATTGGGCGGGCGGGCTTTCCACCGCGCCCTTCCTGTACCTGCCTGGGGTAAATATGTTCCCGCCGCAAATTAATAACGGCTACTCCTTTGTCAGCAAGGGCAACACGGCGGAATTATTCAAATTTGGCTATTGGAATGAAGAGATGGACGCCGAGTGGCGGGCAACTGCTGACTTTTTTATTATTGAGGATAGGCGGTACAATAATTGGAAAACATTTTTCAGCCCACAGCAATTTGATGAACTTCCGCGCACTCCGCTTGGAACATCTTGTCAGGAAGACTCCACATTGCGTATTTTCCGCAGGAAATAAATGAACCTATCACTCATTACCCCCGTTTACAACGAGCAGGAAAACCTGCCATTTTTATTTGAAGCCATTTATGCCGTTATGAATTCCCTCAACCACTCATGGGAGGTGATTCTGGTGGATGATGGCAGCCGTGACCACAGCCTGTCTGTGCTGCAAGAATATGCCCAAAAAGACCCGCAGCATATCCGTGTGATCTCCTTCCGCCGCAACTTTGGGCAGACCGCCGCCATTGCCGCCGGCTTGGACTACGCCCAGGGCGAGATCATTATTCTGCTCGATGCCGACATGCAAAACGACCCAGCCGACATTCCCATGATGCTTGCCAAACTAGACGAAGGCTACGACCTGGTGAGCGGCTGGCGCAAGAGCCGCAAAGACAACGCCATTACCCGCAACTTCCCTTCAATGATCGCAAACTGGCTCATCTCGCGCGTGACAGGCGTTCACCTGCACGATTATGGCTGCACGCTTAAAGTCTACCGCCGTGATGTGCTGGAAGGCTTTCGCCTCTATGGCGAAATGCACCGCTTCATTCCTGTTTATGCCAGTTCAGTCGGCGCAAAAATCACCGAAGTACAGGTCAATCATTCGCCGCGTAAGTTTGGCAAAACCAAATACGGTTTGGAGCGGACGGTTAAAGTTGTTCTCGACCTGTTTACCGTTAAGTTTCTTGTGGCTTTTTCTTCAAAGCCCATTTATCTTTTTGGCGGCACAGGCGGGCTGCTGATGTCTGTTGGCGCGGCGATGATGTTCTACCTGCTTGTGCGGCGGCTTTTCTTTTTGGTCAGTGTTACCGGCTCGCCGCTTTTTCAGGTTAGCGCCATGTTTTTCACCCTCGGCTTTCAATCTCTGCTGATGGGCTTAATTGCAGAACTGCTCGTGCGTACCTACCATGAATCTCAGCGCAAACCCACCTACACCGTCCGCTCTATGATCAATTTAGATCAAGACCCGCGCGATTAGGCGGCAGCCCCAAACTTGTATGCGTATCCTCACTTTAATTTATGAATTTCCGCCGCTGGGCGGTGGCGGCGGCAGGGCAGCCTATGATATTTGCAAGGGGCTTGCCGCCCAGGGACATACGGTCACCGTACTCACTGCGCACCTGTCGGGTCTGCCTTTTGAAGAAAACAAAGACGGAATTCACTTGGTGCGTATTTCCTCTTTTCGACGCAAAACCTTTGGCGCAAGTTTTCTCACCATGCTTGGCTACATTTTGAGCGGGCTTTGGGCTGGCTTTCGTTTAATTCGCATGGAGCGTCCGCACATCATCCACACCCATTTTGCGGTTCCTTCTGGCGCATTGGCTTGGGCGCTTTCTGTATTAACGCGCACGCCCTATATTTTGACCGTTCATTTGGGCGATGTGCCTGGCGGCGTGCCGGAAAAAACAGGAAAATGGTTCCGCTGGATCATGCCGTTCACCCACCCCATTTGGCGGCGTGCAAAAAAAATAATTGCAGTCAGCGAGCATACCCGCCAACTGGCATTAAAGCATTACGCGGTGGATATTCAAGTGATCCCCAACGGCGCCGACGTCAAACTTTTGGCGCCCTCCAACATGCAGGTCAATGCGCCGCCGCAACTGGTTTTTGCCGGACGTTTTATGCCGCAGAAAAACCTGTTTGCCGTCATTCAAACCCTTGCCCTGCTGAAAGACCTCAACTGGCATTGCGCCATGCTGGGGGATGGACCCCTGTTTGACGATGTAAAACGCGCCATTGAAAAAGAAGGCATGACCCAGCGTTTTGACCTGCCGGGTTGGGTCACACCTGAAGTTGTGCTGGAGCGATTTGCTCAAAGTGACATCTTATTTATGCCGTCACTTTCCGAGGGGCTGCCGGTGGTGGGCGTGCAGGCTTTGGCGAGCGGCTTGGCAATGGTTGTCAGCAAGATCGGCGGCTTTTTGGATTTGGTCACTTCTGAAAAAAACGGCTATCTGATTAACGTGCAGGATATTCCCGCCTTTGCCGGCGCCTTGCGTGTTTTAATTTCACAGCCCGAAGTGCTATTCAACTTTCGGCTGGCAAGTCTCGAAAAGGCGGGTGAATTTGATATTCAAAAAGTTGTAGACCAATATCACGCCGTCTTGCACAGCGCGCTAAACGGCGGCTAAAACTTTTGGCGGGCAGCCCGCTCCTTGACAAGTAATTTTTTTTGTGCGAGAATTCAAAAACTGAATGCTCATCCTATGACAGAAATCAAACAGCAAGAATACGACCTTCTTAATGAAATTGCCCGTGATTCAATGGTGACACAGGCAAATTTGTCAGACCACTTGGGCATTGCTGTCGGCAGTGTTAATTGGTACGTCAAACGCTTAATTAGCCGGGGCTGGGTTAAAGTTTCACACCTTGACCGCACGCGCCTCAAATACGATCTGACTGCGGCAGGGATGAAAATTTTTACGCAACGCGCCATGTTGTACGCCCGCGATTCACTCAAAGTGTATAGCGGCTATCGTCAAAAGGCAAAAGCGTTGGCTTTGGAGTTAAAACAGGCAGGCATTCAGCAAGTTTATCTGAGCGGCGAAGATGAAATGATGGATATTTTGCGCCTGACCTGCCTGGAAGCCGGCTTGCAGTGCAGCGATTCGCCCAACGATTGCATTCTTGAAGTGGACGGCGCTGGCTATCGCAGAAAACTATAAAAAGGAAAAAGACATGTCTAAAAATTTCGCTGTCATTGGGGTCGGCGGCTACATTGCTCCCCGCCACTTGCGCGCCATTCGAGATACGGGCAACCGACTGATTGCCGCCATAGACCCCAAAGATTCTGTCGGGGTGCTTGACCAGTATTCCTACGATATAAAATTTTTTACCGAAATTGAACGCTTTGATCGTTATTTGGAAAAACTGCGGCGCGGACCCGAAGAGAATCGCGCACACTATGTAACAATTTGTTCCCCCAATTATCTGCACGATTCACACATTCGCCTTGCCCTGCGCACAGGCGCGGACGCCATCTGCGAAAAGCCGCTGGTCATCAACCCCTGGAACTTCGACGCCCTCGAAGACCTGGAAGCCGAGACCCAGCGCCGCGTTCACACCATTTTGCAATTGCGCGTTCACCCCGCCTTAATCGCCCTGCGCGAGTCTTTGCAAAAATCAAGCGGAATGCACGATGTTGAACTGACCTACATCACCAGTCGCGGACCCTGGTACCAGGTTTCGTGGAAGGGGCATGAAGATAAGTCGGGCGGCGTGGCGACCAATATCGGCGTGCATTTCTTTGACTTGCTGTTGTGGCTGTTCGGCTCTGTGCAGGGGATTAAAGTCTATCACTCCGATGAAAGCCGCATGTCAGGCTTCATCGAGTTGGAACATGCGCGGGTCAAGTGGTTCCTTTCGGTGGATAAAAACGACCTGCCTGATTCCGCCAAGGCGGGCGGCAAGACCACCTATCGTTCCATTACGGTGGATGGGAAAGAGGTGGAGTTTTCCGAAGGCTTTACCGATTTGCATACCCGCGTTTACGAAGAAACGCTGGCGGGTCGCGGGTTCGGACTCAAAGACGCCCGTCCTTCCATCGAGTTGACTCACGCCATTCGCTCCGCCCAGGTTTCGGCGAAGGACGATTTGGCGCATCCGTTTTTGAAATAGATTGGAGTCGAAAGTCTCCTGACTTTCGCCGAGCGCAAAATCAGGAGACTTTGCATTCCAGAGAGGAACTTATGACTGATTATTTCGTTCACGAATCAAGCTATATTGACGACGGCGCTGAAATCGGCGCTGGCACAAAAATATGGCATTTTTGCCATGTCATGCCCCGCGCCCGCATCGGCGAGCGTTGCAACATCGGGCAGAATGTGCTGGTCTCTTCGGATGTGACGCTTGGCAATAACGTAAAAATTCAGAACAACGTATCGCTCTATACGGGCGTGGTGGTCGAAGACGATGCCTTCCTCGGACCTTCGATGGTTTTCACCAACGTTGTCAATCCGCGCAGCCATGTCAACCGCAGGGATGAATACAAAAAGACGCTGGTGAAAAAAGGCGCGTCCATCGGGGCAAACGCCACCATCGTCTGCGGCGTTACGCTTGGCAGATATTGTTTTATCGGCGCGGGCGCGGTGGTGACGAAAGACGTTCCCGATTACGCGCTGGCGTATGGCTCGCCTGCCCGCATTCGCGGCTGGATGTGCCAGTGCGGCGAGCAGTTGGATTTTGACGGCAAAAAAGCGGTGTGCGCCACCTGCGGCGATGCCTATGACAAAGACGGCGACAAGGTGACGCCGCATTCAGGAGCAGTATGATTTCACTTGTTGATTTAACCGCCCAATATCATTCCATCAAACAGGAAATTGACGCCGCCGTGCTTGCCACGCTGGAGTCGGGGCATTTCATCCTCGGACCGCAGGTGACAAAGTTTGAGGAAAGCGTCGCCGCCTATCTTGGGGTCAGCCATGCCGTCGGGCTGGCTTCGGGAACCGACGCGCTGGTGATTGCCTTGCGCGCGCTCAACATCGGCGCGGGCGACGAAGTCATTATCCCCGCCTACACCTTTTTTGCCACAGCGGGAACGGTGATGTCGGTTGGCGCGAAACCCGTTTTTGTGGATGTCCACCCGCGCAGTTATGAAATCAATGTAACCGAAATCGAATCCGCAATCACGGAAAAGACCCGCGCCATCATCCCCGTCCATTTGTACGGGCATCCCGCCGAGATGAATCCCATTCTGGAGATTGCCCGCAAACACAACCTGAAGGTCATCGAAGACAACGCGCAAGGCTTCGGCGCAGAATACCTGGGGCGCAAAACGGGTTCGCTGGGCGACATCGGCTGCTTGAGTTTTTTCCCCACCAAAAACCTGGGCGCGTTTGGCGATGCGGGCATGATCGTGACGGACGACCCCGCCCTGGCGGAACGCATGAAGATGCTCCGCGCCCACGGCTGGAAGAAAAAATATTACTCCGAAGAAGTCGGTTACAACAGCCGCCTCGACGCGCTGCAAGCCGCCATTTTGCAAGCTAAATTCCCCTACGCTGATTCCTGGAACAACGCCCGCCGCGCGCTGGCGCAGCGCTACACCGAACATCTCGCCCCGCTGGGCGTGGTCACGCCGATTGAAGAGGAATGGGGCAGGCACGTCTATCACCTCTACATCATCCGCTCCGAAAAGCGCGATGAGTTACAGGCGTTCTTGAAACAGAAAGGCATTGCCTCGGATGTGTACTACCCGCTCCCGCCGCACCTCTCCGTGCCGTGCAGGGCGTTTGGTTACAAAGAAGGCGACTTCCCCCACGCCGAAAAAGCCGCAAAGGAAACGCTTGCGCTTCCGCTCTACCCGGAATTGACCCAGTCTCAGCAGGATGAAGTAATTGCGGCGATTGCCGAATTCTCACGTTGACAAAACAAACGATTTATGCGAGAATTCAAAAAATGAACGCTCAATCCACAGAAAAATCAATCAAGGCATTATGACTTCAGAAATCACTGTCAATCCAAAAGAAACATGGGACCTTATCATCCAGCCGCACCGCAGTTGGTGGGATTTGCGCTTGGGCGATCTGTGGCGTTACAGAGACTTAATCCGCCTGTTGATTTGGCGTGATTTTGTGGCAGCCTACAAGCAGACGGTACTGGGTCCGCTTTGGTATGTCATTAACCCCGTTTTGTCTTCGGTCATCTTTACGGTTATTTTTGGTAACGTGGCAAAACTCTCCACCGACGGGCTGCCGCCCTTTTTGTTTTACATGACGGGCAACACCCTGTGGATGTATTTTTCCATGTGTTTAACCAGCACGGCAAACACATTTACTGCAAACGCGGGCGTGTTTGGCAAGGTGTATTTTCCGCGCCTTGCCGTTCCCGTTTCTGTCGTAATTTCAAACTTAATTTCGTTTTCACTGCGCTTTGCTTTATTCCTTGCCTTCCTGCTCTATTTTTACCTTTCTGGTTCCAATATTCATCTTACCTGGTGGGCGCTCTCGCTGCCGCTTCTGCTGTTGATGATGGCGGGCTTGGGGCTGGGGTTTGGCATTATTGTCTCTTCCCTGACGACAAAATACCGCGACTTGCAGCAACTGGTGGTCTTTGGTACTCAACTGTGGATGTACGCCACGCCAATCATCTACCCGCTTTCCACCGTTCCTGAAAACTGGCGCTGGCTCTTGCTGGCGAATCCGCTGACACCTTTGATCGAAGTCTTTCGGCTGGGATTTTTGGGAGTCAGTTCTGTTAATCCCATGTCTCTGCTGTATAGTTTTGCTTTTATGATTTTCACGCTTTTGATCGGCGTTTTGATTTTTAACCGCGTGGAAAGCACGTTTATGGATACGGTGTAGCCATGTCTGATATTGTGATTTCTGTTGAAAATATAGCCAAATCATACCAACTCGGTTCGGTTGGCACAGGCACTTTCTATGGCGACTTAAATCGCAGGTGGGCAAAACTGCGCGGCAAGCCCGATCCCTACCTAAAGATTGGCGAGGCAGATCACGGCAACCGCGACGGCGAAACCGTTTGGGCGATTAAGGATGTTAATTTTTCCATCCGCCAGGGTGAAGCGTTGGGCATCATCGGGCGCAATGGGGCGGGGAAAAGCACCCTGTTGAAGATTCTTTCGCGCGTCACCGCGCCCACTTCAGGGCAAATTAAAGTCAAGGGTCGTGTTGCCAGCCTGTTGGAGGTAGGCACGGGGTTTCATCCCGAACTGACTGGGCGCGAAAATATCTTTATGAACGGCGCCATCCTCGGCATGAATCGCCACGAAATTAGCAGAAAATTTGATGAGATTGTAGCCTTTTCCGGCGTGGAAAAATATATAGATACCCCCGTCAAGCGTTATTCCAGCGGCATGTATGTGCGCCTGGCGTTTGCAGTTGCCGCCCATCTCGACCCTGATATTCTGGTGGTAGACGAAGTGCTTGCGGTGGGAGATATTGCCTTCCAAAAGAAAAGTTTTGACAAAATGGAGGAGGCGGGCAAAAGCGGGCGCACGGTACTGGTGGTCTCTCATAACATGACCATGATTAATCGCCTGTGTTCCAGCGCCGTTTTATTAAATTCGGGGCGGCTTGAAACGCAAGGCGCAACCATGGACGTGGTTCAACAATATCTGGCGTTGAACCTCACCCATCCAGGGTTTCACCAATGGGATGACGCGCGGCAAAGCCCCGGCAATGATGTTGTGCGCCTAAAACAAGTGCGTGTTTGCACGGCGGACGGCGTTACCCGCGAGAGTTTTGATATTCGCCGCCCTATTTTGATTGAGTTTGAATACAGGGTCTTGCAGGATGGCGCCATTTTGCACCCCAGTTTTTTTCTGATGGACAGTACCGGAACGATTGTGTTTTTATCCGGCGGAATGCACGCCCCCGATTGGGTGGAGCGCCCGCGCGCAGCAGGTCTATATATTAGTCAGTGTGAAATACCGGGTAATTTCCTGGCAGAAGGAACCTTTAGCATTCGCGCCATTGCCAACACCGCCTTTCGGGATAAAAAACCGGTGGTTCATTTTGACGTAAGAGACGCCGTCTCCTTTAATGTCCACGACACCATTGAAGGCGACTCGGCTCGTGGCGCGCATGTTGGCGCCTATTACGGCGTGGTGCGCCCCATCTTAAAGTGGGATACTCACCTGGAAGGCAATTAATCACTGCCAATAAAAAAAACGGCAGATTATTTTGTTGCAGAATTTTGGAGCGTATTTATTATGAAAGTTGTCATCCTTGCCGGCGGGCTTGGCACGCGCCTTGCCGAAGAAACTGAAATCAAGCCCAAGCCGATGGTCGAAGTCGGCGAGAAGCCCATCCTTTGGCATATTATGAAGCACTATGCCCATTACGGCTTTAATGAATTTGTGATTGCGCTCGGCTACAAGGGCGAAGTTATCAAACGCTTTTTTTTGGAACATTCCACCCTGCACGGCAGTTTTAGCATGGATATGAAAAGCGGCAGGGTCATTTCCAGAGATGAACTGCCCGAAAATTGGACGGTTCATCTGGTGGATACCGGCTTGGAAAGCAGCACCGGCGGCAGAATTAAACGCGTGCGCGAGTATCTTGGCGGCGAGCGTTTTCTGCTGACTTATGGCGATGGCGTTTCCAACGTGGACTTAAACGCCCTGCTTGCCCTGCACGAAAAAACCAAATGCGCGGTCACATTAACCGCTGTTCGCCCGCCCGCCCGTTTTGGCGGATTAATCTTTGACGGCGACCGAATTTCCCAATTTACCGAAAAACCCCAGGTCGGCGAAGGCTGGATCAACGGCGGTTTTATGGTCATGGAACCGCAGGTTTTTGATTACATTCCATCCGATTCCACCAACCTGGAAGCCGAAGTGTTGGAAAAACTGGCGGCGGCAGGTCTGCTTGCCGCCTATCGTCACGATGATTTTTGGCAATGTATGGATACCCTGCGCGACAAGAAATTACTGGAGAGCCTATGGCAGGCAGATCGTTCCCCCTGGAAGGTTTGGAATGAGTAACTTTTGGCTTGACCGTCCCACCTTTGTTACCGGCGGAAGCGGGCTGGTGGGTTCCTGGCTGGTGCAAGAATTAGCCGCCGCCGGCGCCGATGTCGTCTGTTTGGTGCGCGATTGGGTTCCCCAAAGCGAACTGGTGCGCGCGCAGACCATCGAAAAGGTGAAGGTCGTGCGCGGCGATATTCGGGATCGTGAACTTATCGAACGAATTTTGGGCGAGTACGAAATTGACACCGTCATGCACCTGGCGGCGCAAACCATTGTCACCATCGCCAACCGCAACCCAATCTCCACCTTTGAGTCCAACATTGCCGGCACATGGAATGTGTTGGAAGCCTGCCGCCGCAGCCCAAAGGTCAAACAAGTTGTTTTGGCATCTTCCGACAAAGCCTACGGCGACCAGGAAATTTTGCCCTACAGCGAAGAGACCCCCTTGCAGGGGCAGCACCCCTACGATGTGAGCAAATCCTGCGCGGATTTAATTGCCAAAACCTACGCCGTCAGTTACGACCTGCCGGTTGCCATCACCCGCTGCGGCAACTTTTACGGTGGCGGCGACCTGAATTGGAATCGCATTATCCCCGGCACCATCCGCTCCATTTTACGCGGACAAAACCCGATCATCCGCTCCGATGGCAAATACATCCGCGATTATTTCTATGTGGAAGACGGCGCCGCCGCCTACATGCTTTTGGCGGAAAAACTGGCTGGCGACCCATCTTTGAGAGGCGAAGCCTTTAACTTCTCCAACGAAATTCAAGTGACCGTCCTCGAAATTGTTGAAAAAATCATTGCAT
>DYML01000013.1:15014-36176 GCA_020721605.1 Anaerolinea thermophila
TTCTCCAACGAAATTCAAGTGACCGTCCTCGAAATTGTTGAAAAAATCATTGCATTAATGGGCGGCGGGTTGCAGGCTGAAATTCGCAACGAGACCACCAACGAGATTTTGCATCAATACCTCAATGCCGAAAAGGCGCGCAAGGTATTAAATTGGAAGCCGCTCTTCACGCTGGATGAGAGTTTAATACGAACCATTGCCTGGTACAAAGATTTTTTTGGAGTTCATTAATGTTTGCCTGTCGTTCCTGCGGAGAGAAAACTCTCCACCCCATCCTGTCGCTCGGCAGCACGCCATTGGCGAATGCGCTCCTCACCCGCCAACAATTAGCCCAGCCCGAAGAGACCTTTCCGCTTGATCTGGTCTTCTGCCCCCACTGCGCGCTCGTGCAAATTACCGAAACCGTCCCGCCGGAAAAACTCTTCCGCGACTATTTCTACTTCTCGTCCTTCTCCGATACCGTGCTGAAAAACGCGCAGCGTCTGGCAGATGATTTAATCGCCCGCCGCAAGCTGGGCGAAAATAGCCTTGTGCTGGAAGCCGCCAGCAATGACGGCTACTTGTTGAAGAATTACAGGGCGCGCGGAATCCCCGTGCTGGGCATTGAACCTGCCCTGAACATTGCCAAAGTTGCCGAAGAAAATGGCATCCCCACCGTTGCGGAGTTTTTCAACGTCCCGCTGGCAGAATCACTGCGGGCGCAAGGCAAACAAGCCGATGTGATTCACGCCAATAACGTGGCGGCGCATGTCGCCGACCTGCATGGCATGGTGGCGGGCATGTCCCTTTTATTAAAGCCCGATGGCGTGGCAATCATTGAAAATCATTATGTAAAAGATTTAATGGACGGCGTGGAGTTTGATTCCATTTACCACGAGCATTTATGCTACTACTCGGTTACATCCTTCCGCAACCTGTTTGCGCAGCACGGCTTGACGTTGGTGGATGTGGAACGCCTGCCCGTGCATGGCGGCTCGCTGCGCGTTTATTTTCAGCCTGCCAACGGTCCGCGCTCACTGGAAGAGGAAGGCGCGGCGCGGGTGAATGCCTTGTTGAAAGAAGAAGCGGCTTGGGGCGTGGCAGATTTTTCCTTCTACCAGAATTTTGGCGAAAAGGTCGAAGCCCTGCGCGTGGAATTGGTTGCGCTGTTGCAGCACATCAAAGCCGAAGGCAAACGCATCGCCGTTTATGGCGCATCCGCCAAGAGCGCAACCCTGCTTAATTATTATGGCATTGGCGCGGAGACTCTGGATTATGTGGTGGATAGAAGCGCCGTCAAGCAGGGACATTTCACCCCAGGTACGCACCTTCCCATTTACGCCCCCGAAAAATTGTTGGAAGATCAGCCCGATTACGTCCTGCTGCTCACCTGGAACTTTGCGGATGAAATCCTCGCGCAACAGGCGGAATATCGCAGGCGTGGCGGGAAGTTTATTGTGCCAATTCCGAAGTTGAGGGTTGAGGGTTGAGCGAGGAGGTTGTTTTGAAAGAGGAATTTGGCTTTGAGCATTTACAGGTTTGGAATGACGCGATTGAAATGGCGAATCTTGTCTATCGCCTGACTGCGGCTTTTCCGAAGGAGGAACGCTTTGGTTTGATGTCGCAGATTCGCCGCGCGGCGGTTTCGGTCTCGGCTAATATCGCGGAAGGCAGTTCCCGCCATTCGCATCTTGAACAGGCGCGTTTTTATGAAATTGCCTACGGGTCGCTGATGGAGGTTGTTTCTGAGTGTAAAATTGCCCAAATGCAGGGCTTTCTCTCTGCTGAGGAATATGACGAAGTGCGTTTGAAATCCGCCCACATTGCCCGCCTGCTCAGTGGCTTGCGCCGTGCCGCCCTAAACCCTAAACCCTAAACCCTAAACCCTAAACCCTAAACCCCATGCTCTTCACCGAAACCAAACTAAAAGGCGCATTTATTATTGATATTGCCCCCCGCCAGGACGAGCGCGGATTCTTTGCCCGTTCTTGGTGCGCGGATGAATTTGAAAAACATGGTTTAAATCCGCGTCTGGCGCAGTGCAATATTTCCTTTAATAAAAAGCGTGGCACCCTGCGCGGAATGCACTATCAAGCAGAGCCGTTCCCCGAAGCGAAACTGGTGCGTTGCACGCTGGGCGCCATGTATGATGTTATGATTGATTTGCGGCAGAATTCCCCGACCTTCAAGCAATGGCTTGCTGTGGAACTGACCGCCCAAAACCGCCGCGCCCTGTACATTCCCGAAGGCTTTGCGCACGGCTTCCAAACCCTTGCAGATAACACCGAAGTGTTCTACCAGATGAGTGAGTTTTATCACCCCGAATGTGCGCGCGGCGTGCGCTGGGACGACCCCGCGTTTGGCGTGGAGTGGGCTTTGCCGATTACGACGGCATCCCCCCAAGATTCCGCTTATTTACGGATGGATAAGGCATGAAACATATTGTTATTTCCCAATCCATGTACTTTCCCTGGGTCGGACTGCTGGAGCAGATTCGTCTGGCTGATGTTTTTGTGCATTACGATGATGTGCAATACACACGCGGTGGTTTTATTAATCGAGTACAAATAAAAACTTCTCAAGGTGTGAAATGGCTTACATTGCGCCCACGGGATCGTAGTCTTGATCAGAGGATTGATGAAGTTTTGATTGACGATCGTTATGATTGGCGCAGCCAGCATCGTGATATTTTGCGTCAGGCATACTTAAAGTCGCCCTTTCGTGATGAGATGTTAGCATTGGTTGATCGCGTGTACGCAAAACCCTGTGTTACATTGGCGGATGTGACTCGTTCATCTGTGTTGGAGTTGGCTGATTATTTTGATCTTGTCGCCAGCTGTCTCTTTGTTAATTCCACATCGCTTGATATAGGAGGTTCCAGTAGCCAGCGTGTTTTTGATACAGTCAGTGCTTTAAAAGGCAATGTCTATATTACAGGGCATGGTGCGCGAAATTATCTTGATCATCAATTGTTTGAACGTGCCAATATAGAAGTTCGATATATGCAGTACCGTTGTGTTCCCTACCCCCAACTTCATGGTGATTTTACACCCTATGTGACCGGGCTTGACCTGGTTGCCAACTGTGGCAGAGACGGCGCCCGTTTTATTCAATCTGGGGCTGTTGATTGGAAAGAATTTATCAGGAGTAAAAATGGTTAATCTTGATTCTGTTGCGTCGGAGTATTTTCCCGGGGGCAATACCGCCATCGAAAATAATTTGATTTTGAATTGGTATCCAAACCGTATCATTGCGCGTTTTGGGCATGTCGCATCTCTCCTTGAATTGGGACTTGGGCATGGCTACACCACTCCGCTTTTTAACCAAGTCTGTGACAGGTTGGTGGTGGTCGAAGGTTCGCAATCGGTCATTGATTATTTTGTAAAAAATCACCCCGATTTTTCGGGTGAACTGGTCTTCGATTACTTTGAAACTTTCGATACCAGCGAGCGTTTTGATGTCATTGTCATGGGGTTTATCCTGGAGCATGTGGACGACCCAGGCATTTTGCTTGACCGTTACAAGAAGTTCCTCAAACCTGAAGGCAGGCTTTATGTTTCGGTGCCAAACGCAAAGTCTCTTAATAGACGGTTGGGCTTGGAGTTGGGAAAACTGGATGATATTTACAGCCTGAATGAAAACGACTTGGCGCTTGGGCATAAACGCCAGTTTTGCCGTGATACCCTCAAACAATTGCTTGTCTCGCACGGTTATCGCGTAACCCATGAAGAAGGTATTTACTTGAAACCCCTGCCGCTTAACGTGTTGCAAACCCTGCCTGATTTTGAAGCCAACCTGCAAGCCATGTTGAGGGTCGGCGTCGAGTTTCCTGACCTTTGCGTGGGGTTGTTGATGGAAGCCGCCCTGCAATGAAGACTGCTGCGATTATCGGCGCAAGTTCCATGTTGGGAGCGCGTCTGGCTTCCACGCTCTCGGCGGATGGCGTTCGCGTTATTACCGTGGGGCGTTCTGAAACTGCGGATATTTGCCTTGATTTGGAGACTGGCTTCCTTCGCACAGTCCCTGAATCTTTTTCCGCCGACACTCTTTATCATTGCGCGGCAGGGTTCTTCGACGACAGCCGCGAGGGCTTGAAGAAAAACTTTCAAGTTAATACCGCAGGCAGTTTATGGGCGTTGGAACTTGCAGAACGTCTTTCTTGTAAAACCATAGTATATGCTGGGTCTGTGTCTTCTATGGAACGATTAGACCCCGGAAAATTTGGCTCGTATGGGTTTACCAAAGCCCAGGCAGAAGCGTTGCTTGCCTGGGATATGAAACGCCTTGGCGGACGTTTTTGCAGTTTGCGTTTTTCACAGATATATGATGTCGAGGGGGCTTGTATTCGACATCAACCCTGGTTTGGCAGGATCATCGCTTATGCTGCCAGAGGGTTGGATATTAACCTGCCCCCCTCTATGGGCGTGCGGAATTTTATTCATGTTAATGACGCGGCGCAAGTGCTGGTTGCCGCCGGGTATCACCCAACGGCTGACGGAGTTTTCGATGTGATTCATCCGCAGTCTTTGACGTTTCATGAAATTGCCGAAATTGCCTACTCAGTTTTTGGCAAAGGCGGGCAGATTTCGACCGACTCCCGGAAACAGCCTTTTCGAGAAATTCATTTTCCAGACGGTTTGCATACCGTTGAAACATTTAACTCAATCCCATATATTTCGCTTGCCGCGGGAATTTCCGAGATTCGCGACCGGGGAACATGGACTGAATTTGGACCATTGGATGTGACGTAAATGGATATTGCGCAACCTCAAAGTTCTCATACGGTTTTAGTAACCGGCGTTGGCGCAATTATTGGTCAGGGCATTGTAAAGTCCCTGCGGCAAAGCGGGCGCGCTGTTCGTATTGTGGGGGTTGAACGCAATCCGCATTCGATGGGCGCGCACGTCTGCGATGTTTTTTTTGCCAAGCCCGATTGCGAGGAATCTTCCCCGGAGTATTTGGCTTTTTGGAAAGAAACCCTGTTGCGCGAGTCTGTGGGCTTGGTTTTGCCCGGCATCGAAATTGATTTGTTCTTCTTGAATGCGAACCGTCAGGCTTTATCAGAATGCGGCGCGGTTCTAGGGTTAAATGCATCTGCTTTGATTGACTTGGCGCGGGACAAGTGGAGAATGGGATTGGAATTGCCAAATGTTGGGCTTGCTCCCATTCCCACCCTGCTCAATCCTACTTGGCAAGAGGCTCTTGCCGCTTTTGGGCTGCCTTTTCTCCTTAAACCCCGTTATGGAAATGGTTCGCGCGGCATTGTGCGTATAAACGAAGCGGGCGAGTTTGGCTATTGGACAGCCAGGACGAACGATGATTTTATGGCGCAGAGAATTATCGGCATTGAGACAGAGGAATATACGGTGGGCGCTTTTGGCTTTGGAGATGGTGATTCTCTCAACCCTATCATTTTCCGCCGCAAACTTTCCAATGCCGGCAACACACAGTATGCGGAAGTTGTTGAGGATGAGTCGATTCAAAAGGCAGTGCGCGCTCTCAGCGCATATTTCAAACCTGTTGGACCAACCAATTACCAGTTCCGCAAGGAAGATGGTATCCCATATCTGCTCGAAATCAACCCGCGCCTTTCCAGTAGTACCTCATTGCGCGCGGGCTTTGGTTACAATGAGTCTGAAATGGCGCTCGATTTTTATTTAAATGGTATTCGCCCTGTGCAGGCGAAAATTCAGCGCGGGTATGCCTGGCGGTATTACGAGGATTTTTTTGTCAAATGATTGCAGTGATTTCAGACATTCATGGAAACCTGCCTGCATTACAGGCAGTTCTCCAAACAGTTTCATCTCTTGGTTGTGCGCGCATCATTTCACTTGGCGATATAGTGGGCTATTATGCCCAGCCTGGAGAGTGTATTGACCTTTTGCGCGAATATGGCGCAGTGAACATCATGGGAAACCATGACGGCTACCTGGTCAACGGCACAGCCTGTCCCCGTTCCAAGATGGTGGCAGACATCATGGATTATCAGCGCGGCATTATTTCTGCGGAACAGGTCCGCTGGTTGGCAGAGTCGCTGCCCTCGTTGGCGGAAGACGGAAATTATTTTGCTCATGGCAGTTGGCTTGATTCCGATGAATACCTTTATCGGGTTTCTGCGGCTCACATTCCACAAGATGCGATCAACTTCTTTACAGGGCATACCCATGTTCAGGCGCTCTTGGAGTTTGGATCAAGAAAATATTGCAACCCCGGCGCGGTTGGGCAGCCGCGTGATGGCGACCCGCGAGCCGCCTTTGCCACCCTCTCTGGCAATGAAATTGCCCTGTACCGGGTTGCTTATGACATTGAACAAACGGTGTTTGCCATGAGGAAGGCAGGGTTTCCTGACCGTTATTCTGAAAATTTATATATCGGCGCGCAAATTGGCGGTCGTGTAGATAAAATTGTATCAATATCTGAAAGTTAGGTGAAAAATGGATAAAAAATTTGAACAAGAAGTTCGGGAAAACATCCAACGTTTGGGCGCAAACCCTGAATACTGGAAAAAATCGCTTGATTGGATGATTGCTGTGGGTATAGGCGGCAATTACTCCTACAACTTTGCTTGGATGGGACTGCCCATTATCCAGTATCCACAGGATATGGTGGCAGTGCAGGAACTCATTTGGCAGGTCAAGCCTGATTTGGTCATCGAAACCGGCATTGCGCGCGGTGGCTCGCTCATTTTGAGCGCGTCCATGCTGGCGTTGTTGGATTTGACAGAGGCAATCGAAAACAAGACCAGTCTCGAACCGTGGAAGTCAAATCGAAAGGTGATTGGCTTGGATATTGAAATTCGCCCGCACAACCGCGCCGCCATTGAGGCGCACCCCATGTCATCCCGTATTCAGATGATCGAAGGTTCTAGCGTGGCTCCAGAGGTGGTCGAAGCGGTGAAGTCTGCCGCGCAAGGGTATCAGCGCGTATTGGTTATGTTGGATTCGAATCATACCCATGAGCATGTGCTGGCTGAACTACAGGCTTATGCACCGTTGGTCGGCAGGGATAGTTATTGCATTGTGTTTGATACCGTGATTGATGATACCCCTTCGGAACTGATTGAGAATCGCCCTTGGGGGGTAGGGAACAATCCCAAGACCGCCATGTATCAATACCTTCAGTCTACTGACCGCTTTGTTGTGGACGAAGCCATTCATCAAAAACTATTGATTACCGTTGCGCGCCAAGGCTACCTGAAGTGCATCAAGGATTAAAAGAGATGGAGCGTTTACCCGTTGCAGGTCCCTGGATTACAGAAAAGGAAATTCAATACGTCACCGACGCCGTAACAAACGCCTGGTATGGCAACGCCAATATGTACCACGAGCGTTTTGAAAAAGCGTTTGCCGAATATCTCGGCGTAAAATACGCCATGGCGCTGCCCACCTGCACCTCTGCCATACACCTCTCCCTGCTGGCGCTGGGCGTGGCGCAAGGCGATGAAGTCATCGTCCCCGACATCACCTGGATCGCCAGTTCCGCCCCCATTTCTTATGTGGGCGCAACCCCAGTCTTTGCTGATGTAGACCCGCAGACCTGGTGCCTTTCGGCGCAGTCCTTTGAAGCCTGCATCACCCCGCGCACCAAAGCCGTCATCCCAGTGGATTTATACGGCGGAATGCCCGATATGGACGCCATCCGCGCCGTAGCCAAAAAGCACAACATTGCCATCATCGAAGATGCCGCCGAAGCGCTTGGCGCGGAATATAAGGGAAGCAAGGCGGGCAGTTTGGGCGACACGGGCGTCTTCAGTTTTCACGGCTCCAAAACCGTCACCACCGGCGAAGGCGGCATGTTAGTCACCGACCACCAAGACCTCTTCAAGCGCATTCAAGTGCTGCGCGACCACGGAAGACAGCCCGGCGACCGCATGTTCTTCAATACCGAAGTCGCCTACAAATACAAAATGAGCAGTATGCAAGCCGCGCTGGGGCTTGCTCAACTGGAACGCATTGACGAACTAATGGAAAGAAAACGCCAGCAATTTCAATGGTACAAAGAAGGCTTGGCGGATGTTGCAGGCATCACGCTCAACGCCGAACCCCAGGGGACGCGCAACGCCTTCTGGATGGTGACGGTTGTGCTCGACCCCAAACTGGGGTTGAACAAAACGCAGTTGATGGAACTCCTCAACCAGCAGGGCATGGATTCGCGCCCCTTCTTTCACCCGCTTAGCTCCATCCCCGCCTACGAAGATTCCGAACAGGCGCATCTGGCGCGGCAGCGCAACCAGGTTGCCTACTCCATCAGCCCGTATGCCATTAACCTGCCCTCTGCTTTAAGCCTCGAAAAATCGCAAATTGAAGCGGCTTGCGGCGCGTTAAAAAGAGCGCTTGCAATATGACATTAAAGAATCAGACGCCTTTGGTGAGTGTTGGTTTGCCGGTTTATAACGAAGCCGCGCATATTCGCCGCACGCTGGAAAGTTGGCTGGCGCAGGACTACGCAGATTTTGAATTAATTGTGGCAGACAATGCCTCCACCGATGGCACGCTTGAAATTTGCCGCGAATATGCTGCGCGCGACCCGCGCATAAAACTGATTGAAAACGCCATTAACATCGGCGCATCTCGAAATCATAAAATGGTTTTTGAAATCAGCCGCAGTGAATATTTTTCATGGGGCGGCGGGCATGACCGCGTAGCGCCCGGCTTTCTGCAACAAACCCTCGACCTGATGCAGAAAAACCCCGAAGTTGTCCTGTGTACGGTTCGTTCTGAATTTCGAGACGAGAATGATGTTTGCTGGCGCACCAATGTTGGCGGGCTGGATTTGCGCGGAAAGCCCTGTGACGAGCGTTTTGCGGGAATGCTGCATCATGCCGTCAGTGGCGGAACTGCCAACCTCATCTATGGCTTGTATCGCCGCAGTGCGCTCTCAAACTCCCTGGAATTTCAAAAAGCCATTGGAAACGACATCATTATGCTTGCCCAGGTTGCCATTTTGGGCGCGGTGGTGCAATTGGATGATATTCTTTACTATCGCTTTTTGCCGCAGCAGCAGCGGGGGGGCGCAGAACGGCTTTCCCGCTATATCAACATCATCTTTGGAGAACGCTCCCTGCACCCCGGCGCGCGCCTGCCTCAACTGGGTTATCTGTTTGGTTTTTTACAGGTGATCGAGCAAAGCCAATTGTCCGAACTTGAACGCCAGTCTATGATTGCGGTTGTGATGAAGGAATCTCAACGCATTCAGTCTGCCCTTTGGACAGAGTTTGAAAACTTTGTAGAAACGGACGGCGCAAATCTCACCGCTTGGGGTGATTCTCCCGCAGCGCAACAGTACCGCGCGCTGAAAATTATAGAAGGGTTGAATCGTGCCGCCCTGTTTGGCTTTACATCGCCCGCTTCTGAACAATTACGAAAAGTGTGCAGCGCCCTCTTGTTTGGCGCGCAGGCTAAAAAAATGCCGCGCCCCAAGCCCCGTTGGCTGGGCGCCATTCAGGCACAGGCGGCAATTTATACCTATAAATTAAAAGCCAGGTTGCTGCGTAATCGGTAAACCTCATTTTAGCCGTTCAAAAAGGAAAGCCCATGTTTTTAGATATTTTTGTTCATATCCCCAAATGTGCGGGCGGAACTATTCAGGAGCATATTGAAAGCCAAATTCCTGAAAGCGAGAGATTCGGTCCGCATAATCCCTACTACAAGCAGGAGATTGCGCGGGTCTTGCGCGGCTCGGAGCGCAAGCAATGCCAGACGGACTCCACTTTGGTAAAGCGGAGTTGGATTATGGCTTATCTCTCATCTCTTCCCTCAGCCCGCCGTAACTCCATTCGCTGCGTTTATGGTCATGCCGCCCATTATGGCGTTCACACCCTGTTTGAGCGCCAGCCCCGATATTTTACCTTTCTGCGTGAGCCGCTGGCGCGGTTTGTTTCCTACTACAACTATATTCGTACCGCGCGCGTTACCCCGCAACGCCTGACAGGCTACGAAATTCAAAAATCGGATGGCTCACTGCGCACGGTGGATGAATGGCTCGAAGAAGCCAACCTTGCCCAATATTCCATGACTGGCTTTTTGTTACACACGCTGCGCGCCGAAAATTTATTGCAGTCTATTCCCCCCTTTGGTGAGAACGACTTGGGCGACATAAAGACCATGCTTTCCTCCTTTTATTTTGTTGGATTGACCGAAAACAAAGAAGATATGGAATTTGTCTTTAACCAATTGGGCATTGTCAAAGACCTTCCCGATAGAAATGTGCTGCGTAAAAAAGAAACCTACTTTACCCCTGCAAACGCCGAACACGCTCAAAAGGTTGTTGCGGAACGGTTTCCCTTTGATGTTGAACTCTATCAATATGCCGCGCAATTGAACCGCGCAAGCAAGAAAAACAACGCCAATTTTTCTCTACCTGTCGCGTTGTAAGTATTTGAAACTGTCCCACTTAATTTTGTGTAATGGAGAATAAAAAATGAAACGAATCATGGGTATCCGCTATGGACACGACGCTTCTGTCGCATTGCTCGTGGATGGAAAGATAGTTGCAAGTGTTGCTGAAGAAAGATTTACACGCACCAAAAATGACGGCTCTTTTCCTATTAACGCCATTGAATATTGTTTAAAAACAGCAGGCATGGAAGCCGCCGAGTTGGACGCCATTGTCTTCCCTGCCAAGGGCTATCTTCCGCCCCCGCTCTTTGCGTTCTTCGCCGTTCCCGAAGAAGTTGTCCCATTGAAGAAGCGCGGCGATGTCCCCGTTCTGCCGATTTATTTCAAACCTTGGAAACTTTCCAAGACCTGCAAACTGCTCACGGTGGAACATCATCGCGCTCATGCCGCCAGCGCTTATTACACATCTGGGCTGGCTCCCACGGAACGCGCTCTGGTGGTGACTATGGACGGCAGGGGCGATGAAATCTCGGTGGCAGTCTGGCGCGGAGAGAAAAACCGCCTGACCTCTCTTCATCAATGGGATGGAAGCGCCTCGTTGGGATGGTTCTACGCCAACGCTACCGAAGCCCTGGGTTGGCGGCACGGCAGTGATGAATGGAAAACGATGGGGCTTGCCCCGTATGGAACTCCCCAGCCCGGCGCGCTCAAAGGCTATCACCCCGAATTTGAAAATGGAAAACTTGTGAAAGGACGGAATTATGGCGCAGCTTCTCGCTGGCTTGATCATGGCGTCAATCACTATCACATGCAAGATTCCATCCCCCTGAGCAAAATTGCCGAAAAACTTGGCAAAGAAGACTACTCTGCCGAAGTGCAGCGTGTCGCTGAGGAGCAGGCAGAAAAATTGATCCTGCCCTGGCTGGAGAAGGAAAATACCCGCCACTTCTGTGCGGCTGGCGGATTCTTCCTCAATGTAAAATTTAACCAAAAACTTTGGTACACAGGCAAACTCGATTCTCATTGGACCTATCCCGACCCCGGCGATGCTGGCTTGGCGCTTGGCGCCGCGCTCTCCGTTTATTTTGAAGCGCACCCCGAACAGCCTGCGGAAAAATTGCCGCACATGTATTACGGTCCCGAATACAGCGCCGCAGAAATTGAAAGTCTTTTGAAAGAACGAAAGTTGGAATACGAGAAACCCGCCAACGTGTCTGAAGCCGCCGCGCGTTATCTTGCGGAAAATAAAATCATTGCCTGGTTTCAGGGGCGCATGGAAGCAGGTCCCCGCGCCTTGGGCAATCGCTCTATTCTGATGAGTCCGCTGCGCCCCGAAAACAAAGACTTAATTAATGCCTGCGTGAAATACCGCGAAGCCTTTCGCCCCTTTGCCCCTGCCATGCTATACGAAGCAGTGGATGACTATCTGATCAATGCCCGCGAAGAGCCATACATGATTACTTCCTTTGAGGTTAAGCCTGAAAAGCAGGATAAGATTCCCGCTGTGGTTCATGTGGATGGCACTTCCCGCCCGCAAACGGTTCGCCGCGAAACCAACCCGCGTTACTATGACCTGATTAAATCCTTTGGCGAACTGACCGGCGAAAACGTCATTCTTAATACTTCGTTCAACGTAAAAGGCGAACCCATCATCTGTCATCCGCGTGAAGCCATCAAATGCTTCTTCGACACCGGCTTGGATGTACTGGTATTGGGCGACTTCATCCTTAAAAAGCCGGGTGTATGAAAATTCTGTACTTGCATCATGGAACGGTATTGGGCGGCGCTCCCCTGAGTTTGTTGTATCTGGTTCGAGAAGTGGAGCGCCAGCCTAATTTGAAAGTAACGCTTGCCTGCCATTCTTCGGAAATGCAGCAATTTTTTTCGCGCAATCTTCAATCTGCGGTTCAAGATTGGACGAATCCCTGCACGTTTTTTGGCAGGTACTTCATTGGATATGTCCCGCTGGACACGAGCGAAAGGCGCCGACTGTTCTTCCGCGAACTTCTCCGCGTACCCCGTTCCATTTTTCAGCAATACCGCCGCATTCGCAAACTCCGCCCCGATATTGTGCATATCAACTCATCGGTAATGTTCACCAGCGCCGTTGCCGCGCGGTTGGCAGGCGCAAAATTGGTCTGGCATGTGCGTGAGCCAGTTCAGGGCGAACCCTGGAAGCAGAAACTAAGCGGTTGGTTCATTCAACATTTGGCGCACAAAATTATCACCATTAGCGAAGTGGAAGCAAAGCGTTTGGGCGCAGACCGTTTTGACAAAATTCGGGTGATTTATAACCCCATCAACATGGAGAATTTGCGCAGCGAGTTGTTTGACTCCGCCGCCGAGCGTCAGAAACTTGGCTTCTCTGCCACAGATAAATTGGTTGTCACTTTAGGCGGCGTCACCCCCCGCAAAGGCGCGCTGGAACAGGTGGAAGCCATGCAGTATGTGGATGATTCTGTAAAACTAATTATGGCGGGTCCGCCGCTTTTGTCAGAGTCAACCGATGCCTATCACCAAAAAATACATCAGGTTCTAAAACAACTGCCCCCCGGCAAGGTAACTTTTGTCGGCTTGCTCGAAAATATCGCCCCCCTGCTTGTCGCCGCCGATGTGCTGACCTTTACCGGCATGACTCCGCATTTTCCCCGCCCGGTTTTTGAAGCATGGCTGATGAAAAAGCCGGTGGTTGTGTTTGACATGGAAGGCATTAGCAATCAGGTTGCCAATGGCAGCAACGGAATGGTTGTAACGGAATTAAGTGGCAGGGCGCTTGGCGCCGCGTTGGCTGCCGTATTCAAAGACCCGCTGGCAATGCAAAAGATGGGCGAAGTGGGCAGATTGAAAGCGCAGGAACGCTGTAACCCGCTTTCTGTGGCGCAACAGGTTGTCTCTGTCTATCGGGAAATTGTAGGATAAATTTATGCGTATTCTCTTCGCCACCGATGCGGTGGATAAGGTCTCCACCCAACTCAACGCGCCCAATTTTGCACGCCTGAACGAAATGGAAGGCGTACAAATTGATTTCTATAACCGCAACTACGCCGATTATGACGTTGTGTTGTTTATGGGCTACGATGCCCGTGTTGCCGAAGCCCGCGCCGCCAAGCCCTCCCTTAAAATTGGCGTCATTGATTTGCGATTTATGGACATTGAAGACGCGCGCGGCGCGGATTTTGCCATTGCCAACGGCGTTGAAGTGACCGACTGGCTTTCGATTTACTTTGAAAATATTTTTGTCTATCCAATTTATCCCCACATCAATGCGCCTGTCAAAATACACAGGCAAAACAAACCACTCATCATTGGCTATCACGGAAACAAACTGCATCTGCTTTCCACCCAGCCCCATATCACCTCCGCGCTCGAAGCGCTGGCAGACCAGCATCCAATTGAATTATGGGCAGTCTATGATATTCACAACCTGGGAAAAATCCCCCATGATTTGTGCGACCCCGGCAAAGTAAAAATTCGTTACTTTCAGTGGCAGGCGGACGTGTACGAAAAAATCATCGCGCAGACCGACATTGGCATTGTTCCAAACCTCATCTCGCTGAAGAATGACAGGCAGGTCAAACGCCTAGCCCGCCCCTACTCCGATTTGATCCCCTCCAACCCCCACGCCGATTATTTGCTTCGGTTCAAAAAAACCACCAACGCCGGCAGAATTTATGTTTTTAGCCAGTTGGGCATTCCAGTTGTGGCGGGCATGTCGCCCTCGGCGGCGCAGGCGATAAAACATGGCGAAAGCGGCTACCTGGCTTTGGGCGCAGCGGGTTGGTATGCCGGTCTAAAAAAACTGGCAGACTCGCCCACTTTGCGGGCAGAAATGGGTACAGCCCTTTACGCAGACTTTCAAAATACTGTCTCGCCCTCTGTCCTAAATCACAGGCTCGTCGAATTTATCCGCCGTCTTCCCCCCACATCGGCGCAGCCCTCTGCTTTTCTTCAGGCGCTTCAACAGGCGGACGATTCGCGTGTGCAGCCTTCCAACCATTTCGGAAGTATCAAGGTTGGCGTAAGGCATATTTTTAACCGTTTTAACGCAGGGGCAAACTAATGAGCCATCTGAAAAAATATGGAATTTTCAAATCTCTGATTATTCTTGCCTATTGGATACTTCAGAAGATTCCTTATGTAAAAAAAGCCATGTGGCATAAGGCTCTTTATCCTTTTCATCATTTCCTCTACCCTAAGAATCCCTATCTTTGGGCGTTCATCGGCGAAAATGTCATCATCAGCCGTAAAGCCCAAATTAGCAACAGCCGTGCTATTGCCTTGGAAGATGGCGCGTGGATAGAAGACCATGCGATTGTGGCGGCGGAAGGCGGAACGATTCGCCTCGGCAAACACACTCATATTTTGCCGTATGGAATTGTCAAATCCATGGGCGGTGATGTGGAATTTGGCGAATATTGTACGGTCAATCCCTTCTGTGTCATCTATGGCATGGCTGGCGGTCTACACATTGGCAACGCAGTGCGCATTGCTACGCAAACTGTTATCATTTCCAGCAACCATGTATTTGACGACCCAAACACACAAATTCGACAGCAAGGCATTACTTCCAAAGGAATAAAGATTGGAGATGATGTCTGGTTGGGCGCGGGCGTGCGGGTTTTAGATGGTGTTGTAATCAAACGAGGTGCTGTTGTGGCAGCGGGTGCGGTTGTCGCAAAAGATGTGCCTGAGATGGCTGTCGTGGGCGGAATTCCTGCACGCGTTCTCAAATGGCGAGATGCTGAAGTAGCGGCACGGCAAGCGCAGTAAACTCAACTCTGGCGTAGTTGGCAGCCAGACATGTGATTAATACATGGAAAAGGATAGTTCGTTATGGAAAATGTAAAGGTTTATATTTCCGATAAACAGGCTCTTGCCTTTTACCGCGAAAAAGCCACCGCCGAATTTTGGGACAAACACTGGGATACAGCCCAACTTCAATCCATCATTCGCCGCACCACCGATGATGGAAATTTCATCCCGCTGGTCAAAAAATATCTGCCAGCCAAAAGCGTTGTGCTGGAAGGCGGCTGCGGCATGGGGCAAATTGTCCATGCCTTGCAGCATCAGGGCTATAAAGCCATTGGGGTGGATTATGCTCCGCAGACCGTGCAAAAGGTAAAAGAGGCTGTGCCAGAACTGGACGTGCGCCTCGGCGATGTTTTTGCCCTTGATCTGGCAGATGAATCGCTGGATGGCTACGTCTCGGTGGGCGTCATCGAACATTTTTGGGAAGGCTACGCCCCCATTTTGGGTGAAATGAAGCGAGTCATAAAATCTGGCGGCTTTTTATTTGTTTCCTTTCCTTACATGTCGCCTCTGCGCCGACTTAAGGCTTTTTTGGGGCTTTACCCTTCCGCCCAGAAAGAAAATCTAAATGCGCAAATGGAAACCTTTTATCAATTTGCGCTGCCCATCTCAAAAGTTCAACAGGATTTGGAAGCGCTTGGTTTTCAATTGCAGGAAATTCAGACCTATGCCGCGTTCAAAGGGTTTAAGGATGAAGTCTCCCTCTTTCATACATGGTTGCAGGAAATTTATGATGGCAAGCGCGCCCCGCGCCTATGGGGATACCTTGACCGTCTCTTTAAACCCTTTGCCGCTCACAGCGCTTTGTTGGTGATGAAAAAACGCTGATGCATCTTGTCTTATTTTTTACGCGCGGTGTATCGCTTAAGACCTGGGCAGAAAACGGCTCGCTGGAGCGTGAGATTGCGCTCTATTTGCGTTTGCAGCAAAAAGGAATCAAAGTCAGTTTTGTCACCTACGGCGACATCCGCGATCTGGAGTATGAACCGCAATTGCAGGGGATTCAAATTTTATGCAACCGCTGGAACTTACCCCTGCAAGGGTACGAATGGCTGCTGCCCCTGCTCCATGCATCCGCCCTGCGCCGCGCCGATGGGATCAAAACCAACCAGACCAACGGAGCAGATGTTGCTCTTCGTGCTGCAAACTTCTGGCATAAACCGCTCATTGCGCGCTGCGGCTATATGTGGTCGGATTTGTTACAAGCCGGGGGCAAGGACGCTGCTTTTGCAACCAGGTTGGAGCAAGTCGTTTTCCAAAATGCGCAAGCGGTGGTGGTTACGACTCCTCCTATGAAGGATTACATACAAGAAAAATACGGCGTTTCAGCAGGGCAAATCAACGTGATTCCTAATTACGTCCTGACCGATATTTTTTCTCCCGAAAATGAAAAGATACCTTCCAAGCGCATCTCCTTTGTCGGTAGATTGAGCGAGCATAAAAACCTTCATACCTTGCTTGAAGCCTGTTCCCAACTGGAAGTGGACTTGCACTTTATTGGCGAGGGAGAATTGCGGAACTCCCTGCGCGAAAGAGCGCTTGCTTTGAATGTGCCTTTAACCCTGCATGGCAGTGTTCCGCATTCTCAATTGCCTGCTTTAATTCGCCAGTCAGATTTGTTTGTACTCGTCTCGCCCCATGAAGGGCATCCCAAATCCCTGCTGGAAGCCATGTCCTGCGGCGTTGCGGTCCTGGGCGCCGACTCTCCCGGCATTCGTGAGCAAATTGTTCACGGCGAAACCGGCTGGCTGTGTGGAACGGATGCCCAAAGTATGCACGCCGCGATAGAACACTTATTGTCCGATCCCGAACTCCGCAAGCGGCTTGGCGCAAATGCCCGCAAGTTCATTGAAGAAAATTACTCACTGGAACGTATTGTCGAGATGGAAATTAATCTTTTAAAAAATTACGGAGATATAAAATGAAAGTCAGCCTAAAAAAAATACCCAGCCGCCTTGTTAATGGTTTGTTTGACTTCTTTTCAGACGAAACCATGCTCGGAAAAATTTTCAATGTCATTGCCCACCGCGCCGCCGCCCGCCCGCCCGAACAGGCGCTTAAATTTCTCTTTGGGTTGGACGCCCTGCTTTATACGCTTCAAACCCAGACCTCCATTGCCTACAACGGCGGGCTTCACCCCAAACACCGTTTGATGAATTATCACGACTTCTTTGCTCGTCGCATTGCCGCCTCTGACCGCGTCATGGATATTGGCTGCGGCTTGGGCGCAGTTGCCTACGATGTTGCCCAGGTTTCAAAACAAGTGGTCGGCATGGACTTAAATGCCAAAAGCATACAAAAAGCCCGCGAACTTTATCAACGCCCCAACCTCGAATTTAGAGTAGGCGATGCGCTAAAGACATTGCCCGATGAAAAATATGATGTCGTTATTCTTTCCAATGTTTTGGAACACCTGACAGGGCGCCCCGAATTTCTGCGGCGCGTGCAGGCTGTATTAAAACCTGAACGTATCCTCATCCGCGTTCCCCTCTTTGAACGTGATTGGCGGGTTCCGCTTAAAAAAGAGTTGGGCGTTGAGTGGCGGTTGGATGATACCCACGAGATCGAATACACGCTTGAAACATTCGCTGCCGAAATGAATCAGGCGGGGCTGGCAGTCAAACACCTGGAAGTTCGCTGGGGTGAAATCTGGACGGAACTGCTCCCTTCCTCCAACGCCGCGCTTTAATCAATTCTCCAACAATCATCCAATGCCCCCGCTGGTCTCGGTTATCATGGCTGTTCATAATGGAGACGCGTTTGTCGGCGCTGCGGTCGAAAGCATCCTCAGCCAGACATTTCGGGATTTTGAATTTATCATTTTCGATGACGCCTCCACCGACTCAACGCCTTCCCTGCTGGCGGAATATGCGCGCCGCGATACGCGTCTTTGTGTGCGCAGGCTCGAACAAAACCTCGGCTTAACCATTTGCCTCAACCAGGGTATTGAAATGGCGCAGGGTAAATTTATTGCCCGCATGGACGCAGACGATGTCTGCCTGCCGCAGCGTCTTGAAAAGCAGCTGGAATTTATGCAGGCTCACCCCGAAGTGGATGTTTTGGGCACGGGTTTTGTATTGATGGACAGGGGCGGGCGGCAGATAAAAGAGATTGCCTTTTCGCCGCGCTCCGAAATATTAAAATGGAACCTGCCGTTTTTTACCCCCATTGCCCACCCTACGGTGATGATGCGCACAGAATCCATAAAAAGATTGGGCGGTTATGACCCCCAAAAAAAACGCGCACAAGATTACGACTTGTGGTGGCGGGTCAGTTTTTCGGGCAGGCTTGCCAATTTGACAGACATCCATCTTCTTTTGCGCCAGCACCCAGACAACATATCCGCCAAATATCACGACCAGCAGGAGGACTTCTCCAGGGCGATTGGCGCAAAGTATCTCAGCCTTGCGCTGCAAAGAAGCATTTCTGAAGACCTTGTTGAGCATATTCGTGGAAAACGGACAACGGCGCAAATGGCAGCGCTCGCCGCCGAAACCATACTTGACTATGCCTGCCTTTGTCTTTTGGCGGCTCCCCCGGATGTGGCAGTGGAAATTGTGAAGGATGCCTGGGTTAAGTCGGCGCGAAAAATTGCCCGTTTTTCCGCGTCCTCTGTCACATGGCGGACTGCGCTTCGCCTTTTATCCTTCCCGTTTTTTATGCGGGTAGTTACGGTCAAAAAACGACCGACTTCCGCTCACAAAGGAAACTGACATGCCCCGCATCTTGATTACAGGTGTTAATGGTTTTGTAGGAACGCACCTTGCCCGTCACCTTCACGCGCTCGGCGCAGATGTCTTTGGGTTTGACCTGCGTTCTCGCGGCGCAGATCCAAACTTCTTTCAGGGAGAACTGACCGATCACAACGCGCTTGCGCAGGCGTTGCAAGCGGCGCGCCCTGATATAATTTTTCATCTGGCTGGCGTTATCAAATCACCCCACGCCCATGTTTTATATCAAGCTAATTTATTGGCAACCGTTGCCTTGCTGGATACTGTGATGGAGAGCCAATACCGCCCCAAAATTATAATGGCGGGTTCCAGCGCGGTGTATGGTCAAAAGGCAGGCGCAAAACCAATGAGTGAACGAATGCGCTTGCACCCAGTTACTCACTATGCCGTTAGCAAGGCAGCGCAGGAAGTTGCGGCATTGCGTTACCACGAATCCTTCCGCCTGCCCGTCATTGTTTTGCGCATGTTCAATTTGCTCGGGCCCGGACAGCCGCCCGACCTGGCTTGTTCTGCCTTTGCGCGGCAGATTGCCCTGGCAGAAATCAGCGGCGAATCTGAAATTGTGACTGGCAACCTGGAAGCCCGCCGTGACTTTTTGGACGTGCGCGATGCCGTCCGCGCTTTTGGGTTGGCGGCGCAAAAAGGAAAGCCTGGTCAAATTTACAATGTATGCTCCGGGCGCGCGGTGATGATCCGCAAATGTTTGGCTGAAATGGTTGCGCTCTCATCCCGCAGCCTCACAATTCGGTTGGATGCAGACCGTTTTCAAAAGAACGACGTGCCTGTTCAGGTGGGAACTGCGCATAAACTAAAAACGGCTGTCGGTTGGCATCCGCAAATCCCATTAAAACAATCGCTGATAGATTTATTAAATGATTGGCGTCAGCGCATAAAATTGGAGTTGGAGTAAATTTATGAACTGGAAAGACAAGAAAACACTCGTTACCGGCGCGGGCGGATTTATCGCCAGTCATTTGGTGGAAAGACTGGTGAGCGAAGGCGCCCAGGTACGCGCTTTTGTGCGCTACAACTCGCGCAACGACATGGGGATGCTCAAATGGATTGCGCCGCAGATACTTGCGCAAGTGGAAGTTGTGCAAGGCGACCTGCGAGACGTGGAAGCCGTGCGCAATGCGGTTAAAGGCGTGGACACCGTCTTTCACCTCGGCGCATTAATCGCCATCCCCTACTCGTATGTGAATCCGCGCGAAGTAATTGACGTTAATATCATGGGAACGCTCAACGTCTTAATGGCGGCGCGTGACTTCAACGTGCGGCGCGTGGTGCATACTTCCACCAGCGAAGTGTATGGCACTGCGCAATATGTACCGATTGACGAAAAACATCCCCTGCAAGGACAGTCCCCCTACTCTGCCAGCAAAATTGGCGCCGACAAAATTGCCGAAAGTTTTTACCGTTCCTTTGAAGTGCCGGTTGTCACGCTCAGACCCTTCAACACCTACGGACCCCGACAATCCACCCGCGCCGTCATCCCCACCATTATCACTCAGGCGCTCACCCGCGATGAAGTAAAACTGGGCAGCCTCGACCCTTCACGCGACTTCACCTTTGTTCACGACACAGCCGACGGCTTTGTGCGCGCCGCCGCCGCAGAAGGCATTTTGGGGCAGGAAATCAACCTCGGCAACGACAACACCATCCGCATTGGCGATCTGGCAGAAAAAATATTTACCATCCTCGGCAAAACCTCCACAGTGGTAACAGACTCGCAGCGCATTCGCCCCAACAAAAGCGAAGTGATGAAGTTATGGGCTTCTCACCAAAAAGCCAGCGAATTAATAGGGTGGGAACCCCGCTCTTCTTTGGATCAGGGTTTGCGCGCCACCATCGAATGGATCGCCGCTCACATAGACCTCTACCGACCCGATCAATATACCGTTTAAGGAAAAAATATGCGCGCAGTGATTTTAGCCGGCGGCAAGGGAACCCGCCTTGCCCCCTACACCACCATTCTCCCCAAACCGCTCATGCCCGTTGGCGACATGCCCATTTTGGAAATTGTCATGCGGCAATTGGAAGCGCACGGCTTTCGCAGCCTGACGCTTGCCGTGGGCTATCTGGCGGAACTATTAATGGCATACTGCGGTGACGGCAGCAAATTTGGCGTAACTATTGACTATTCACGCGAAGAACAGCCCCTCGGCACGGCGGGACCCATTGCCCTTATTCCAAATCTAAATGACACCTTTCTGGTGATGAACGGCGACCTGCTGACCACCATAGATTACAGCGCCATGCTTCAATATCACCGCGAGCGCGGCGCACTGGTCACCATTGCCTGCTAC
>DYML01000138.1 GCA_020721605.1 Anaerolinea thermophila
AATAAAATTGGCAAAAAACATGAAATTACCGTTGTCTCAAACCGCGATCAGTTTGGTTTTATCCCTTCCTGGGTTTGGGTGGGCGTGGGTCACATGAAGCCCGAACAAACGGTGTTTGCGCTAAAACCAGTTTACGACCGCATGAACGTAAAATTTGTTCATGCGGCGGTTAGAGAAATTCACCCCGACAGCGGCGATCAATACGTTACGGCAGAACGTGTGGACAGCAGCAAAGAAAACATCCGCCTCGACTATGACTACCTGGTCGTGGCAACCGGTCCAAAGTTGAACTACGCCGGCACCCCCGGCTTGGGTCCCGATGACGGCTACACCCATTCCATTTGTACCCTGCCGCACGCCGTTGAAGCCCGTGATGCCTATTTCGCCTTGATTGAACGCATGAAGAAGGGTGAAAGGGTCAAAATTGTAGCGGGAACAGGGCACCCCGGCGCAACTTGTCAGGGCGCGGCGTTTGAATATTTGGGCAACATCCACAAAGATTTGGTCAAAAAAGGACTGCGCGACAAGGCAGACCTGCTCTGGCTTTCCAACGAACCCGCCCTCGGCGATTTTGGCGTGCGCGGCGTGCAGGTTAATCAAAATGGCACAGTCGTAAATAGCGCCGACTTTATTCAGGCAGTCTACGAAAGCCAGAATATTAAATGGCAAATTCACACCGCAGTGCAACGCATTGAAGAAAATAAAATTTATTGGGAAAACGCTGCGGGCGAATACGGCGAAACAGAGTTTGACTTTGCCATGCTCATTCCGCAGTTTTTGGGGCAGCCCTTTAAATACATTGGAAAAAATGGCGAAGACGTGGCTGAAAAAATAGTGAACAAGGCTGGTTTTGTGTTGGTGGATGGAATTTACGGCTTGGATTACGACACCCTGGCGCGCAACCCCGATGCCTGGCCCTCTGCCTACCAAAACAACAACTACCCCAATATTTTTGCAGCCGGCATTGCCTTTGCCCCGCCCGGACCTATCTCCAAGCCGCACACCACCAAGAACGGCACCTTAATTGCCCCCGCCCCGCCGCGCACAGGCATGGTTTCTGGCGTGATTGGGCGCGTAGTTGGGCTTAACATCATAGATATGATTCAGCAGGGACGCATGGCGCACCATGACCGTATGTCTGAAATGGTCGCCGCTTGCATCGCCTCGATGGGCAGTTCCCTGTGGGACGGAGAAGCCGTATCCATTGTCATGTACCCGGTTGTGCCGAATATGAAGCGCTTTCCCACCGAATCGGGGCGCGATCATTTTGTCTCCTTTATGGAGATGGGTCTGGCAGGCGCATGGATGAAGTTCATGCTTCACTACACATTTATCTGGAAGTTTCGTGGGCTTCCTGGCTGGAACATTATTCCCGAATAGGAGTTTATGATGAAAATTACAGAAAAAGATAAATTTTGGATGGGCAATCGCTTGTATCAATTTTGGCGTTTTTTGGTGTTGAATATCAAAATCCTAAAAGCCGTTGATCATAGCAAACGCTCCTGATCGAAAATGCAATCGGGGCATCACCGTCTTTTATCAGCAAACAAGGGTGAGAGTTTACTCTCACCCTTGTTTGCTAAACCCCAGGTTATCTTGTTCCATGCGCAGGCGCAGGCTTCTTATAAGGCAGCCAGCGCCTGTTGCATTTCTTTCGGCAAGGTATCCAGCCCATTGAACACCTCCCATACTTCGGTGTGGGTTGCAGAAGCGCCAGGTTGTAATTTTGTAAGCGGCGCAAGGCTTTCCAACTCCACAAATTGATCGCCGCAATAGATTTCGGCGTTGCAGTTGTTGTCGGGGTGGGACAGACCCGCCCGCACATCAAAGGTTTTGCGGAATAGGACACCCTGTACCCAATATGCCAGCCAGCCATGCAAGTTGAAATATCCCATTTTGAAAGGCGGCAGGAGTGCTTCGGCTTTGAACAAAATAAATGGATCATCCAATTTTAGGCGCGGATCATTCAGGCGTGTGTAAGCCCAGAGCGAAATTTGTCGGTTGTGCAGCAAGCCTGCTGCATCGGCATTGCCTGTGGGTAGGGGCAAAATGGCAGTGCCGCCCAGTTTTAGTTGGGTAATTGCCCAGGGAGCCAGTTCAACCGCCCACATGCCCTGGTTGAGTAGCGTATGGGTTAAGGTGATTTTGGGCTTGTCGGCGGCGAGGTGAATTTCAATTTGCTTGCGAATGCCTGTGCCGGGTTCAGTTTCGGCTTCCATCATTACCCCGTCTGGCAGGTCGTGAATGGATACTCCATGATCGGGGATGTAACTGCGCGGAATGGCTTCTGGCGCGTGCCACAGGCGATGTCCGCCGCGAAAAGAAAAATCTCCGTAGGGCGTGCCAATGGGCGCAACATGGCGCAGGTCTGCCAGCAGGTTGGGTTTGCCCGCGGGGGTTAGACCGACGATGCGCAGTGAATCGCTTAGATATTCGATTTCTAAAAAGTCGTTTTTCAAAGTGCGCTTGTTCATAAAAATCCCTGTTAGTTTATGGCAAGAATTTACCAATAATTGTGAACCAGGCTGCGGATGTGGGTATTGTAAATTGCGCCAATTTGTTCCATGTGGGCGGCAGGCAACGCGGGCAGGTCGGCAGATTGGGCGTTGTCTTCGGCTTGGGTGTGGTTTTTTGCGCCAGGGATGGCGCAGGTCACGGCGTCAAACATTAAAATCCAGCGCAGGGCAAATTGCGGCATACTCCAGCCTTTTGGTACAAGCGCGCGCAGTTCATCTACTGCTTTTAAGCCTGTTTCATAATCCACCCCAGAGAAGGTCTCGCCGCGATCAAAGGCTTCGCCGTGACGGTTGAAGGCGCGGTGGTCATCGGCTTCAAAGTTGGATTTGGCAGTCAGTTTGCCAGTTAACATACCGCTTGCCAGCGGCACCCGCGCCAAAATTCCAACCTGACGGCGAGCGGCTTCGGCAAAAAATAATTCGGCAGGACGCTGGCGAAAGATGTTGAAAATAATTTGTACGGTTTGTACGTTGGGGTATTCAATGGCTTTGAGCGCCTCTTCCACTTTTTCCACGCTTACGCCGTAATGGCGTAATTTGCCCGCCTGAACAAGATCATCCAGCACGTCAAAAGTTTCGGGCATATAAAAAACTTCGGTGGGGGGGCAGTGCAATTGCAAGAGGTCAATGGCTTCGGTGTTGAGATTTTTGAGGCTGCGTTCCACAAAGGCGGTTAGATTTGCGCGGTTGTAACCGCTTGCCAGGTGCGGGTCTAGCCGCCGCCCCGCCTTGGTTGCCACATAGATGGTTTCACTGCGTTCCTTGCGTAGTTGCGCCACCAGTCGCTCTGAACGTCCATCGCCATAAACATCGGCGGTGTCAATAAAATTGACGCCCAGGTCAATGGAGCGGTGTAGTGCGGCGAGTGAGTCTTTATCTTCCACGCTGCCCCACGACCCGCCAATTGCCCATGCGCCAAATGAGATGCTGGAAACTTTCCAGCCGGTACGCCCAAGTTCACGATATTGCATGATCTTTTTTCCTCCAAACCAATTTTAGGTTTGCCTGTTATTTTTGCAGGCGGTTGTTTTTTTTTGGCTTTAGCATTTTGTCCATTTGCCGTTGGCGTTGCTGGATTCAATGACGCTGTTTACAAATCGCGCGCCCAGCAATCCATCCCACGAATTGGGAAAGTAAAGCGCCAGTGGGTTTGCCTGCCTGCCTGTCCTTCGGGCGCTGATGGCTTCTGAGGCATCGGCGTACAGGTTTGCAAAACCTTCGTGAAACCCTTCGGGGTGTCCTGCGGCAATTCGGCTGGCGCGTGCGGCGAGCGGCAGGGTGCCGGGTCCGTTGGGGGTTCTGTTTTGTGCGGGTGCGTGCAGTGGTTTGAAACTTAATGCCTGCGGAAATTCCTGCACCCACTCCAGTGTGCCTTTGCTGCCGCTGACGCGAATGCTTAGGCGGTTTTCCATGCCGGCGGCGGCTTGTGTTACCCAAAAAACGCCGCGTGCGCCGTTTTCAAACCGCAGCAGCGCGCCAGCAAAGTCGTGAATGACGCGGTTGGGGACGATGGTGCCAATTTCGGCAGAGACTTCTTCCAGTTCCAATCCGCTGATAAAGCGCATCAGGTGATGCGCGTGCGTGCCAATATCGCTCATGACGCGCGAGGGTCCGCTGCGAATTGGGTCGTACTTCCAGGTGATCACATCGGGCATGGGCTTTTCTTCATCGGCTTTGCTGCCTTGCACATATTCAACTTGAATTAAGCGAATGGTTCCCAACTGCCCGTCTTCCACCATTGCCTTTGCCTGACGCACCATGGGGTAGCCCGTGTAATTGTGGGTTAAACAAAATACCAAGCCCGTCTCTTGAACTTTTTTATGCAGGGCTTCAGATTCTGCCAGGGCGCTGGTCATGGGCTTGTCGCAGATTACATCAAACCCGTGTTGCAGCGCCGCCATTGCATATTCAAAGTGACTGTCGTTTGGCGTCATAATGGCTGCCACTTCTGCGCCATCGCTTCGGGAAGATTCGGCAGCCAGCATTTCTGCAACGCTTGCATACAGCCGATTAGGGGCAATGCCAATTTGAAGCGCGGCTTGTTTTGATTTTTCAGAATCGGAGGAAAGAATGCCGGTGACGATCTCGTACCGATTATCAAGACGGGCTGCCTGGCGGTGTACCGCGCCGATAAATGACCCTGTTCCCCCGCCAATGACTGCCAACCGCAGCCTTCTCCCCAATACAGATATTACGGGATTTAACTCCATTTACTGCTCCTGTGCCAAAAAAATTTGAATGGCTTGAACTGCCAATTGATGATCTTCTTCTTGCGGCAAGCCAGAGATTGTGACTGTGCCTATCATGCCGCTGCCTTTTAGCATAATGGGAAAGCAGCCGCCATGCGCGGCGTAGTCGCTTTCGGCTAATAAGTAGGCTTCTTGTAAAGTTTTTCCTTTGCTTTTTAAGAGTTGCCCCATGTAAAAGGAACTGTGCTCAAACCGATAAGCAAGGCGTGTTTTGCGCTTAATCCATTCGTCATTGTCGGCAGAGGCTCCAGGCAGGCTGGCGTGAAAAATCTGGCGTGCGCCCCGCGTGATGTCAATCGTCACTGGCAGTTTTTTGCGCATGGCATGTTCTACCAGTTGGCTGCCAATCTTCCATGCGGTTTCTTCATTAAATTTTGTAAATTGCAGGTCTTGTTCTTCTTGAAGCAGTTGTTTTAATATCTCATCCATCTCCACATCCTTTTGCGCATTTGTTGTTGCGTGGTTCGGCAGAATCGTTTTGGACGATAGCCGCCCGTTCCTTTGCGGCAACTGACGCCAAATTAAGTATAGCAGGAAATTTGAGGTCGGCTGAACGGGCGCTCAGGCTCTTCCGCTTGTGGTTTTTGAGCGCCGCTCTGCAGCGGAGTTGGATGTGCCCTGCATTCTGTAATTCTTTTTTTGAAATTTCCCATTCCGAAATACAATTTAGTTTAAATGTTTGTTTTGCGTGTATAATCCCAAAAGCGAATGTATACTAAAGTTAGCAAAGGAAGAGATAAGTATGCCAATTGAAATTAAGCCAAATGAAATTTACAATTATGAATGTGTTGAGTTTATGAAATCAATGGATGAAAATTATGTTGATTTAACTGTAACTTCCCCGCCTTATGATGATTTGAGAAACTATAAAGGTTATCATTTTGATTTTGAAAGTATTGCCAAAGGTTTATACAGAGTAACAAAAACAGGCGGCATGGTGGTTTGGGTTGTTGGAGATAAAATTACCAACGGCAACAGAACTCTCACCAGTTTTAAGCACGCAATCTTTTTTCAGGAATGTGGTTTTAATGTCCATGACGTTATGATTTACAGAAAGAAAAATACGCCTTTTATGCGCTCAAACGCTTATACAAATTGTTATGAATTTATGTTTGTATTCAGCAAAGGCAAACCAAATACTTTTAATCCACTTACAGAAAAAACGGTTAGGCAAGGTTTTGAGATGGTGGTTCATAATAAAGGCGCAGACGCAGTCAATAAAAAAGTGCTAAAAGAGTTGAAGCCCGATAAAACCAAAACAAATATATGGGATTACGCGGTTGGTCTAGGTGGCTCGACTAGCGACAAAGAGGCATTTAAACACCCGGCAATTTTTCCAGAGAAGTTAGCCGAAGACCATATCCTTTCTTGGACTAAAGAAGGGGATATTGTTTTTGACCCGATGTGTGGAAGTGGCACAACTCCAAAGATGGCAAAAAAACACAATCGACTTTATATTGGTTGTGATATTTCTGCAGAATATGTTGAAATTGCCAAGAAGAGACTCGAAAAATATAAGCCTCACCCTATTTTGTTTTCAGAAAGATAATTGCTCTTTCGAGCAAAGAAATATTATCTTTGAATCTTCCGATTCCCGTATTGCAACTATCGCAAATCCAACCTCTAACTCTGCCGTTGCTGTGGTCATGGTCTAAAACAACCTTGCTTGTTAAATTTGGAATTGTTATTTTTTGACATATTGGGCATTGAAAAGGCTCGTATTCTGGTTTAGTTCCCGCCCATTTTCTTTTTTCTGCCGATGAAATATCTACACCGTCAATTATTTTTCTGCAATCGTCACATGATGGTCTTCTGATAATTCTGTTATTAATTCCATTTTGATTCCTGCTAAACTCCATTGGCGGAAGTAGTCTATGGCACACATTACAAACTTTCTCTGGAAAATCATCGCCAGTTTTTGTCGGGTCAAAAACTTTAAAATCACTATTTAAAAGAATAAGACTTTTGCCGTTTGTTACAAAAAATATTACGCTAGAATTCTTTGATTCTTTTTCTACAATTCCAATTTCATTTCTGCGAACTGACACATCAATTTTGTTAATATCTTTTTTTATAGAAACAAACTTCTTTTTAAGTTGCGCCATATCATTCCGCCAATAGTTTAGAAATATTTACGCCTAGAGCATTTGAGATTTTTTCTATATTGAGAAGGGTAATGTTTTTTTCCGCCCTTTCAATCATTCCGATATAAGTGCGATGAACGCCTGCTTTGGCGGCAAGTTCTTCTTGTGAAAGATTTTGTTTTAATCTTTCTTCTCGTATTTTTTGACCGAACTTTTCCAGTATTTTTTTGTTCATGGCTCACCTGAAGGTTATATGCAGTATAAAATAGCGCTAACTTTAGTTCTACATACTAAAGTTAGCGCTATTTTGCCGCCTAGATTTGTAGTTGTTGTTGTGATCAAGGTCAAATGCGCTTAATAAAGCGTGATGTTTGGCTCTGGGGATTCTACGATAATCCCCGGTGTTTTTTACACTTTATTGTTTTTTCAAGTTGGGAGGGGCAGTAAAGCAGTTTTAGCGTAGGCACCCTAACCGCTCTGCTGCGGTAATTTTTGGGCATGGATCGCTGTACAATAAATTGGGGGGCGGTGTTCTGTGCGGTGAAATAGAAACAATATATTGGCTGGGCAGTTAATGGGAGACGAGCAACGATGACTATTTTACAAAATAGAACCGAATATGAAATTCATGGCTGTGTAGTTTGTGCCAGGCTATTTAATGTTCTGGTTGTGTATGCGCGGGATCATCATATTGTGCGTTGCACGGTGACAAATCCCGGCGGACACGTCGTGCCAGACCCCCATCACCTGCTGGTTGCCTGTGACAGCCATTCGGCTGAGGAAGTTGCCTCTGCCCATGAAAGATGGTTGGAGATTAACGGCAGAGGGTAGCAGGTGAAAAACCGCGCGGCGGTCTTTTTTTACCCCATCATAATCTTTGGGCGATATTGCAATGCCTCTGCCAAATGTTGAGATTGAATCTGTTCGCTGCCTGCCAAATCGGCAATGGTGCGCGAGAGTTTGAGTATGCGATGATAGGCGCGCGCCGAGAGCAGCAATTGGCTCATCGCCGCCCGCATCAGGCTTTGTCCTTCATCTTGTAATTGGCAGAACTTTCTAACTTCCCCAATTCGCATATCGGCATTACAGATAACATCAGGGTCATTGGCAAATCGTGCTTGCTGAATGTTTCTTGCAGTTTGCACGCGGGCGCGAATCGACTCACTGGTTTCGCCGAGGCGCTGGCTGCTCAATTTTTCGTAATCCACCCTGGGTACTTCAATGTGAATATCAATGCGGTCGAGCAGGGGTCCTGAAATACGTTTTTGATATTTGGTGACTGTTGCGGGTGCGCAGGCGCAGGCTTTGAGCGAGTCGCCGTAATACCCGCAGGGGCAGGGGTTCATTGCGGCAATTAATTGGAAGTTGGCTGAAAATGTGAGCGAGCCTTTGGCGCGGCTGATGGTCACAACTTTGTCTTCCATTGGCTGACGCATCACCTCCAGCACGCGCGCGCTAAATTCAGGAAACTCATCTAAAAATAAAACGCCGCGATGCGCAAGCGAAATTTCACCTGGCTTGGGGATGTTTCCACCGCCGACCAAGCCCGCATGGGAAATGGTGTGATGCGGCGAGCGGAACGGGCGATGCCGAATCAGCGGCGTGCCAGCGGGGAGTTGGTCTGCCACCGAGTAAATTCGGGTGACATCCAAAGATTCTTCAATGCTCATTTGCGGCAGAATGCCGGGCAGCGCACGCGCGAGTAAAGTTTTGCCTGAGCCGGGGCTTCCCACCATTAACACGTTATGCCCGCCTGCCGCTGCAACTTCCAGAGCGCGTTTGACGTGTTCCTGTCCTTTGACTTCGCTAAAATCGGTGGGGGTGAATAGCGGTTCGGTTGAATCTGCCGAGGGCAGATAAGGCTCAATCGGACACCGACCCGCCAAATGGTTGTACAAATCCGCAAGCGTTTTAACGGGGATAATCTCCAGATCAGGGATCAAAGCCGCTTCGGGCGCATCCACTTCGGGGACGAACATCCGCTTGAATCCATTGGCGCGGGCGGTGGCAGCCATGGGCAAAACGCCGCGCGCGTGACGCACGGCGCCATCCAGCGAAAGTTCGCCGATGATCAGGGTATTTTCAACTTTGTCGTGTGGGAGAAAACCCGCGAGGACAATCACGCCGAGCGCGATGGGCAGGTCGTATGATGGTCCTTCCTTGCGGACGGTGGCAGGCGCAAGGTTAACAACAATGCGGTGACGCGGAAAATGCAAGCCTGCGTTTTTGACGGCGGTTTGCACGCGCTCGCGGCTTTCCTGCACGGCGGCATCGGGCAGCCCAACGATGGTCATACCGGGCAAGCCATTGGTGTAATCCACTTCCACTTCAATGACCACGCCTTCAAGACCCACAACGGCACAGGAAAAAATGCGGGATAACATGCGGTTATTTTAGCATACCCCTAACTCGGACAAGCCGAAAGAGATTCAACCACGGAGATCAC
>DYML01000139.1 GCA_020721605.1 Anaerolinea thermophila
GGTCACGCGCACGGCGACAACCTGCTGCGCAAACTGGGGGCGGCGTTCCGCAAGCATTTTAGAATGAGCGATATTCCATGCCGCTATGGCGGCGATGAGTTCATTATTATCATGCCGCACAGCATATCAGACAGCGCCCTGCAACGCATTGAAGAATTTCGCCAGTTCTGCGAATCAATATCGCTCGAACAACCCCAGGACGCGCCGCCCGTCACATTTTCGGCAGGTATCGCGGCTTATCCCGAACACGAGCAAACCGCCGAGGGATTGTTCCGCCTTGCAGACCAAACATTATACCGAGCCAAAGAAATGGGACGCAATCGCACCTGCCTGCCGTGAAAAAAACAAAGCGAGATTATCCTGACAATTCTAGTATAATTTCGCCCATGTTAAATCCAGACCAAATAGAAACCAAACTAGACCGCATTCTTTTAAAAGTACAAAAGCCCGGTCGCTATGTCGGCGGCGAACTCAACAGCACCATCAAAGATTGGGACAAGGTTCAAACCCGTGTTGCCCTCATCTTTCCAGACGTGTACGATATTGGTATTTCAAATGTCGGGTTGAAAATTCTCTACGACCAGATCAATCAACGCAAAGACGCGCTTGCCGAACGCGCCTACGCGCCCTGGGTGGATATGGAAGCGTTAATGCGCGAACACGAAATTCCGCTCTACGCGCTCGAATCAAAGCAACCCCTCGCCCGCTTCGACCTGATCGGCTTTACCCTGCCTTACGAAACGCTTTACACCAACACTCTCAACATCCTCGACCTGGCGGGCATTCCCGTCCGCTCGGCAGACCGCAACGAGACCCACCCCATCATCATCGCCGGTGGACATGCAGCCACCAACCCCGAACCCATGCACGCCTTCATTGACGCTTTCGTCATCGGCGAGGGCGAAGAGGTCATTCACGAAATTGTGAACGTCATTCAAAAGTTCAAGCGGTTAAACGTTGAACGTTCAACGTTCAACCGCAACGGACTTCTTCTTGAACTCGCAAACATCCCCGGCGTTTATGTTCCGCAGTTTTACGAAACGACTTATCTCGAAGACGGAACTGTTGCCCATACGCTGCCCATGAATGACAACGTGCCAAAGACAATCACCAAACGCATTGTAGCAAAACTGCTCCCACCGCCCACCAAGTTTATTGTGCCAAATATTGAAGTTGTTCACAACCGCGCCTCAGTTGAAATTATGCGCGGATGCACGCGCGGATGTAGATTCTGTCAGGCGGGGATGATCACTCGTCCCGTAAGAGAAAGAAACGTGCAAGAAATCGTAGATGCCGCCGATGCCGCCGTCCGCTCGACAGGCTTTGAAGAACTCGCGTTGATGTCGCTTTCCTCTTCGGATTACACCTACGTCGGCGAATTGGTGGACGCGATCAGCAAGCGGTTTGAGGGGCGCAAACTGACCGTTGCCCTTCCCTCGCTGAGAATTGAATCTGTTTCGATTGACCTGATGGACAAGTTGAAGCAGCACCGCTCCGGCGGATTCACACTCGCCCCCGAAGCCGCCAGCGAGCGGATGCGCCGCATCATCAACAAGTTTATTCCCGATGAAGACATCATTAACACCACGCGCGATATTTACAGCCGAGGCTGGACGACCATCAAACTGTACTTCATGATTGGACACCCCAGCGAAACCCTGGAAGATGTGCAGGCAATTGTAGATTTATCACGGCGCATCATTGAAGAAGGGCGCAAAGTTGCGGGCTGGCGGGTGAGGCTAAACCTGGGCGTTAGCACCTTTGTACCCAAACCACAAACTCCCTTTCAGTGGGTAGCCTGCGACACCAGAGAAAATATTTTAGAAAAACAGGCAATGCTCAAACGCCAATTACTAAAAGACAAAAACATCAAGTTGAGTTGGACAAAACCCGAAGACACCCTGCTCGAAGCCTGGCTGACGCGCGGCGACCGCCGCATGGCAGAAGTTATCTACAGCGCATGGAAAAACGGCGCCAAATATGATGCCTGGGACGAAGCCAAAAAACAAGACGCCTGGCTGCCCGCCTTTGAAGCGCACGGGCTAAATACCGCCTTTTACACCCACCGCCCGCGCCGCATGGACGAAACCTTCCCCTGGGATCATATCAACGCTGCCGTGCGCAAAAGTTTCTTATTTGAAGATTTCCGCCAATCGCTCGAAGGTCAAATTCGCATGGACTGCCGCTTACAATGCTATGCCTGCGGCATTCTGCCGACCTTTAATACCCTGCGCCGCGAAACCCCTGGCGAAAGTTGGAAATGTCCCGAAGTGCTCCCCGCCCAAAAAACCGCCAGCCATAAAGCCTCTGCCGCAAATGAAACCTCTGCTGTGGGCGCTGACTTTTGCGAATTTAATTGGTAAAAATATCCGCATGAATAAAATCACCTTCCTTCCGCGTCTGCAACGTGAACGCGAAAAATTTGAAGCCTTGCTCAACCAGGCAGGCTTTGCGCGTCAAATGACGATGGCTGGCGTTTTTGAAAATTTATCCATTAAAGACTTGCTGGCAGATGTTTTAACGCGCGAACAATTTATAGCAGACCGACTCAACGAAATACAACAAGGCGAATGTTACTGGGCAAGCACCTCGCACACCGCGCTCGAAAATTTTCAAAAGAACAATGGCTACCCCGACTATGAATCTCCTTTATACGAAAAAGAAAAAATCAACCACCTGATCATACAAAAATATAAAAATATTGGGTTGGATGATATTGTAGAACAGGAACTTGCCGCATACGCCAACATTCTTGATGCCATGCTGAAAATCAGCCACAACCAATGCCTGGACCACGACCTCTTTCACCGCATTGCCGAACACACCTACAAACCCTACCGCCGAACCAGCCAGGAAATTCAACGCTGGCGAAAATCACTGGAAACGGAATTTAAATAACCATGCGCATACGAATCACTTTTTCAAAATTGGGCGCATTGCGGTACACAGGTCACCTGGACTTGCACAGACTATGGGAACGCGCCATGCGCCGCGCCGACCTGCCGCTTAGTTATTCACAAGGATTTCACCCGCAGCCGAAGATCAGCCTTGCCTCTGCCCTGCCGTTAGGATTCTCCTCGCGTGCCGAAATGCTGGACGTGCGCTTCAACGAAGAAATTTCAACAGACGAAATTGCAGCGCGATTAAAAGATAACCTGCCGCGAGATATTCAAATCACCCATGTTAACCTTGTAGATGAGCGCGAGCCTGCCCTGCAAACACAGGTGATTTCAGCAGCATACACGGTTCAACTCACAGAACCGATAGACACGCTGGTCTTACAGCAAAACATTGAAGCGCTGCTGGCAGCAGAATCACTTCCGCGCGAACGCCGTGGAAAGTTCTACGATCTACGTCCGCTGATCGAAACACTGACAATGGGAGCAGAATCAAATGAAACAACATCCCTGCACATGAAACTTGCCGCGCGCGAAGGCGCCACAGGTCGCCCCGAAGAAGTGTTAAACGCGCTGGGCATAGAACCTGAATATACGCGCGTGGAAAGAACCGCATTATTTTTTTAAAACAAGGTCTACTCAAATAAAGGAGAACCGCTCATGCCATTTCTCGCTTCTTTGTTTTTTGGTTTTTTCCCCATGTTTGTTTTTGCAGCGTTTGTTTATTGGCTGGATCGCTACGAAAAAGAACCCAAAATTTTATTTGGCGCGGCATTCGTGTGGGGTGCGGTCATTGCGGCTGGCGGCGCTTTTATTCTCAACACGGCATTGGGCATGGGAATCTACATCTTCACTGGCTCAGAAAACGCAGCAGAGATGGGAACCACCTCCATCATTGCCCCCATTGTGGAGGAATTTCTTAAGGGGCTGGCGGTGGCGATTGTCTTCTTCCTATTCTACAAAGAATTTGATTCCATTCTCGATGGCATCATCTATGGCGCAGTGGTTGCGCTTGGGTTCGCCGCCACAGAGAACACACTGTACATTTACCGCAACGGTTACCTGGAAGACGGCTGGGGCGGGTTGTTTTTTTTGGTTTTCATTCGCGTTATCATCGTTGGCTGGCAACACCCGTTTTACACCGCATTCACAGGGATTGGCTTTGCCATTGCGCGCACCCATAGAAATATATTAATCAAATTACTGGCGCCGCTGATGGGCTTTGGCATAGCGATTACAACCCACGCCTTCCATAATACCTTCGGTGGGATAATCGGCGGGCTGGGAGGGCTTGCCGCAGGCACATTTATAGACTGGGTCGGCTGGGCATCCATGCTGGTTTTCATCATTTGGATGATGGCGCGCGAGCGCAGTATTGTCAAAGCCAACCTGCAATCTGAAGTCATCTCCGGGGTAATCTCGCAAACGCAATATCAAAAAGCCCTCTCCCCGTGGACAATTAGCACAGCCGCTTTAAATGGGAAAAACAGCGCCCACTTCTACCAACTATGCGGAGAACTATCTCATAAAAAAGAGCAATATAAAACACAGGGCGATGAAGGCGGCACGCTGGCAATCATCGAAAGACTGCGGGCGGAACTGGCTGCCCTTGCGCCGCATGTAAGTTGATAGGGCGCGTTCCACGCGAATGATTTTGGCGCATGATATACTCGCGCCGATGAAAACCGAGCAGACACTTTATAAACTCATTCTAACCGCCGCTGGGCTTTTCTACCTGGCATTCATATTTGGCACATCGTTTGTGACAAACGGTGAACGCTATTTTACATTGGTGGATGACGCCATGATCTCAATGCGCTACGCCCAACACCTTGCACAGGGTCACGGGCTGGTGTGGAACATTGGCGCGGCTCCCGTTGAAGGCTTCACCAACCTCGGTTGGACTTTGTACCTTTCGCTCCTGCACCTTCTTCCCATTCCAATCTCTAAAATTTCGCTGGCGGTCATGCTCACCGCGTGGATAATTTTGCTGGCGAACATTCACACCGTCTGGAAGATTGGCGCTGCCCTGCTCCCCAACAACAGCCTGGCACCAGCGCTAGCCGCACTGGTTAGCGCCTTTTATTTTCCGCTGGTCTTTTGGGCGTTGCGCGGCATGGAAGTGGGGCTGCTCACTCTGCTGATTAATCTTTCCATTTTGCTGGCAATCTCCAATCCAAAAAACATTTTCATCAGCCCGATTCTTGCGCTTGCCATTCTCGTCCGCGTGGATGCAATCCTCGCCGCCGCGCTCGTCACACTGTATTTGTTTTCAAAAAATAAACGCAGCGCCCTCACTGCCGTAGCCGCCATCCTTCTTACAACAATTGGCATTCTTTGGTTTCAAAAAATCTACTTCGACAACTTTCTTCCACTCACCTATTATCAAAAGGTGACGGGCTTCTCCACACTGGAACGCGTGCGTCACGGCATTTTGGTTTTTAATCAATTTGCCACACGCGATACACTGTTTTTATTTTTATTTTCGGCGGCGGGGCTGCTATTTTATAAAATGCAAGGCAATCACGAGGCGCTTTTATTAATGGGCATTTTCCTCACGCAATGCGCCTACTCCATTTACGTTGGGGGAGATTACGCAGAGCCAGAGACCAATGCAGCAAATCGCTTTATCACTCAGGGAATGCCTGCCCTAATTTTGCTTTTCAGTTGGATGACAAGCCTCATCCTGACTGACCTAAAAAGGAGTCAGCCCCAGGCGGCACTATCCACGCCCAAAGTGAATTCTGCCATTGGGCTGGCGCTGGGCGTGCTGCTCATCATCAGCGGGCAGGCATGGTTCAACTATGCGATAGATAACGCGCCCCTGCTCAAAGCGGATATTCGCCGCGTAAAGTTGGGGTTGCACATAAAAAAATACACAGCGCCCGAAGCCGTCATTGCGGTTCATGCTGCGGGGCAAATTCCGTACTACGCGGCGCGTACCAGCATTGACCTGCTGGGCTTAAACGACCCCGTTGTGGCGCTGGGGCTTGGTCACGGCGAGTTTTACCCTGGTCACAACAAATGGAATTACGACTACAGTATTGGCAAACTTGAACCCGATGTCATCGCCGATAATTTCTCGCCGCTGCCCGCTTTCATGCAGGGCAATGCACAATATACAAAACTAAAAAACGGACTTTACATCCGCAACGACAGCGGGCTAGTGGACTCAAACGGCTTATCAAAAGAATATCGCTAATAAAAAAATGGCTGTCGGTGACAGCCATTTTTTGTGGAAAACCTCGGCGGTTAAAATGCGGGCTTTCGTATCTGATTTTTATTTAAACGCTTGCGGGCGCATTTTCTACTTGAGTCAATTTCTCTTTCCCTGCCTGATACGCCTGCGCAGCGGCGGCATACATAATCAACGTCAGGTATGTCGTGACAGCAGGCAACAAAACCGGCAGCAAACAGGAAAGAATAAGAGTGGTCAAAATCAGTTGCAAGACAAAACTGAGCGCGATGGAAGCAAGAATATAAATTGCAAACGCCGCAAGAAACCCGCTCAAATTGGCGCGGAAAATAAGCCACCATTCCTGAAAACGAAATCCAGCCGCAAACTCATTTTTACTCGCGGTGTGCATCTCTGCGGCGGGAATAATAGCAGAAATAATCACCGAAATTGGAATTAGCAAAAGCAAACTTACAAGCATAATCAACAAAAAGACAAACATCACGGTGTCGGCTTGCGCACCGTTTACACGTTCCAACACAATAGGCAGGGTGATACCTGCAAGGAGTAAAGGAAGGGAAAAAAGAAAGATTGGCAGCGAATAAATTAAGCGCACGCCAAATATTTTTGCACCCTCTTTAAACAGGTCTTCTCCGTCTTCCCATGCAACCATGTGCGGCGCTTCGCCGTTAAAGATTTGCTTTGCAATACGCATGGCGTAACCAAAAAGCACAAGGTAGGGCAGCACAGGCACAACAAAGCCCGCCAATGCAACAACACAGCCGATCAGAAAAAATTTACGCGCTTCGGCATCTTTGATGGGGAACATAAAAATCTGGTTGAGTTCAATTCCTGATAGCATAAATTTTCACGACCTTTCTAGAGTGCCACGCCCAATACAGCCACATAATGCGCGGCAGCGGCAAGCAGCACGAAAATGTGCCAAACTTCATGAAAGCCGAAGACTCCCGGCTTAAAATTAAATATCTTTGTAATATAAATCACAGCGCCCAGTGTGTAAATTATGCCGCCAATGATCAGCCATGTCAGCACCCAGGCGGGAAGTGCAGAGAGCAGCTGCCCACTTGCGCCAACAACCAGCCAACCCATTGCCAGGTAAATGCCCGCATTTAACCAGCGTGGTACGCGAATAATAAAGACCTTTATGCCAATGCCTATCAACGCCAGTGACCAAATAATAATTAACATGCCCCACTTCCAAAAGCCAGTAAACGCGTTAATGCAAAATGGGGTGTATGTGCCTGCAATCAAAAAATAAATAGCGGCATGGTCAATTTTACGAAAGATTTCCAGCGCCTTATCTTTGGCGCGCACCATGTGATATGTGGCGCTTGCTGAAAATAAAAAGATCAAACTAACGCCATAAACCACCAGAGAAATCACCTTGGCGGGGGTTCCCCAGCCAACAATAAGCAATGCAATCAGCCCTGCCAGCGCAAGAACTGCGCCTGCCCAATGAGTAAGGCTATTAACAGGTTCCCGTAATTTTTTTAACATTTTGGCTCCTATTTTTCTGCGATCACAACGAATAATATGCTTGATTTTACTTCAAGCAGTTCAACTTCAGTTTTAAAATTTACAGAAGATACAGTCTCAATGACTTTTGATTTTATAGATTTGTATGCCCCAGGCGGACTCTGACCTGTGACCTTAAACAGCCAGCCCAACAGCGGGTTGCGGGGGAAGACTGCCAATAACACAATTAACCTGCCACGATGCCGAAGAACTCGGTACGCCTCAAATAGAGTCTGCGCATCAAAAATATATTCGGATGGAAAGGTGGAAATGAGGGTATCAAATGTATCTGAGGCAAAGGGAATTTTTTGGGCAAGTGCGCGGGCAAGCCGATGTGAACTTCCAAGACGGCGACTGGCGAGTCTCCCCATTGAAGCCGATTCGTCTATCGCAACGGAAACCAGACCAGGAGTACGGCAAAGGACGTGTTGTAAATGACCGGGTCCATGTCCTATTTCCAAAACATGATTCCCCTTGATCCATGGAACAACAGACATGACCCACTCCTGCCATTTTCCACCGGAAACAATGGCAGCAACGAGATCGTAGGCAAAGGCAAATGAGTGATAAAGAAGTTTAAAGAAAAACTGCATAAAACGCTGCAAAAAGTTCATAATAAAAAAACAAGGGTTTGACTTCGCAGTCAAACCCTTGCTGCATTGTAATCTTACTAAGCGGCTGCTTCGCTGCTGCCATCACCCTTCTTGGGTTTGCGAACAGCGTCCACTGCACTTTTGCTTCGCTCGCGTACTTCAGCGGCAAGTTCAGCGGCGCGCTCACGGGCTTCCTTCGTCAATTCTTCGGCACGGGCGCGGGCATCAGATGCAAGTTGCTCGGCGCGGGCAAGGGTTTCTTCTGCGCTAACTTGTGCCTTGTCGCGCAATTCAATGCTCTTGTCTTTAATTAAAGCACGGGTCTCTTCACCCGATTGGGGGGCGAATAATAGGGCTACGACGGCTCCTGTTAAACCGCCAACAATAAAGCCTACAAGAAATGCGCCAAATTCATCACGTTCAGACATGGTTACAACTCCTTTGGTAAATGGTTGAATATTTTTATTTTATACCCAAAAGTTTTTTAGACCTGAGGGCATGTTTCACATTTTTATTTCTTTTTGATGCCAAGCATCTCTACCACGCGGGTCAAACCAGCAATATAACCGCTAAGTTTCATCACAGGTTCAATCACTTCTTCGCCTAAAAATTCCACTGTGCCACGCAGCGTGTTTACAGTTTCAGTTGTGGCGCTCAGAATTGGGCGGACTTCATTTTGCAGCAGGTTGATTAAACTTGCCAACTGCACAATTAATACAACCAACGCCGCACCAATCACCAACGACTCCAACGCCACAATAACGATAAATACGTCACGGATTTTATCGGTGGGCGTGGATGGTTGCAAAAGAAAGAAGATCGCTACACCAAGCAAGACAAGAATAAAAACGATGCCAGCAATCATACTGACAATCATTATTTTTTGCTTGCGTTCCTGTTCGCGCAACTCAGCAAATTGTTCTGGCGTCAGTTGCGGATCAGACGAAGGGATTTGTTGTTCAGGTTGATTTTGGTAAGACATTGCCATGCCTGAATTATAGCATTAGATAATGCTTTTTTTCAATTTCGATG
>DYML01000140.1 GCA_020721605.1 Anaerolinea thermophila
GGGTCATTGACGATAACAATGTCTGGTTTTAATGATGTGATGGCGTCTGATAGTCTTTTTAATTTATCAAAACGAAACAGCAGGGTTTGCCAAAAAGACAGCGACTGTTCTTGTATGTTAATTTTCGGCGGATTGAACGTGACGATTTTAGGGGCGTAGACGCCATCAAAAAGCGCAGATTGAGTGAGCATGGCTGATGGCAACAAAAGTGCAGCATCAATCCCCTGGCTTTCAAAATAAGTAAGCCCTTCCATAATCACCCGCTCGCCGCCGCCCGCCATAGTTAACGGGCTTGCGACATACCAAATCAGGCGCAGGGGTGATGGTTTGGATGGGCTAAACGGCATGTGCAACTCCAAAGACATTCCAGGTTGTTTCATCTGCGGGAATGTTTAGGGTTGGAAAGGCGGTAAGCGAGGCGAGGGCAAAGCCAGCCTGGCTTAACATCAACTCCAATTCCATAGGGAAGAAGTAACGCACAGTGTGTACCTCTTCTGACTCCGCAACAACCTGAGCGCCATGCAATTGCCATAGGTGATAATTGACATCGCAAGTATGATGCCGTATGTCCAGCCGGGGGGTAACAATGCGAATCACTTTTCCGTTGGCGTCTGGCGCCACTTTGGCGCGATCTGACGGCTTGATGCTCAAAACGGCTGGACCATACCAAACGTCAAAAGCCAAAATGCCGCCAACACGAATATGCCGACGGGCATTGATCAGCGCCGCCAGCACGTCTTCATTGGGCAATAAATATCCAAGCACTGCAAACATAAACAAGCCGGCATCAAAAGAGTCACCCGCCTGAGCCGTGCGGATGTCGCCTTCGATCCAATTTATCTTAATGCCTGCTTTAGCAGATTTTTGACGGGCAACGCGCAGCATATTTGCCGATAGATCAACGCCTGCAACCTCATAGCCACGATGGGCAAGCGGAATGGCGTGATTGCCTGTGCCGCAGCCGAAATCTACCAGTGATTGAATTTTGCTTGTGCCAAATTGAAGAAAAGTCTGTTCGATCAGGTCACATTCAGATTGATAGTTTTTGTCGCTATAAAGTTTGTCGTATTCATTGGCGTATGTTTCACCATAAACCATCATTAGTTTTGCTCCAGAACTTTTTTTACGGCGGCAGAGACAGTTTCAATTTGCGCCTCGGTGATGGTTAAGCCAGAAGGCAGGTATAACCCACGACGGGCGAGGCGCTCGGCAACAGGGTAACGCTCGCCGATGAACATGCCTTTTTGTTGAAAGACGGGTTGTTCGTGCATCCCCACAAAGAAGGGTCTTGTATCAACGCCTTCATTTTTCAATCGCCGCGCAAACTCTTCTGCGTCATAGGGTACATCGTCTGTTAATACCAGCCCGTACATCCAATAGACGTTTTTTGCCCAGGGTTCTTCAACGGGTAGAGAAATTTGGGGTAGATGTTTTAATTTTTCTGTGTATAACTTTCCCATCCAGCGTTTTTTGGCAAGATGATTTTCAATTTGTTCTACTTGAGCAACGCCGATTGCCGCTTGAAGGTTGGTCAGGCGGTAGTTATGCCCTAATTCGGTATGGTAGAAACGACGGTCTTTGCGGAAGGAGAGGTTGCGCAGTGATCTTAATTTTTCGGCGTGGTCTGCATTTCTGGCGAGTACCATGCCGCCTTCACCTGTGGTAATAATTTTGTTTGCGTAGAAACTGAAGCAGCTCAAATCACCAAGCCCGCCAATTTTGCGTCCTTTATATTCTGCGCCGTGCGCTTCGGCGGCATCTTCAATCACGATCAAGTTGTATTTGCGAGCCAGTTCTAAAATTGGGTCCATATCCACCGGATGACCATACATGTGGACAGGCATAATTGACCGTGTGCGGGGTGTAATTTTCTCTTCAATTTGATCAACAGCCATGCACCAAGTACGCGGGTCGCTATCTACAAGGACAGGCAGGGCACCAACTTCAACGGCGGCAAGGGCGCATGAAATAATGGTGAAACTCGGCATGATAATTTCGTCACCTGGTTCAAGCCCAAGGCAGGCAACGGCAACTTGCAATGCCGTTGTGCCATTGCTGACCGCTACGCCGTGTTCCATGCCGCAGTAGTTCGCCCATTGAGATTCAAACTCTTGTATAAAACGACCTTCAGATGAAATCCAGTTTGTCTGCATACATTCGTGAACATATTTGGATGCTTGTTCATCCAGCAACGGTTCGCTTACAGGTATCATTACGCGCTACTCCTCAAAGTGCCATTGAATATATTACGATGGATCGCTCAGTGGTTCTGATAGGCGATAGGTGTCGGTTTCGTAGTCGTCACCTCCCCGTGGACCGCGTGTAAATACCATGAAGGAGGAATCTTCGAGGGCAATCATTGCGTGCCTTTCCATAAATCCGGTTTTTGCCAGGTCGCCTTTTTGCAGCATGGTTAGGATGACGGGTCCGCCTGGCATTTGAGTCAGCATTTTTATTTTTCCTTCCAAAATATAAACCCATTGGTCAGTCTTTTTATGATAATGATTTCCACGGGTACTTCCTTTCGTGGAGGTGATTAATGTGACGTAGTCTATATTTTCCTTAACCATAATGTCGGTAATTTCGCCTCGATCATCTTTTTTGGTGTACTGAATGCGCTCTACAATCATGGGGGTTCTCCAAAAGCATAATAATTTGTGGATTAAAAATTGGCTATTCTACGACCCGCGGGTGCGGAATTGGGATGATAAACTTTCCGCCCTTTTCTTTGTAGGCGGTCAGGTTTCCCATAATTTCTTTTGAAAAATTCCAGGCTAAGAGCAGGGCGTAGTCTGGTGATTGTTTGATTAGTTCTTCGTCAGAAACAACTGGAATATGTGTTCCAGGAGTAAAACGCCCAATTTTCAAGGTGGATTTTTCAGAAACAAAGTCCAGTGTTTCGGTGCCAATGTGAGAGTAGTTTAAAAGGGTCATGCCTTTGGCGGGGGCGCTTACGCCCGCAATGCGCTTTCCGTCATGCTTCAATTGGCGCAACAGCCAAAGCAATTCCTGCCGATTTTGCTGCACGTCCAAAGAAAATTGATCCAGTGTCTCAATTTGGTGAATGCCCAATTCTTCTTCGTTTTTTATCATTTCTTCCACAACGGGAGATATGGGCATTTGCCCAATACGGGACACCCATACTCGGAATGAACCGCCGTGAATATCACGCTGCTGCACGTCCACAATTTCCATTCCAAATCGCTTAAAGAATAAAACAAGCGGTTTGACGGATAGGTACGAGAGGTGTTCATGGTAAATCGTATCGTATTCCAAATTTTTAACCAGATTGACAAAATAAGGGGCTTCAAAAATAAAAACGCCGCGTTCATTAAGTAAAATATCAACCGCCTGCATAAAAGAATATAAGTCATCTACATGGGCAAACACGTTTGTTGCTGTAATGACAGTTGCCTGCCCTTTATTCTTTACAATCTGCCGCGCCACGTCAATTCCGAAAAATTCATTTAGAGTTTCCACGCCGCGTTTTTGCGCAATCAATGCGATATTGCTGGCGGGGTCTACACCAAGAATTTGAGTTCCATTGGATCGAAACGCCTCCAGCAAAACCCCAACATTGCTGCCAATATCTACGACAAGGTCGCTTGATGCCAAAGTGAGGCGCTCGGTGGTTGTCTTTGCAAATTCAGACCAATGGAGGTGACCTGTTCTGGTTACAGATGATTCGTAGGGATAGTCGTATCTGTAAAGTATCTCAGGAGAAACCACATGGCTGAGTTGTGCCAATCCACAGTCCATACAGAGCATCACTTCAAGCGGATAAAACAACACAGGCTCACGCATTTGCTCTTTACGCCGAAACTGATCGGATGGAGGGGTAAACCCCAGGTCAAGAAATTGTTTTAAGTTATCGCTTTTACACATTCGGCAAAACATTGTTTTTCTCCTTCCTAAATAAGGGAAATAAAATTACGTTGAATGAAGCATGGAAATATAAAAAAAGCAAAGGTGCCTGGGTTAATTTTCTTTATCAATATTTAGATGATGCAACGCCATGTACAAAGCCGCTACTGTCGGCAGGCTGGTAACATGACCTTGATTGACCATGTTTGTCAATTGATGCCAGGTATAAAACTCAATGGTCAAATCCTCTGTGTCGTCTAAGTGGGGAAGACATGCACTGTGAACGCCCTCCGCCAGAAAAAGATGGGCTTTGGCGTGACCGCGATTATTGTCTAAAACCAGGCTGGATAAATGAGTCCAGTGGTCGGCTGCAAACCCAGTTTCTTCCAGCAGTTCGCGCTTTGCGCAGACAAAAGGTTCTTCGTCGGTATTTAAATATCCGCCGGGAAAGTCCAGGCTGAATAGTTGAAGCCCATGTTTGTATTGGCGAACAAGCGGAATGCCTTTTTCGGTTACGGCAACCACAAGTGCGTATTGTCTTTCTTCCCATGTGATGTACCCTTCAATGTGCGTTCCGTTGGGCAGCACAACATCCTGCTCTTTCATGGCTATCCACGGACTACGATCAATTAATAAAGTAGATTTTAATATTTTCCACTCGCTGTTTGCCATTTGTGATTTGAACTCCTCAATTACTATTGGGCGCTGATGCAATTAAATCTTGTGCGGGTCAAATCATTGTTGTGCTTCGTAATTCCCTATGCTAAAACTGACACGCGCTGTCTCTGTGAGATCAGCCAATGAGATGGGCGGCGCGACCTGTTTGCGCAATGATACCGCAAATTGCCGCAGCGCCTCCAGATGTCCCTTGTCTTGCATGGGGGCGTTCCAGCCTTGCAGCGCCGCGCCGTAAATTTGCAAAGAGCGGTAGTCATCCAACACCAGAGTCTTGCCGTCTACATAAAGTTCCATATATTCTTTGCCAAAATCAGGGGCGCCGAGGGCGGTATAAAGCAAGGTTGCCACAGAGCCATCCTGGTAGCGCAAGGTAATAGATTGATTATCTTGCGCGAGAATATGCGCGGTGTGCGGGGCAAGCGCGGCGGCGTGAATCTCAACCACGGGGGCGTTTACCAAATATTGAAAAAGATCAAAAATATGGCAGGCTTCGCCAACGATGCGCCCGCCGCCTTGCGCAGTCTGCGTCCAATGTTCGGGCGGCAGGTAGCCTGCATTCATACGATAAAAAATCATCAATGGATTGACACGCGCCGTGACTACTTCTTTTATTCGGCAAATGGCGGGAGAAAAGCGCCGATTGTATGCGACCATAAAAGGAACGCTGCTTTCTTGAATGGCTTGAATTAGTTGATCTAATTCCTGTTGATGCAGCGCCATTGGTTTTTCGAGCAAAATGGCTTTTCCGGCATGGGCGGCACGAATGGCGAGCGGGGCGTGCAGATGGTGACGAGTGGAGATTAATACCGCATCAACAGCGGGGTCGTCCAGCACGTCCTGAAAATTTGTGCTGGCGTAATCGGCGTCAAACAGTTGCGCAGTTGTTTTTGCGTTGCTGCCTGTGCTGCTCACAAGTGCGCGCAAGTGGTACAGGTCTTCAAGTTTCTTAAGGTTGGGCAGGTGCATTCCTTTGGCAAAATTACCCGCGCCAACAACTGCAATTTGCACTTTGCCGTTGATCTGACGCGAGCGGAGATTTATTTTTGTTTCCAATTTGCGGGCGCGGTCAGATTCACCAACGGATGAATAGCGTAATAATACCCCCAGGGGTTTTTCTGGCGCGGTTTGTAATTCGTGATATGCCAAAGGAGCCTGTTGCAAATCATATTCCCGTTCTAATATTTCTGTCAATTTTATGGTTCCTTCCGCCACCAAGCGCAAATATTCCTGCATATTGCGGTTTTCAGTCCAGCGCGCGTAAGCGTAGGGATAGTCCACCCCGTGCTTCTCGTATTTTTCATCATAGCGCCCAGGTCCGTAGGAACATGAAATTAAAAAGTCTATTTCTTTTTCGTAAAACGGGGAACGGTTCAACCCCAAACCCACTGCGCCAACCACAACCACCCGTCCCTTTTGGCGGGTAATTTCCATTGCCTGCTGTACAATGTCATTGCTGTGAGATGCGGCGGTGATGATCGTTGCATCCACGCCATAGCCATCGGTCAATTGACGAACTTCAGATGCAACATCCACGTTGGGTGAAACAAAGGCGTAGTCGGCGCCTAACTGACGGGCGAGCATAACGCGCCGCGCGTCAATATCAAGCCCAATGACACGACAGCCAGATGCCTTAAGCAGTTGCACAGTAATCTGCCCCAACAAACCCAAGCCGATGACGGCTGTAACTTCTCCCAAGCGCGGGTCGGCACGGCGCACACCCTGCACGGCAATTGCCCCAAGCGTCATGGAGGCGGCGTCTTTCAATCCGCATGTATCGGGCAGTTTCACCATTAAGTTACGCGGCACAAGGATGATCTCGGCGTGGTTCGCAACCCCGGCGCCGGCACAGGCAACACGATCACCTGGCTGAAAGCCAGTTACCCCGCTGCCTGCTTGAATTACAATGCCCGAACATGAATAGCCCATAGGGGTGGCTTCTTCTAGCTTTCCACGCACTTTGGCAAATGTTTTCTCCACCCCTTGCTGGCGCATAAAATCTAAAAGTTTTTTCACCTTTTCTGGCTGCTCAAAGGCTTTTTTTAACAGCGATTGGCTGGACGTTTTCACCGCGCTTATTTCAGTGCCTGCGCTAATTAATGAATACATTACTTCCACCAAAACATGCCCCGCCTCTATCAGCGGAGATGGGACATTTTCCAAAAGCACAGTACCCTTGCGAATCAAAACCTGTTTCATTTTATGCACCCTATTAGCAGAAATTATTGCCGCGAGAAAGACTGTTTGATTTTAACTCAATTTGACTCGGCAAAAAAACAGAGCCTGTCTTGCGACAGGCTCTGCGGTTTGGTGTAATTTGCTAAAGTTCTTTTACCGGTGACTTAGAGCGGGCAATTGCCCAAATGGTGGCTGCAAGCAAGCCAAGCGCCACAAAAACCACCACAAAGTTAATCGAACCATCCGCCTGCATCATCGGGTATTTTACGATGATGGGTGCGGCAAGCAGGGAAACCAGGTTGGCAACCTTAATCATCGGGTTAAGGGCAGGTCCTGCTGTGTCTTTCATTGGGTCGCCAACGGTGTCGCCGACTACGCCCGCTTTATGGCGCTCAGACCCTTTGCCGGTGTTGTTTGCCAGATCACGCGGCTCATCTTCAATGGATTTCTTGGCGTTATCCCATGCGCCGCCGGCGTTGGAAAGGAAGACCGCCAGCAATTGCCCAGAGAGAATAATGCCCACCAAAAAACCGCCCAGGGCTTCCACTTGCAATACCAGCCCTACGATCAACGGCAATAGGACTGCAATCGTTGCCAGCGGAATAAGTTCCTTCTGCGCCGATGCGGTCGAGATGCCTACAACACGGGCATAATCTGGTGTGGTTGTGCCTTCCATAATGCCGGGAAGTTTAAACTGACGGCGAACTTCTTCCACAATTTGACCTGCCGCGCGACTGACTGCACGAATGGAAAGGGAAGAGAAAAGCCATGGAAGCGCACCGCCCAGCAAAAGACCCACAAAGACGCGCGTATCTGAAACGCGGATGGAATCCATTACTGCCAGCCCCAGTTGAGACTGCACGCGCCCTACGTCGGTAATATAAGAAGCAAAAAGCGAAACCGCCGCGATCACTGCCGAAGCAATTGCAACGCCTTTGGTGATGGCTTTGGTTGTATTGCCAACTGCGTCCAAGTCCGCCATAATTTGGCGGGCATCTAATGTGTTTTTATCTTCCATGCCCTGCCAGGACATTTCACCAATGCCATTGGCATTATCAGAAATAGGACCGTAGGAATCCATGGCGACATTGTTGCCTGTGTGACTGAGCATACCAATGCCGATCATGGCTATGGCGTATAACACATACTGCGGACCGTCACTATTGTAGAGCAGAATGCCTGCAATAAAACTAATGGCAATTACCAACAACGCCCAAACGCTAGACTCCATGCCAACAGAAAGCCCGGAAAGAATAGTGGTGGCAGGACCGGTCTTCATTGAGGCAACAATTTCTTTGACGGGCGCTTTTTTGGTGGAGGTAAAGTAGGAAGTGAGCGGGTTGAATGCCACCGCCAACCCCACACCAACGGCAGTCAGCGCGGCAAGCCGCCAGTCGTGGGCATAGGACTGGGCTAAAACGATGGAAACCAAAATGGTAAAAATGCTGGAGACTTCATACGAGCGGAACATTGATTCTTCTGCGTCATGGGCTTTGCCGAGTAAAGGCAGGTTCACCTTTTCCCAAATTGGCACCGTGAAAGTTCCAATGATGGAAGAGATGACGCCCACAGCGCGGATGATGAGCGGGTAGACAATCCACTTTAAATCACCGGTGGCTGCAACCAAAGCCAGACCGAGGATTAAGCCAGAGACAATGGTAACTTCGTAAGATTCAAAAATATCCGCCGCCATGCCGGCGCAGTCGCCCACGTTATCGCCAACCAGATCGGCAATAACCGCCGCGTTGCGCGGATCATCTTCGGGGATGTCTTTCTCAACTTTACCGACCAGGTCGGCGCCCACATCTGCCGCCTTGGTGTAGATGCCGCCGCCCACGCGCATAAAGAGCGCCAGCAGGGTTCCGCCAAAGCCAAAGCCGAGCAGCGCATCTGGCGCGGCTTTGCCGAATATTACAAAAATAACAGTGCCGCCCAACAAGCCCAAGCCATCGGTAAGCATACCGGTGTAGGTGCCTGCATAATAAGCAATGGAAAGGGCTTCATTAAAACCACGCCGAGAGGCAGAAGCCACGCGCACGTTTGCCTGTACCGCCATGCGCATTCCCCACTGACCAACAATTAAAGAAAAAGACGCACCCATAATAAAAGCAATGGTGCGTCCTATGGCGATAATAAAAATAATGCCCTGCTCGCCAAAAGAGGCGAACTCTTCGCGGGCTTCAAAACTGGGCGGCACAACATAAACACTCAGAAACATAACAACCGTCAATGCGCCAATTAACGGCAGAATGGTTTTAAGTTGCTGGCTGAGGTAAGAATCTGCGCCGATACGAATGGCGTTCCAAACTGACTGCATCTTCTCGGTGCCTTTATCTTTTTTTAGCACCGTGCTGCGCAGCCACCAGGCATACAACAGACTAATAAGCGCAGCAACTAAAACCATGACAATGGCAACCTGCTCAAAGTCATTAAGACCATGACGACTGCCCAACCAAAGGATATTCATGCTACCTCCGAAAGAATATGAGATTTTTCATAACCC
>DYML01000141.1:0-7243 GCA_020721605.1 Anaerolinea thermophila
GGGGTGAGATTTTGAGGTTCTGTTGTTACTTTAATACAATATACAATGCGTGAAGAATGCCTGGAACATCAAACATAAGCGTTAAAACGACATTGAGCCAAAAAGCGCCGTCAATTTTACGATTCTTCATATAAACAGCAAGGGGCGGTAAAAGAAACGCAGCAATGACCTGTAAAATTTTATTGTCCATCTATTCTCCTGTAGTACCTGGAATGGGATTACTTTTTTATTAGACCCGCCAAGACGATCAATAGATAATTTCACTCTGAATTTTTTCTGGGGAAAATAACAACAAACTCCGTTCCTTTCCCCGCTTCTGACTTTAATCTGATTTCGCCTTTGAGGGCAGTGACCACCAGGTTATGAACAATGGAAAGCCCCAGCCCCGTACCGCCGATAGCCCTGCCCGTTGTAAAAAACGGCTCAAAAATGTGAGCCTGGTCTGCGGGTGAAATTCCCCTGCCGCCATCTTGAACACTTAAGCGGTAATGCGCATCATCTTCCATTTGAATGGTCACATTTACAATACCGCCCACGCCCTTGGGATAAGCGTATCGTTCCACGTTGGTCAGCAGGTTAATCACCACCTGCGAAAGATAACCGCGATAGCCGATGCACATTTTTTGATCCTCGGCGAGTTGGTTGTGAAATTTTATGTGAATGTAACTGTGCTTCAAACTAACAAAGACCAGCCCGATGGTTGCTTCAACGGCTTCGGCAATGTCAAAAGATTCCTTTTCGTCTCGCAGTTGGCTGACCGAAATTTTCTTAAAATCCTGCATCAGGCGGTCAGCGCGTTCCACGTTAAGCCGCATCAACTCCAGCGACTCGGCAATATCTGCCGCGCGTTGAATGGTTACTTCAACTGGGGCGGCAAGTTCACGCGCCATAATATTAACTGCGGTATTAATTACGCTCAGGGGGGTATTAATTTCGTGCGCCACGCCCGCCACCATTTGAGTCAGGGCGCGCTGTTTCTCGGCTTCCATTTGAGAAGCCAGCACCCGCTTTGCCAAAATCTCTCTAAAACCAAGTTCTGAGACGGCGCGTGATTGTTCATCCAATACGAAAAAAATATTTAAAACCTGTTCTGGGTCGGCGGTTCGCATCAACTCCAAAATCAGTGGGCGGTCTAATATCAAAACATCTGAAGCGCAGGTTGTCGTAATGGTGACGCGGCTGAATGCCTGACTCAGCAGGGAGAGTTCGCCGCAGACCTGCCCCCTGCCCATTTCGCCGTATTTGTAAAGTACGCCAGAGCTATCCTGTCCTTCAATTTTGACTCTGCCATTCATAATTAAATACATGACCCCAGCGAGTTCTCCCTGCCGAAATATAATTTGATTTTCTGCAAGTGAAAGCACGCGCACCCCGTTAAGTATGGTCTGCAATTGATCCAAAGAGAATGAAGCAAAAAAAGGAAAGTCTTTTAATGCCGCGGGGGTAAATAATTGATTATCAGCCATAGCCATATTTGAAATATAAAAACCGCCATTAACAACACGTTTGCGAATCTGTCGTGTATTCTATATCTTTTCCTTTCGATAATTAATTCTGTAATTTTCTTAACAGGCAGGATTTACGCGCCGCCAACCACATCCACCAGCGCGTTGTAATTTACGGGGATTAGCTTGGGCGATTGGAATGATTCGGTGATGATGGATGGGTCTTTCATCCCGTGACCTGTGCAAACGACGACGACTTTCTTCCCCTTCACATCGAACCCTTTGGCTGATTCGGCAATCAAGCCAGCCAGCCCCGCAGCCGAGGCAGGTTCAACCCACACGCCTTCCGAAGCCAGAATGCGCTGGGCGGATAAAATCTCTTCGTCTGAAACTGCAATGATTTTTCCATTGGATTCCTGCGCCGCTTCGAGCGCCTGTTCCCCGCGAGCGGGCTTGCCAATGCGGATGGCTGTGGCAATCGTCTCAGGCTTTTCAACGGGATGACCCAACACGAGCGGAGCCGACCCCGCCGCTTGCACGCCCAAAATTTGCGGCAAGCCTTTTTGATATTGTTTGAATCCCGCCCAGTACGAGGTGATGTTCCCCGCATTGCCAACGGGTAGGCACAGCCAGTCGGGAGCAGCGCCCAGCACATCGCAAATTTCAAAAGCCGAGGTCTTCTGCCCTTCAATGCGATATGGATTAATCGAATTGACCAGCGCAATCGGCGTCTTCTGCGTAATCTCCACCACCAAAGTCAGCGCGTCATCAAACGAGCCTTGAATTTGAATCACCTCCGCGCCATATGCAATCGCGCCCGCCAGTTTTCCCGCCGCCACCTTGCCTTCGGGAATCAGCACAATGGAACGCAATCCAGCCCGAGCCGCGTACGCCGCCGCCGAAGCCGCCGTGTTACCCGTCGAGGCGCAAATCACGGTCTGCGCCCCGCGTCCAACGGCTTCGCTGACGGCGGCGGTCATGCCGCGATCTTTGAACGAGCCAGTGGGATTCAGTCCTTCAAATTTAACGAACAACTCACAGCCAAATTCCCTGCTCAAACGCGGCATGGGAATCAGCGGGGTGTTGCCTTCCAAAAGGGAAATCGTTTTCGTGTGGGCGGGCAGGTCAAGATATTGCCCGTAGCGATGGATTAAGCCTTGGTATGTCATAAAAAACTCCAGAATTGGGAATGGGATGATTATAATCCGCGAACAAAAAAACAAGACCGCCAACTTTGACGGTCTTGTTTTGGTGGTCACTTCTTTTTTGTCTTGGGACTTGCTTTCTTGACAGCAGGCTTTTTGACAGCGGCAGGCTTGGATTTTACAGCCGCTTGGTTTGCGGCTAAAACCGCTACAGGCTCTGCCTTGTACGAGTCATGCAGACTGACAGGCTTAACACGGCTATCGCGCACGCGCAAGTTGAGCATTTCCACAAAGACCGAGAAGCCCATCGCAAAGTACACATAACCCTTTGGAATGTGCTGGTGCAAGCCTTCGACAATCAACGTGAAGCCAATCAGCAAAAGGAAACTGAGCGCCAGAATTTTGATGGTGGGATGATGTTCGACAAACGTGCCAATGGGACCCGCCACAAAAACCATCACGCCCGCCGCGATGATGACGGCGATAATCATAATGGCGAGGTGATCCACCATGCCGACGGCAGTGATGACTGAATCAAGCGAGAAGACAACATCCAGCAGCATGATCTGGATGATGACGCTGGCGAAGGTTGCCGCGACTTTTGCCGAAGCCTCGCCTTCCTTGCCTTCCAATTTGTCATGGATTTCGTGCGTGCTTTTCCAGAGCAGGAACAAGCCGCCTGCCAGCAGAATCAAATCTCTCCCAGAAATGCCAATGGCTTCGCCGCCAAACCAGGGGATGTGAAAGAACGGCTCTTCGAGGCTGATAATCCACGAGAGGGAGAGCAGCAGCAAGACGCGGGTGATGACCGCCAGCATAATGCCTGTCGTCCGCGCCCGCTGCTGGTCTTGCAGCGGGAGTTTTCCTGAAAGGATGGAAATGAAGATCACGTTGTCCACGCCAAGCACCAGTTCAAGCGCAATCAGCGTGAGTAAGGCGATCCATGATTCGGGTTGTGTAATCCAAGTAAAGTCCAAGTTTTATGCTCCTAAAAAAAGAATGGCACAATTCTACCAAATTCAACAAAAAACTCGGAAGTCTTTGAAACTTCCGAGTTTTCACTTCTCACTTTTTACTTTTTACTTGATCTTGAACATCTGGGTCAGTTTCATCGCCAGGTTTAAGTCGCCTGCCAGTTTCAACTTGCCTTGCATGAAGGCTTGCATTCCGTCAATTTCGCCCGTGAAGATTTTGACATAGTCGCTGGAGTCGGCGGTAAGCGTCATTTTCGGGGAGGGATGAACGCCCTTTGCGGTTTCGCATTTTCCGTCTTTGACGGTGGCGTACCAGTCGCCCGCTTCTTCACCCGTGAACTTGAACTGGATGGTTGCGTCGAGTCCTGCCGCTTTTTCGGGCATGAACGCGCCTGGCATTTTGGACATGAGGGTTTCGATTGTGAGAGCCATTAGTTAGTTTCCTTTTTGGGTTTTATGATTGTTTTGTCAAAGGTCAAAGGTCAGGCGACCTTCGACCTTTGACTTTCGACTATTTTTTATTGCAAGTTTTCAAACACCGCCGCCGCGCCCATGCCGCCGCCGATACACATGGTCACCATGCCATATTTGGAATTGCGGCGCGCCATTTCGTAAACCAGTTGCGTGGTGAGTTTTGCGCCCGTGCAGCCCAGCGGATGTCCGAGGGCGATTGCGCCGCCGTTGACGTTGATTTTCGATTCGTCCAAATTCAGTTCGCGGATGACGGCGAGACTTTGCGCGGCAAAGGCTTCGTTCAATTCTATCAGGTCAATGTCGTTCATGGATAGTCCAGTCACTTTGAGGACTTTCGGGATGGCAGCAATCGGTCCCAGCCCCATTACTTCGGGCGGGACTCCGCCAGCGGCAAAGCCGACGAATCGAGCCAGCGGTTTCAATCCCAATTGGGCGGCTTTCTCCGCAGACATGACCATCACCACCGAAGCGCCGTCCGACATTTGGGAAGAATTGCCAGCGGTAACTGTGCCGCCCTCTTTGAAGGCGGGGCGCAGTTTGGCAAGCGCTTCCAGCGTGGTATCGGCTCGGGGACCTTCATCCCGCTTGACGGTGAAATTCCGCTTGACAGGTTTTTCATCCGCGCCGAGTTCGGTCACTTCCACATCAATTGGAATCAGTTCGGGATCGAACAATCCAGAGTTGACCGCCTGCGCGGCTTTCTGGTTGCTCTTGACTGAGAAGGCGTCCTGGTCTTCGCGGCTAATTCCATATTTGGCGGCGACGTTCTCGGCGGTCAGTCCCATGTTGGTGTAGTAGTGCGGCAAGTCCATCGCAAAGTGCGGATTGGGCGAAAACTTGTAGCCCATCATTGGCACCATGCTCATGGATTCGACTCCGCCTGCGATGGCAATTTCAATTTGACCCGCCTGAATGGCGTTGGCAACATGGGCAATGGACTGCACGCCCGACGAGCAATAGCGGTTGATGGTTTCTGCGGGGACGGTGTCGGGCAAGCCCGCACGGAGTGAAATCATGCGGGCGATGTTCATGCCCTGCTCGCCTTCGGGGAAGGCACACCCAAAGACCACATCTTCGATTTGAGCAGGGTCGAGATTCGGCGTGCGCCTGAGCAATTCTTGAATCGCCGCCGCAGACATTTCATCGGGGCGTACGGTTGCCATCCCACCGCGTTTGGCTTTTCCAACAGGGGTTCGTACAGCGCTTACGATAACTGCTTCTTTCATAGTGACTCTCCTTTTGTACACGGATTACACTGATTTCACGGATAAGAACGGATTTTTTTCTTTTTATTTTTTCGTCCAATTTAGTGACCCTTTGCGGTCATTGTCGAGAACTTTACGTTTGAATTCAGCTGATTTTCCAAAGTTCATTACATAGCCAACTTCAATTTCTGTGGATTTTAGGTAGTTGAGCAATTGTGCTTCATGTTCCTCGACAATTTGACGGACTGCTTTCAATTCAATCAAAATCAAATCATTGACAATCATATCTGCAAAATACTCGCCGATTTCCTGTCCACGAAAATAGACTTTTAGCGGCACTTGCTCATCAATCTTTAAGCCAATTTGGCGTAGGGCAATTCCAAAAGCCTTTTGATAGACTTTCTCGCTAAACCCATAACCAAGTTCATTATGGATGTCGTAAAAGACTTTTATTATTTTGTCGCTTAAGTCAGAATGTTTACCCTGAAATATCGGCTTTTGTCCTGTACCAAACTGGTGCATAGAATCTACTCCATCATTCAAAAACTCAAAAGAAAATCCGTGTTACTCCGTGCAATCCGTCAAATCCGTGTCCAGAATTTTTAGTTTCTCAACGGCTTCCCAGTTTGAAGTAACGACCACATTCTGGCTTGCGTCTTTTCTTCACCGCACAGGGACAAGAATGCTTCGCGTTCCAAATCGAGGATGTATTGCTCGCTGACCCACTGCGGCTTGGACAATTCACCGCCCGCCATGATGTATGCCAGTTTGGTGGCAATGTGGGCGTCGTATTCGGTGATGTACTTGCCTTCCTTGAAACTCCACGCGCCAATCTTCATCGCGCCGTACATGTCACGCCCAGCGGCATAAATCAATTCGGGCGCGGGCGGTTTATATCCCGCGGCGGACATGTGCAAGACTTCGCGCTTGGCTTCGGTCAGCAGGTGTTCGCGGTTGATGATGATTCGGTCTTGCGGATTCAAAATTCCCATCGTCCGCGCTTCTTCGGCAGAGACGGCAACCTTCGCCTGTCCAATTTGCAGGAAGGCTTTTTGCAGGAAGGGGAAGACTTCCGCGCCGTCGGTTCGCATGGCAGGGTTGACGAGGCGGCGCATGTATTCTTTTGTGCCCGCGCCCGCAGGAATAACGCCCGCGCCAAGTTCGACCAGACCGATGTACGTTTCTGCCGCCGCCACCACGCGCGAGGCGTGCATGGTGACTTCACAGCCGCCGCCGAGAGCCAGTCCCGCAGGAGCCACCACCACAGGCTTGGGGAAGTAACGCATTCGCATGTTCATTCCCTGCAACTTGCGGATCGCCCCATCGAGTTGATCCCACATCCCCTGTTGCGCGGCGACCACCACCATAAACAGGTTCGCGCCCGCGCTGAAGTTGTCGGCTTCGCTGCCGATGACCAAGCCATCGAAATCCTTTTCCACGCGGTCAAGCGCTTCGCTGGTGATGTTGAAAATATCATCATCCAGCGCATTCATCTTGGTGTGGAACTCAACCAGCGCCACGCCGTCGCCGATGTCGAACATCGTCGCGCCCGCATTTTCGGCAATCACTTTCTTCGTGCCGCGGAAATCCTTCAGGAAAACAAAGCCTTCGGGTTGTTTCAACTTGACATACTTCTTCTTCGAGACATCGTACGCGCCGACTTTGTTGCCGCCTTTATATTGATAGAACGACTCGACGCCGTTCTTCAACATTTCATCCACCCACTTGGCGGCGGGATAGCCTTCCTTCTTCATCTGCTTGACGGTCTCTTTCACGCCGAGCATATCCCAAATTTCAAAGGGTCCCGCCTCGTGCATGAATCCCCAACAGATTGCATTGTCAATCGGTTTGGCGGTGTCTGCCACTTCGGGGATGATGGAGGAAACGTACTGGAAACTTTGATACGTGAGCGCCTTGACCAGTTTCGCAGCTTTGTCATCCGCGCCCAACATGACCCTCAGCCTGTCACCCAACCCCTCGACATCTTTCGCCGCCTTGAC
>DYML01000141.1:7343-9097 GCA_020721605.1 Anaerolinea thermophila
AGAGCCGATGACAACTGCTTTGTGTATGTGATATTTCATGGTTACTCCTTTTGGGGTAAGTGGTAAATAGTAATTGGTAATTAACTGCTGAGAAAGGCAAGGTCTTCTTCTGAGAATAGAAACTCGGATGAGTTAGTCAGATATTCTGGCGCAGATTCTCGAATAGCAGATTTCTTTTGGTCAGCGCGGACAGTTTTTAATCCACTGGTAAAAGAATTCAATTGGCGGGCTAACGCGGTCAAGCCTTCAATGTATTCCTGAACTTCGCTTTGATTCATCAAACCGCGTTCCTTGATTCGATTAAGCCAATACTTGGTCTCAAACAAACTTCCACGCGAGTAATACAGAAATTGAAGTTTCTCACCGAAGTTGTACCTTCCAACTGACTCCGCGATGTTTGCGCCAATCGAATCCGCAGAGCGTGTGATTTGCTTGCCAACGACATCCTTCGCAAAGTCGTCCCATTGGGCAACCCGCTTCCAGATTGAATCCGCAACCGCCTCAGCCGCTTTCAACACCTGCAAATCCTCAAACGTCGCCATTTCACACTCCAATTACTATTTACCAATTACCATTTACCGTAGCTCTTTTCCACTGTATCCCAAAATCTGCCGCGCCACCACCAGGCGGTTGATTTGACCTGTGCCTTCGTAGATGTCGGTAATCTTGGCGTCGCGGAACCACTTTTCAAACAGGAACTCGCGGCTGTAGCCCAGCGGTCCCATAATTTCGACGGCTTTCTGCGTAATCTTCGTGGTCACGTCGCCCGCCTTGACCTTGCTCATCGAAGACTCCAGCGCGTTCGGCTTCTTGTTGTCCGCCATCCAAACCGCCTTCAAAACCATCAACCACGCCGAGCGCAATTGAATGTCCATGTCAATGACTTCTTTTTCGATGGAGGTCAATTTGTTGCGCGGCAATCCATAGCGAATTTCGACTCCATTTTCGGCGAGTTTCTCTTTGAGGAATTCAAGCGCGGCTCGCGCCACGCCGATACCTGACGCTGCGACGAGGGGGCGGGTGGCATCGAAAGTAGCCATGGCGCCCTTGAAGCCTGTGGTGGTCTTCTCGACCGTTGGACTGCCGAGGACATTATCATACGGGACGCGGGCGTCCACCAAAGAGATGGTAGCCGTGTCACTGGCACGGATACCGAGTTTGTGTTCCAAGCCGACAACTTTCACGCCAGGAGTCCCCGCCTCAACGACGAAGGCTCTCATGCCCGCGCGTCCCGCAGTCGGGTCAATGCTTGCCCAAACAACGATGAAACCCTTGCCAAACTGTTCGTAGGAATTGAAGGACTTCTCGCCCGCGGTGACGAAAATCTTCTCACCGTTGATGACCCACTCGTTGGTGGCTTCATCCAAAACGGCACGGGTGCGAATTGCGGATGTATCCGAGCCTGCGCCCGCTTCGGTCATGCACATGGCGGCAAAGGTCGGCTTCTCTTCGTTGAAACGCGCCAGGAATTTTGCGCGTTGTTCCGCCGAGCCAGCAGATTGAACCGCCGCCGCGCCGAGTCCGCCGCCAGGGGTGACAAGATAAAAGCCCACATCGCCCCACGAAAGCATCTCAATCAACGACGCCAAATTTTGATAGGCAATTGAAGGGCGCTTTTCCTTCTGTTCGCCGCCTTCCTTGGGTTTCTCTTCCTTCGGAGCGAGGCTTCCGCCGCCGATGGAGCGCATGGCATTGTGCATGAACTCGATGTAGCCAAAGGGAATGTCATGCTCGTTCTCGTCCATCTCGCGCGA
>DYML01000142.1 GCA_020721605.1 Anaerolinea thermophila
GCTGCATAACCCGTGCGCCACGACGATTATGACCATTTACAAGGAAACCAAATCGGTCAAGTGGGCAACCTTGAGCGTGGTGATGACTTTGGGAACTGCCATTGTTGTGACCTTCCTCACGGCAAGTATTGCAAGGTTATTGGGCTGGGTATAAACGCGAAGAGACAGTCGCCTTTACTGCAAAGGTGACTGTCTCTTTTTTTACCCCATCTTGACAACCTTTTTCTTTCACGATAATATATGAATGTTTGCTCAACTATTCACATATTATGAATCTCACCGAACTCAAAGCCATTCAACTTGCCGAACTATTCAGCGCCCTCAGCGACGCCAGCCGCATACGAATCATCTCCCTGTTAATCGAAGGTGAGATGAGCGTCAGCGCGCTGGCTGAAGGACTCAAAATGAGCGAGTCTGCCGTATCTCATCAACTGCGCGGATTGCGCCAAATGCGCCTTGTGCGCGCGCGAAAAAATGGACGTCAGGTTTTTTACTCACTCGACGATGACCATGTTGCAAAACTTTACAGCATGGGACTTGACCATGTGGAACATGGGTAAACACAAAAAAAGGAACAACAATGTCAACACGAAAGAAAAATAATTCCATCCCAGTTTTCATCCTTATCAGCGGCGGCTTGTTATTGATCGTTGCGGCTTTTATGCTGGCAAATCAAAATCCCCCCGCTGCCCCAACCCCCCAAGCCGCCATTGAAGAAGCCGTCTATCCTGAAATTCAACGCGTTTCCATTGACGAAGCCAAAGCCGCTCTTGATTCGGGTTCCGCGCTCATTGTAGATGTCCGCGCGGCAGATGCCTATCAAGACAGCCACATCGCGGGCGCAATCAATATTCCGTCCGAAGAAATTGAAGCGCGTCTTGGCGAACTCGACAAAGCCCAATGGATCATCACCTACTGCACCTGACCCAACGAAGAATCCAGCGCCGGTGCGGCGTCCATCTTGCTTGAGAACGGTTTTCAAAACGCAACTCCCCTCCTCGGTGGCTTATTGCCGTGGATCAACGCGGGCTACCCCACACAACCATAATTTTTTTATACCTGCCTGCCAAAAATAAGCCCGCCGAATTTAGGAAAGTCTCATGTCTGATCACACCCACGCCCACTTCGGCGATCTCGCCAGCCAAACCACCAAACGTCTTGCGCTCTCACTGGGGTTAACCGCCGCCTTTGTGGTCGTTGAAACCCTTGCGGGAATTTTGGGCAACAGCCTCGCGCTGCTCACCGACGCCGCGCACAACTTCACCGATGTGATCGCGCTCGGCTTGAGTTGGTACGCGGTCAAACTTGCCGCACAACCCGCCCACGCAGGCAAAACTTTTGGTTATCATCGTGTGGGAATTTTAGTCGCGCTGATAAATTCAACCACGCTGATTTTAATTGCGCTGGGAATTTTCTACGAAGCCTGGCAGCGCTTCCTCTCCCCGCCCGAAGTGGATTCGGCGATCCTGATTGGGGTCGGCGCTCTGGCATTTTTCATCAACCTCGGCACCGCCTGGCTGGTCAAAAGCGGCAGTGAGCACGACCTAAATTTACGCAGCACATTTCTACATTTGATGGGAGACGTGCTGTCCACACTGGGCGCAGTCATTGCGGGCATCATCATTGCCTTCACCCATTGGAACTGGCTCGACCCACTGGTCAGTGTATTGATCGGCGCATTCATCTTGTGGAACGCCTGGAGCATCCTGCGCCAGTCGATTCACATCCTGCTCGAAAGCACGCCCAAAAGCATTGACATGGATTCGATGGTATCCGCCCTGCTCAAAGTAGACGGCGTGCGCGGAGTCCACGACCTGCATGTGTGGAGCATCAACGAAGAATTACTCGCACTTTCCGCTCACATTGTGACAGATAATATTTCCATCAGCGCGGGCGCATCCATTCAACAAGATTTAAATGAGGTTCTCGCGCACCAATACAACATTCAACATGCCACCCTGCAATTGGAATGTGCAGATTGCGCGAACAATTTACTTTTTTGCGATATTCACGAAATAAGTCACAAACACAAAATCGCGTAAAAAAATCGGAAGGTTTTCAAGCCTTCCGATTTTTTGCTCTTATTTTATTGGTGTGGAAAGAAACTCAACAAGTAGATTTGTGTAATCTGCTGCTCGGTTCAGATATGGGAAATGCCCCACCCCTGAAAGGGTTTGTACCTCGGCAGTGGGATAGGTTTCTTTAAGTTGTTCGCGCAGAACCAATTCAACCAGCGGGTCGTTATCTGCTTCGATGATTAGAACGGGAATATTAAGATCGGGGGGTGTGAACTTTTCGACAACGCCGTAAAAACGTCCAACCACCTGCGCCTTCCGCATTCGCCCATAACTGATTTCGTTGAGAAAAGCCAAAGTCAATTCATCATTGCCTGAGGCGGGGTAAACGCTGGCGGAAAAACTGCCGCGCAGCACGTCAATCACCAGCCATTCGGGCAGGAAGGGCAACACCATGCCAATAGACTTATTTTTTTCGGCGATCAAATCATTCGGGGGAAATGTGTTCGAGAAAACAGCGCGCAAGACGCGGCTTGGGTAGTTTGCGACAATGTATTGAGTCAGATAGCCGCCCAGAGAAGTTCCCACGATATTTGTGTGCTCCACGCCTTCGGCGTCCAAAATGGCAAAAACACCGTCGCTCATCTCGCCCAAAGAATCAACAGCAGGGTATGTAACCGAAATCACGCGATAATCATTTTGCAAGGCTTCCATTTGATTCCACCAAATATCATACGCGCCTGTCATGCCGTGCAAGAATAGGATGGTTTCATCGCCTGCGCCAAAAGCGACATATTCCCAATCTACGCCATTGATTTTGAGCGTTTTCGCAGAGTGCGCGGCGCGGAACGACTGCAACGACTGAGATTGAGCCGAATCCGCTTTTGCATACACCTGATCAAACGGCACGCGCGGCACGGGATATAAATATACCGCCGCAATCAAAATTACCAAAAATAAGGGAATGATCCATTTTAGATTTTTTCGCAAGTCAACCTCCAGATTGAACAGCGCATTCTAACAAACTTTAATCCTCTTCACCCGTCATCAACTTGATGCGCTCCCAGGGTTTCAGGCTTTCATCTTCAGCCAGCAGATTCTTCAAGTCGTACAACTCATCGCGCAGAGCGGCGGCGCGTTCAAATTCAAGATTTTTCGCGGCTTGCTTCATCTGCTGTTCTACGTTATCCACAATCTTATGTAACTCGCCGCGCGGAAGTCCATCCGCCGCCGTTTTATATTGCGCCTTCTCCTCGCCGATGGCTTTGGCGCTCATCATTTCGGTCAGTTGGTGAATTTCCTTGTGAATGCTGATCGGCATGATGCCATTGTCTTCGTTGTATTTGATCTGCTTGGCGCGGCGGCGATTCGTTTCATCCAGCGCGCGTTTCATTGAATCAGTCACGCGGTCGGCGTACATGATCACACGCCCATTCACGTTACGCGCGGCGCGTCCAATGGTCTGGATCAATGCGGTATCCGAGCGCAGGAAGCCTTCCTTGTCCGCGTCCAAAATGGCAACCAGCGAAACTTCGGGCAAATCCAAGCCTTCGCGCAAGAGGTTGATCCCCACCAGCACATCAAAAGTTCCCAAACGCAGATCACGCAGAATGGCGATGCGCTCCAGCGTTTCCACTTCTGAGTGAAGATATTGAACTTTGACTCCCAACTCTTTCAGATATTTGGTGAGGTCTTCCGACATGCGCTTGGTGAGCGTGGTGACCAGAACCCGCTCGTGTCTTTCTACCCGCTTGTTGATCTCTCCGACCAGATCATCCACCTGCCCTTTGGTGGGACGCACATCCACTTCGGGGTCCACCAATCCCGTCGGGCGGATGATCTGCTCGACGACTTGATCGGCGTGTTCCATCTCATAATGTGACGGCGTGGCAGATGTGTAGATCGTGGAACCCATCACCTGCTCGAACTCTTCAAACTTAAGCGGACGGTTATCCATCGCCGAAGGCAGGCGGAAGCCATACTCGACCAGCGTTTCCTTGCGCGCGCGGTCGCCGTTGTACATGCCGCGGATCTGCGGCACGGTCATGTGACTCTCATCCAAAATCAGCAGGTAATCACTCGGCAGGAAATCAATCATCGTCCACGGGTGTGAGCCAGGCGCGCGTCCGTCCAGTTGGCGGGAATAGTTTTCGATGCCTGAACAATAGCCAACTTCCTTCAACATTTCCAAATCGTAGCGTGTGCGCTGTTCGATGCGCTGGGCTTCAAGATACTTGCCATGATCTTGATAATATTTCAGCCGTTCTTCCAGTTCCGATTCGATGTTGGCAATGGATTCCTTCAAGCGGTCGGCATTGGTCAAAAATTGTTTGGCGGGGAAAATGGATACTTCGTTTGGCTCGTCATAAATTTCGCCGCTGACGCGGTTGAACTGCATGATGCGCTCGACTTCATCGCCGAAGAAGGTGATGCGGTATCCGCGCTTGTCTTCGTAGGCTGGGATGATCTCCAGCGTATCGCCGCGCACGCGGAATGTGCCCGATTTCAAATCTATATCGTTGCGCTGGTATTGACTTTCGATCAACTGGCGCAACATGGCATTGCGGCGGTAAATTTCACCTACTTTGAGCGTGACCGTCCCATTGCCAAATTCTTCTGGCGATCCCAGCCCATAAATGCACGAGACCGATGCCACGATAATCACATCCCGCCGCGAGATGAGCGAAGTGGTCGCCGCGAGGCGCATCCGCTCGATCTCTTCGTTGATTTGGGTTTCCTTCTCGATGAACAAATCACGGCGCGGGACGTAGGCTTCGGGCTGATAGTAATCGTAGTACGAGACAAAATATGAAACCGCATTCTCAGGGAAGAACTCCTTGAATTCGGCATACAACTGCGCCGCGAGAGTTTTGTTGTGCGCCATGATCAGCGCGGGCTTTTGCAATTCCTGAATGACGCTGGCGATGGTGAAAGTCTTGCCCGTGCCTGTAGCGCCAAGCAAAACCTGATTTTTCTTGCCCGCGCGGACACCTTCAACAAGTCCGCGAATGGCTTCGGGTTGATCACCCATGGGGATAAAGGGAGCGTTAAGTTTAAAGTCCATAATTAAGTAATTGGTAAATAGTAATTGGGGATTAGGGGAACGTGCGTTCTATTCTACTCGAAAGATGGAAGAAACACAGCCAAATATGTATAATGCGATAAAATATCGCATTGAGGACGATAATGAAGGAAAAAAATCTTTCAACCAAAACCATTCAAATATTTCTTTTGCTATTATTTACAACCTATGCTGTGATACTTCTGCGGTCGGCGTATGTGAACGAAGATGCCTACATCACCATGCGCACGGTGGATAATTTTATCAACGGCTATGGGCTACGCTGGAATGTGGCAGAGCGGGTGCAGACCTTTACCCACCCGCTGTGGCTGATGATGATTATCGCCGTGTACTTCCTAACCCACGAGGCATTCTACACCCTTATCTTCCTCAGTTTTTTTATTTCCCTTGCAACCTTTTATGTTGCTGTCAGTCACTTCAAAAACCACAGCGCCGGAACGCTGGTTGCGCTTTCAATTTTAATTTTCTCCAAGTCGTTTGTGGATTTCTCCTCCTCCGGGCTGGAAAATCCCGCCACACACTTGTTGCTGGCAATATTCCTGCTGTTATTTTTAGAACGCGCAGACGAGAATTTTTCCAGCCCAAAAACCGTCCTGCTTCTCAGTATCACAGCAGGGATGGCAACTCTGAATCACATGGACACCATCTTGTTTTTTCTGCCCGCGCTTTTCTTAATGCTATTCAAAAATTGGAAGCCCGCGCTCAAAAACATTCTATTGGGATTCCTGCCCTTCATCGCCTGGGAAATCTTTTCGGTCATTTACTACGGCTTTCCCTTCCCCAACACCGCCTACGCAAAACTTTACACAGGCATTACTCAATTTGATCTAATAGAAGAAGGTTTCATTTATGTTTTAAATTCCTTGCATTGGGATCCCATCACCCTATTTACGGTCATTGCGGGGACAGGGCTTGCCTTCTACAAAGGCTCATTAAAAGAAAAAAGCATCGCCATCGGGTCCTTGCTTTACATCTTCTACCTCGTGTGGATCGGCGGCGACTACATGAGCGGACGCTTCTTCTCAGGGGCGCTGCTGGTCGGCGTTATTCTACTGGCGCGGCAACTCACTGAGCTCAAAGAAGCCGAAAGCGTCATTCTCTTTGCGCTGGTTGTGCTAATCGGCTATGCATCGCCCACCCCCACCCTAACCAGCGTCAGCAACGAAACCTACCCAACAGGCAGAACCGATGTCAGCGGCATCTACGATTTGAGGAGTTATTACTTCCAGACTTCGGGCTTGATCTATGCGCGAAACAATTACCAAAAGCCATTTCACGAATGGGTCTTTCGCGGGCTTGCCTTCAGGCGGTCAAAAAAATATTATCTGGTCGAGGGGACAATTGGGTACACGGGCTATTTTGCGGGACCACAACTTTTTATCATTGACCCAAACGCATTATCTGACCCGCTGCTGGCGAGATTAAAACCAATTCCCAATGAACACTGGCTGCCCGGTCACTTTAAGCGCGAGGTGCCGGAAGGCTACCAGGATACGCTGCGCAGTGGAACGAATTCCTTTGAAAATAAAGAACTGGGCGAATACTACATGAAGTTATGGTTAATCACCCGCGAGCCGATTTTCACGCCAGGGCGTTTTGAAGCCATTTGGAAGATGAACACCGGGCAATACGATTACCTGCTGCAATCGTACGAAAACCGCGTCCAGCCGTAGAAATCAAAATGAAAAAAGCCCTGTCTGCCCTCAAACGAATTTCCTTCACAGAAAAAAGCGCGCCGCTTGCCTTTCTCACCGCCTGCATCCTCGGCTTCGGCTTGCTGATTCCCAGCCTCGGCTATTACATGGACGACTGGCATTATGTCTTCTACGCCTACAACAAGGGCATTGAAAGCCTGCGCGAAATGCTCCTATATGACAGCCGCCCGTATGCCGCATGGCTGTACATTCTGGCATTCAAAGCGCTGGGATTCAATCCGCTCCACTGGCATATTGCCGCCTTGCTCACGCGCTGGCTGGCGGTGGTTTTCTTCTGGAAGACGTTGGACGCCATCTGGCGCGACCGCGCCCGCGAGACCATCTCCATAGCCATGCTGTTCGCGGTCTATCCATTTTTCATGCTCCAGCCCTTTGCCGTCGGCTCCACGCACCACTGGGTCGGATTCGTTTTTTTCAACCTCTCGCTCTACCTGATGACGCTTGCCGTCCAGCAAAAAAAATACCGCTGGCTGACCATCCCCGCCGCGCTGCTGCAAGCCGCCCACCTCTTCACCAGCGAATATTTTGCCGGGCTTGAATTACTGCGCCCGATTATTTTTTGGATCCTGATTTCCCGCAGCAAAGCCAACTTCCCAAAAAGATTCTGGAAGATATTTTTACAGTGGATTCCCTACCTGCTTGTTTTGGGACTCTACGCCTATTGGCGGGTTGCCGTTTTTGAAAACGTGGCAGGCGTCACCCGCAACGCGCCAATCATCCTCAACCAATTATTCAGCGAGCCGCTCAAAGCCATCGGCTTTCTGATAACCGCCTCCATCAAAGATGCTGTCGCCGTGATGACCATTGGCTGGCAAAGCGCCATGAGCGCAGAACTGCTGGACTTTAGCTCGGTGTACGTCCAATTCCGTTTGGCGGTTGGGGCAATCACTTTCGGGCTGGCATTTTTCTATTTCAGCAAACTCAACCCGCACGCGGAAGTTCCAGCCGATGACTGGTCAAAAACAAGCGTCCTGCTTGCCGCTGTCGGGTTGATGTTCGGCGGACTGCCCGTCTGGTTGATCGGACGGTACATCCTTGAAAGCAAAAATCTGCTCTCCGCTTCGCGCTTCGGGATTCCGTCCATGCTGGGCGCGGCGTTCTTGCTGGTTTTGACGATTGACTACTTCGTCAGCGACAGGAACAAAAGAACCATCCTGCTGGCGTTGTGCGTCGCGCTGGCGGTCAACTTCCACTTGAACAACACCAAAGAATTTCAATACTCGTGGGAAAAGCAGGAGCGCTTTTTACAACAACTTTTATGGCGCGCGCCGCAAATTGAATCAGGCACCGCCCTGCTCACCGACGAGGAAATTCTCGGCGTGATGGGCGAATACGCGGTTTCGTTTTCCATCATAACCGCCTACCAGCCCGGCGATATTGATTCCCCGCCCTACTGGTATTTCCCCTTCTACTACACCAACCCTGACGTGGACGCGCTGCTGCGGGGCGCGCCGCTCGAATACAGCAAACTCACCATGAATTTTTCGGGGGACAGCAAACACATGCTCTTGCTTTCGTTCAACCCCGAACTCAAACGCTGCCTGTGGGTCATGCAACCGCAAGACGCCAACCTGCGACTCATCAGCGATGACATGCAAAAACTAAGCGCGGGGTCAGACATCCGCCTAATTCAACAAGGCGAAGCCAGCCTGCCCGAAAGCATCTACGGAAAACAAAACAATCAAACCTGGTGCTACTATTTTGAGAAGGCAGACCTTGCGCGGCAATATGGAGAATGGGGCGAGATCGCGCGGCTTTGGGAGGAATCCCAAACCAGCGGCGAGCGCGCAGATAACGGCTTCGAGTACATCCCCTTCATCGAAGGCTACGGTCATCTCGAAGATTGGGACTATGTGAAAAAGCAAACCAAATTCGCAGACAAAATCACGGCAGGGCTTGAACCCAGTCTTTGCTCCGCGCTGGACAGGCTTGCGGCAGATGCTCCCGCTTCGGCTCAACGTGATGAAACAATCAAAAATTTGAAAGATGATTTGAAGTGCGTGAATTATCAGTAATTGGGACTTGGCGATCTCCAATCTCTAATTACCAATTACCAATCAACTACTTACCAAACTCCCCAACACATCCAACAACTTCAAAGTCCAGACTTCCTCTTTGGATACCGTCACCCAATAAGCGGATTTTCCGCCCCGCACGCCGTTCCCCAGATCGGGCATCCGCTTCGCTTCCGACCCGTCAGCGGGTGCGGCGTACTTGAGCAGAATCTGCCCCGATGATTCCTGGCTCACCGCAGACAGTCCCGCTTTTTCGGCGCGCAA
>DYML01000143.1 GCA_020721605.1 Anaerolinea thermophila
TCAGTAATCAGTAATCAGTAATCAGAAGACCTCCGAGTCCCTTTGGGAAGTTCGGAGGTCTTTTTCGTCTTTCATCCCCCAGCCTGCATCCTTTCCTTTTCTGGTTATAATACGCAAATGGACTTTTTCCTTCCCCTCAACCAGATAGACTCGACGCCGCGCGCGCTGCCCGAAGCGACAAAAATTATCTCGCTCACTGCCCAACCCTACCCCGACGGCTACCGCTTGCGCGTTAATATTGAAGTTACGCCCTTTGAAGTGCGCCCGCACATCGAGATCATCCTCAAAGACGCCGATGCTGATGAAGTTGCCTCGACCAATTTTGTCGAGCCGATCCAATGGAAACTCGAATTCACCATGCACATTCGCGGCGAGCTCAACAACCCATACACCCTGAGCGCCAGACTGTATTATCCGGACGGGGCAGAAAACGAACCCGTCCTATTTTCGTTTAATGTGGAACCACCTGCCCCCCAGCCTGAGTCTGATTAATTGAATTGATCCATGCCTCTGCCTTTTTCTTCCCTCCCCCGCCCGGAGTTCGGAAGTTCTACTTCCGAACAGCAAAAGCAGAGCTTTTGCACAACCATTGAAAGACTTTCGACATCCAAAGTCTGGAGACTTTGGACTCCGTTAACAATTATCGCCCTCCTGCTCGCTGGCTGCTCTGCGCCCGCCGAAGCGACTCTCACTTCAAACGCCCCGCCCGCCATCGAAGCAACCAACACGCCTTCCATCATCCGCTATAACGGCGAAAACAACTTCATTTTTCTATCCATCGAAGAGAATGGCTACGCCCACCTCTTCATCCAAAGCGAGCGCCCACAAGACCTGGCGCTGACTCGCATCACCAGCGGCGGTTGGAATGACATTGCCCCCGCCCTCAGCCCCGACCGCTCTCAACTTGCCTTTGCTTCAGACCGAACTGGATTTTGGGATATTTATGTAATGAGCCTGCAAAATGGGGAAATTGCGCAAATTACCAATTCAGCCCAGTATGATTCTGCGCCCTCCTGGTCTCCCGACTCGCAGTGGCTTGCCTTTGAAACCTATATCAACGATAATTTTGAAATTTCGGTGATCTCAGTGAATGACCGCAGCCAGCCCATTTTGCCCATCACCGAAGACCCTGCTTCGGATCATTCACCCGTCTGGGCGCCGGATGGCAGGCATGTGGCGTTCATCTCAAACCGCAGCGGGGATAGCGATGTCTGGCTGGCGAACCTCGACCTAGCAGGTGATGCGCGGTATCAAAACCTGAGCAACAGCCCCCTCGCCGCCGAAAATCATCCCCTGTGGAATTTTGACGGCTCACAATTATTGTGGGCATCCACCTCACAGACCGTCGGCTTTAGCGGGTTGTACATTTGGAATGCGAATGACCCCGCCCGCAGTGCGCGCTGGATCGGAGACGGCATGTGGGGCGCGTGGAACGAAACCGCAGAAAAGATTGTGGCGATCACCAGCAGCGCCAATCAAAACTACCTCACCGCCTACGACATCAACGGCACGTTGCTGCTCTCGCCCACCCCACTCAGCGGGCGCGTGCGCGGGCTGGCTTGGGGCTTTGCCAATTTGCCCAACCCCTTCCCAGATTCTTTTGCGCAAGCGGCAGCAGAATCACCCGCCGCGCTTTGGTCGCCCGTCATCACGCCTGCCGCCGATGTGCCAAATCAACGCTGGTATGTTGTCCCCATTGCCGATGTGCAAGTTCCGTACCCACAGTTGCATGATCTGGCAGATGAATCATTCAACGCCTTGCGAAACCGCATGATGATTGAAACAGGCTGGGATGCGCTTGCCAGCCTGGAAAATGCCTTCATCCCGCTCACCACCAACCTAGACCCTGGGCTGGAAGAAGATTGGCTGTACACAGGGCGCGCTTTTTCGATCAACCCGCTCATGGCAGATAGCGGCTGGATGGTGACTCTGCGCGAAGATTTAGGCGCACAAACCTACTGGCGGCTGTACATCCGCACCAGTATTCAAGACGGCTCGCTGGGCGAACCCATTCACAACGCGCCCTGGAATTTAAGCGCGCGCTATGAACTTGATCCGCGCGCGTATGAACAAGGTGGAAAATACGCGGCTGTGCCTTCGGGGTATTGGGTAGACCTAACCGCGCTTGCTGCCGCCTACCAGTGGGAACGCCAGCCAGCCCTGCCCAATTGGCGCACCTATTATCGCGGGTCGCGCTTCACTGAATTTGCCTTAACCGGTGGCTTGGATTGGTACGCTGCCATGCGCGAGTTGTACCCCGTTGAGGCGTTAATCACCCCTACCCGCGTGCTGCCGCCTTCGCTAACGCCCACCCGCACATTCACGCCGACAGAGACTCCGCGCCCCACACGCACCCCGCGCCCCACCTACACCGCAAGCCTCTCGCCCACGCCCACAGATACTCCCCTACCAACCCATACCCCCGTGCCATCGCCCACGCCCCCGACGATTATTCCGTGAAATTAAAAACCTTACCTGGTATCTATAAAACAACTCTCTACATTTTATTTTTAGCTCTGCTTGCTGCATGTACTCCCAAAAGCAGCGCAGTAAGCCCAACACCCGTCATGGCAGAGGTGGTCATCAGCCCGCCCGCAGCGCCGCAAAGCCTAAACCTGGCAGAAGTTCAACCTTCGCCAATTCCATTTCAATTTAATCTGCCCACCCCTGGGGCAGAACCCATCTCAGGCTGGCGCCCGCCGCTGTACCCCATCCCCTGGGCAATGTCTGCTTATGACCATTTTTATTTTGCGCGCCCCATTGCAGCAGATCAAATCAACTGGCCCCTCGCCGACTATCGCTACGGCGGAATATTTTTCAAAGACGTGGTACATACCGGCGTGGATATTGATGCCGAGCAGGGTGCGCCCATTTTGGCATCGGGCGCGGGGACTGTAGTTTGGGTGGGCTGGGGCTTGTTTACCGAGACCCCCGGCAACGAGAAAGACCCCTACGGGCTGGCGGTTGTGCTGCGGCACGATTTTGGCTACAACAATCAACAATTACACACTGCCTACGCGCACATGAGCAAAACACTGGCGACTATCGGGCAGCATGTCCAAACGGGAGATTTAATCGGTCTGGTTGGCGCAACGGGCGCAACCACCGGACCACACATTCACTTTGAAGTGCGGCTGGGGGGAAACTCCTTTCATCAAACGCTCAACCCCGAATTATGGCTCGCACCGCCGCAGGGTTGGGGTGTGCTGGTGGGGCGAGTGATGGATACAAAAGGAAATCCCCTATCGCGCACGGAGGTCAGTCTCATATCACAAGAAACGGGAAAAATTTATCTGGTAAAAACCTATGGCAGCGGCGGCGCAGTCAATGCAGACCCCTACTATAATGAAAACATGGCGCTGGGCGACCTGCCCGCCGGTATTTATAAGGTGCTTGTTTCTTTCGAGAAAAAAAACAAACAAACCTGGGTAGAGATATTTCCGGGGCAGGTTACATACTTTACCTTTAAAGGTGAAAAAGGCTTTAGCGCCGAGCGCCCGCCTGCGCCCAAACTTAAATCCCTGCCGCAATTGCCCACGCCGCTGCCCTGAGCGTCAAAATCGGGAGCCGTTGGGAACTATTTTTTAAACAAAAAGACTTGCAGAAAAATTTTTCTGCAAGTCTTTTTTAGTTTGGATTTTTTCACGCCTCTGGCGTCAGCCCCAACCTGCCTTCAAACTTTGTGCGAATGGCAATTAATTCTGCGGGGAGTTTGTCCTTCATCTTTTCAAACAGTTGATCGTGCTGCAAAAGTTCTTCCTTCCAATGCAGAGGGTCAATGCTAATTAAGTGTTCATAATGTTCGAGGAGGAAATGATCCATGCCTTCCCACGTCAAATCAGAGTATGCGGGGAGCCAGCCAAGCGGGCTGGGTATCGCGGCGGCGTGACCATTGACACGCTCCACAATCCATTGCAGCACACGCATATTTTCACCATATCCGGGCCACAGGAAGTCGCCATCGGCATTGGTGCGGAACCAGTTCACCCCGAAGATGGGCAGCGGGGAGGCAAGCGTTTGACCAAACTCAAGCCAATGCTGAAAGTAATCTGCCATGTGATAACCGCAGAAAGGCAGCATGGCAAACGGGTCACGGCGAACCAACCCAAGTTTGCCGCTGGCGGCGGCTGTTGTTTCTGACCCCATAGTCGCCGCCAAATAAACGCCGTGTTCCCAATCTGTTGCCTGAAAAACAAGCGGAATGGTGTTGCTGCGCCGACCTCCAAAAATAAAGGCGTTGACCTGCACTCCGCGCGGGTTTTCCCAATCGGGGTCAATGGACGGGCATTGATTGGCTGGGGCTGTAAAACGCGAATTCGGGTGGGCGGCTTTGCGTCCACAATCGGGCGTCCAGGGTTGCCCTGTCCAGTCAATTAATTCTGCGGGGGGCGTCTTGGTCATCCCTTCCCACCAAACATCTCCATCGGGGGTCAGGGCAACATTTGTAAAAATTGTATTGCTGCTAATTGAAGCCATTGCGTTGGGATTTGTCTTTTCAGAAGTTCCCGGCGCAACGCCAAAATAGCCGTTTTCGGGGTTGATGGCATACACATTTCCATCCGCGCCTTTTTTAAGCCAGGCAATATCATCGCCCACCGTGGTGACTTTCCAGCCTTTAAAAGCCACAGGCGGAATTAACATGGCAAGATTGGTCTTACCGCAGGCGCTTGGAAAAGCAGCCGCAAGATAGGTCTTCTCGCCTTTGGGCGACTCAATTCCCAGAATCAGCATGTGTTCAGCCAGCCAGCCTTCGTCACGCGCCATTTTGGATGCAATCCGCAGCGCCAAACATTTTTTACCCAGAAGGGCGTTTCCGCCGTAACCACTGCCATAAGACCAAATGGCGCGCTCTTCGGGGAAATGCACAATGTATTTTTGGTCTTTATTGCAGGGCCATGCCACATCTTTTTCGTCGGGCGCAAGCGGCGCTCCCACCGAATGCAGGCAGGGGACAAAATCTCCATCGCCCAAAACGTCCCAAACCGCTGTTCCCATGCGCGTCATAATGCGCATATTGGCAGCAACATAGGCTGAGTCGGTCAGTTCAATGCCGATCTGGGCGATGTCTGAGCCAAGCGGTCCCATGCTGAACGGGATGACGTACATGGTGCGACCACGCATTGACCCGTCGAATAGATTTTGCAAAGTCGCCTTCATCTCAAGCGGATCCATCCAGTTGTTGGTGGGACCTGCATCTTCTGATTTGACGCTGCAAATAAAAGTACGATCTTCAACACGCGCAACATCGCCCTGGTCTGAACGGGCAAGATAACTATTGGGACGTTTACTTTCATTGAGTTTGATAAAAGTGCCGTTGCTAACAAGCGAACTGCACAAATGATCATACTCAGCCTGCGATCCATCGCACCAATGGATTTGGTCTGGTTTGCAAAGCGCAACCATTTTCTTAATCCAAGTCTGGGCTTTTAAATTATTGAGGGACGTGGGAAAATTTATGGTAGTCATTGTCTTGCTCCTTATTAAAGATTAAAGGTAGGAAACGCCATTTTTATAAAAAATTTCACAAAAAGAAATTGTGGGGCATTATACTGGCAAAGTGTTGTTTTTCAGTCAAAACCGATATTACCCAACAGGCGTTTTAAAAATCGCCATGATTGCCGCATCCCACTCTTGACGCACAGAACATCCGTGCTATACTCTTAAAATACAATAATTTACGTCAGTACGAGGAGAATGTTTTTCTCGACGATGCAATCTCAGAGTAAAGTATGGAAATTGCATCGTCCCAATAAGAGCATTCGAAATGGTATAAAGAGCAAAGGCGCTCCTCGCAATGACATCCATTGGAGAATCAAATCATGGCAAAAAAAGCAACCCGCGCGACAGAAACTCCCGCCCAAACTCAAAATATAGATAACGCCAAACGCGCCGTACTCGACAAAGCCGTTGGCGATATTTTAAAACGCTACGGCGACGGCTCGATCATGCGCCTCGGCGAAGCGCACGGCATGGTGACGGAAATCATCCCCAGCGGGTCGCTCTCGCTGGATATTGCCCTCGGTGTCGGCGGCATTCCACGCGGACGCGTCATCGAAATCTACGGACCCGAATCTTCGGGCAAGACCACCCTATGCCAGCACATCGTTGCCGAAGCACAGAAGTTGGGCGGCACCGCCGCATTTATTGATATGGAACATGCGCTCGACCCCAGTTACGCCGCAAAAATCGGCGTAGATATTGACAACCTGCTGGTCTCGCAACCCGATACCGGCGAACAAGCCCTCGAAATTGCAGAAACCCTTGTGCGCTCCGGCGCAGTAGACGTGGTGGTCGTGGACTCGGTTGCCGCACTCGTTCCCCGCTCCGAAATTGAAGGCGACATGGGAGACGCGCAAATGGGTATGCAAGCCCGTCTCATGTCTCAGGCGCTGCGCAAACTTTCAGGCGCAATCAACCAAACCAAAACCTGCGTCATCTTCACCAATCAACTGCGCCAAAAAATCGGCGTGATGTTCGGCAACCCCGAAACGACCACAGGCGGGCAGGCGCTCAAATTTTACGCCTCGGTTCGTCTCGATGTGCGCCGCATTCAATCCATCAAAGTTGGCGAAGAAGTCATCGGCAACCGTACGCGCGTCAAAGTGGTCAAGAACAAAGTCGCGCCGCCCTTCCGCACCGCCGAGTTTGACATCATGTTTAATGAAGGCATCTCGAAGGCGGGTGACGTGCTTGACCTGGCAACCAAGTTTGAAGTTCTCACCAAGCGCGGCGCATTCTTCTCGTATGGCGACGTGCGCATTGGGCAGGGACGTGAGAACGCAAAAGATTACCTGCGCAACAATCCAGACATGATGAACGAGATCGAAGGCATCATTCGCCAAAAGGCGCTCAGCGGTGAAATTGCCCTGCCGCTGGATATGGGCAATGAGGGCGCCAACGCGCTAGACACAGGCGCGGCGGTGGAAGAATTGTAGGTCAAGCATGTCGCTGAAGCAGTCTCCTCACTAACCAGGTGATTGCTTTAGGAAACACACCTGCGCAAAACTTGCACAGTACGCAAGTGCAGGTGTGACATACGGAAAAATTTATTAAAGTCACAGAGGATTTCTCTGTGACTTTATGGTTTAATGAGGATATGCATCACGTCCGACTCCACCCAAACCTGATTGCCATTCTCCTGACTTTGCTCTTCGCCGCAGCCTGCGCACCTCAAGCCACAGACACGCCCTTCCGCCCGCCGACCCAGCCCCAACCCACGCCAATCCTTTCCACCACCACCCCAATTCCTATCATCTACACTGCCGTTCCTACTGCCACGCTCACCCCCAGCCCCACAGCGGGACCCTGCGCGAACCAGCTCGAATTCATTCAAGATGTAACCATCCCCGATGGGACGACCCTTTCCAGCGGTGCAACAATAGACAAGCAATGGCTGGTGAATAATAACGGAACCTGCGATTGGGATGCATCTTACCGCCTGAAATGGATTGGCGGCGACCCACTAGGCGCGGAAAAGGAACAAATGCTCTACCCAGCGCGCGCTGGCACACAAACCACCCTCCATATTTCTTTCACCGCGCCCAACATAGAAGGAACATACGAGAGTGCATGGCAGGCATACACCCAAGATGACGTTGCATTTGGTGATCCTATTTTTATAAAGATTGTTGTTATTCCATAGCGCCCTATCCGTTGCGATGGGACGTTATTTTTGCCAAGCAAAAAGCAGCCCAAATACAATTTAGCCTGTATTCTTTAAGCCCGCCGCAATGCCATTAATCGTCAAGTGAATCACTTCACGCAAGGCTTGCGCCTCGGCGCCTTCCGCATTTGGCAGGGCGCGAATGCGGCGCAACATTTCCACTTGAATATAATTTAGCGGGTCTACATAAGGGTTGCGCAATTGCACCGCAATTTTTGTGATCGGTTCGGCGTCTAGCAGGCTTGTGTGACCGCTCACCAATAAAACCACATCGCGCGTCTGTTTATATTCGGAACGGATGGTGTTGAATATTTCGGCAGCCAGACCTTTATCGGGAACAAGATCAACATACAGCGAGGCAATTTCCATATCGGCTTTAATCAGCGACATCTCGGTATTGTCCAACATGGATTTAAAAAAAGACCAGCCGTCATACATCTCACGCAACAGCCCAATTTCTTTCACCAAAACCGGGTGTGCCGTATACCAGCCCGCGATAGGTTTGCTGCGCCGCGTCTGACATGGCGTTCATGCTGCTGCGCCATGCAGCGGGAGTTTCAACCTGTTTGTTTGTGGGAGAAGAAGCCAACAAAACGGCATGAACAATTTGTTCAAGGTGACGGTGCGCCAGCGCAGCGTTGGAGTAGCGGGAGGCAATTGTTTCGCCCTGTTCTGTCAGGCGAAAGCGCCCATTAATGCTGCCAAGCGGCTGGGCGCGGATGGCGCGATTGGCAGGACCGCCTCCACGCGCAATGGTTCCGCCGCGCCCGTGAAAGATGGTGAGCGTAATTTGGTGTTTTTGCGCGACCCGCGTAATAGTCTCTTGACCTTGATAGAGCGCCCAGTTTGCCATGACATAGCCGCCGTCTTTGTTGCTGTCGGAATAGCCAATCATCACCATTTGAGCATTTTCACATGCCGCAAGATGTTGATGATAGACAGTTCCTAAAATATCGCCTAACAAATGAATATCTGCTGAAAGTTCCATAGGGCGCGAGTATAACGAAAAACGACTTTTCATTCAAAGCCAATTTTGCACTGACCCCTTTGCAATCATTAAACGGCAAGCCAGACCCTGATGATATTTTTCTAACAAAACTCTTACCCGATTGTTATTGGCGATCATATAAAATTTTGAAAAATGCGGTTATGCTTAATCCGTTACGCCTTCATCACTTACCTTTCCATTGTTAATAACAATGAGGGCTGATTTTTGCGTAAAACAAATTAGACTGGCTTGCAAAAACCACATGGCGTTTGACGCTTTGTGGGGCGACCCCAATTTTGATGCGAGCGGGCTATTGATAAAATTTTAAATACAGGAGTCTATCCATGACAGATAAAACGCCCTCAGAAAATGTGGAACAATTCACATTCAAAGCAGAAACAAAACAAC
>DYML01000144.1 GCA_020721605.1 Anaerolinea thermophila
GCATCCGGCGGGTATGCCATTATCACCCTGCGCGCCGGTGACACGGTGATTTCTGAGCCAACCACAGTGACCGTTCCCTGGTCAAAAACGATAAAAATTAAAAGCGGCACCGAGGTATACCTGACCGCCGCCAACCCAACCGCCACCGGCGACTTAACTTGCAGCATCACCCTGGACAAAAAAACCTGGAAAGAAGAACCAACCCCCGCCCCCAAAAACGGCGTGGCATGTGCCGGAATTGTCCCCTAACCCCGCTTATTTTTTACCTGCCAATTGATTAAAATTCCACTTTGGGAATTTTAATCTGAGACGTTTTAAGGTTTGACTGAAGCCCCTCGCGCAGCGCCAGATGAATGGTTAAAGAGCCAAGAGAGGTAAACAACGGCACAATCAAACGCGGAAATTCAAGGGTGGAGATGGTAGCCCCTTTGCCAATAATTAAAGAAGGGGTGGATATATTCGATTCGTAGCCTGCTTCTGCCAGCTTCATACTGGCTTGACCAGTAATAACATTACCCAGTTCGGCAATGCCGCTCTGCGCCAGCCGATCAAGCGCCTCAAACTTTTCACCCATTAAGATCGAAGCCAGCCCCACCGCCACCTCTTTAGACATGCTATAAAAAACCGAGCCATCCACCGCCCCCACCAGCGAGATGATGACAGTCACATCATCGGTTTTGTATGCGCCGTTATCAAGGCGCAAATCACCCCGTTGAATTGTTTCTTTCATCTCAAGGCTTAAAATATCATACGCCGAACCAACAAAGGGATTCAAAAATTTGACATTCATTCATACCTCCAATTTTAATCAGGAGCCTTTCTTAAGCGGCGGCGCGGTAATTAATGAAATAAATTCATCGGGGGTATGCGGCTCTCCAGGTTTTTTTACGCGCAGGGCAAGGTGAACCGTCAAAACGCCATATTGGGTGGTCAGCGGCACGACAATTCTGGGAAAGTCCAGGGTGGAAATTTCAACCCCTTTGCCTGTTAATACAGTGGGAGTTGAAATATTTGAGGTATAGCCCGTCTCAGAAAATCGAATGGTCGCCTGCCCGCTGATGACATTGCCCAATTCTGCCATGCCGCTCTGCGCCAGCGAGTTGAGTTCTGTAAATTCCTGCCCCATAATTTTAGAAACCAAATGAAGGCAGGTGGTTTTGTGCAGACCGTACATCACCACGCCATACACATCGCCCACCAGGTTAATAAGCACCGTAATATCATCCGAGGTCAGCGAAGATTTTTGCATGGAAATATCTCCGCGCGTCACCTCCGCGCTTACTTCTGCCTTCAACACTTCCACCGCAGCCTGAATAAATGGATTTAATAATTTTACGTCCATTCTCTTTTCTACCTCCAAAATGGATCAGGAAAATACCTGACCAGAATTTCAAACAGAAAGTATATTTTTTGCCTCGGCAAATTGTCCTCGCGCAAAAAAAATTCCGCCTTCATGCTTTTTTGTAAAAGGAAATGCCAAAACTTTGAAGCGCAAATTTTGACGCGCCCGGAATAATTTCGGTGCCGCCCACAAATAATACGCCGCCGGGGCGCAGGGCTGCGCCAAACTTTGCATACAAAACCTCTTTCGCTTCGGTTGTAAAATAAATAACCACGTTGCGGCAGACAATTAAGTCGAACCCTGCATCAAATCGGTCGGTGATTAAGTTCTGCTCTTGAAAATGAATATTTTTTTGCAAATGCTCCAGGGCATAATAAGGGACAGATGCGGTGAGATGTTTTTTACGCTGTGTCAATGACAGCCCGCGAATATCCTCCGAAGAATAGGGTCCGCGTGCGCGTGCTTTCATTAACGCGCCCCGGTCAAGGTCTGTTGCCAGAATGGAATATTTTTGGGTTGGGGCTGCCTCCTCCATCAAAATTGCCATTGAGTAGGCTTCTGTCCCAATGGAGCAGCCTGCGCTCCAAAATTTTAAGCCGCCAATATGGGGTTTGTCTTTGGAATTTTTAATCAGATGCGGCAAAATATCCTGGCGCACCAAGTCCCAGCGGGCAGGGTCACGAAAGAACTCGGTTACATTAATGGTTAGGTAATTTCTAAAACGCACAAGTTCGGATTCATCGGCGGCAAGCAGGTTGAAGTAATCTTTCCAGGTATTGCTATGCGAGCGAACCAGCCAGGAATCAAGACGGCGCTTCATCTGCTCATCTTTGTAATGGTCAAGATCAATATTCAACGAACGTTTAATGGAAGATTTAACCTGAGCGTACACATTCGCGTCCATATTTTTCATCCTGTTATTAAAAATCAATTTTTCATTTTGCTCTGAATTGCAGATTGAATGGCGGCGGCAATTTGATGGCGCGGCAAAACCTCGGTGGCAGCTCCAGCCTCCACCACGCTGCGGGGCATTCCCCAGACCACACAGGTTTTTTCATGCTCAGCAATAACGTGACCGCCGGCGCCATGTAAAATGGACGAGCCGAGGGTTCCATCGCTGCCCATGCCCGTTAAGATGACAGCAATGACGTTTTTGCCAAAGCGCTGGGTAAGCGAGTTAAGGGTGACATCCACCGAGGGGCGCACTCCATGCACGGTTGGTTTTTGATTTAAGGCGATGCGGTCATTTTCGTCAAGAATCATGTGAAAGCCGCCAGGAGCAAGCAAAATTTGCCCGACCAAAAGTTCATCACCTGGCTCTGCCTCTTTTACTTTAAGCGGTGAGATGTTGTTCAGTCTTTCTGCCAGCGAGCGGGTAAACCCGCTGGGCATGTGCTGCACAATTAACACGGGCGAAATTAAGCTGGCAGGCAGGGCGGGAATAATTTCGTTTAGGGCGCCCGGTCCGCCGGTGGAAGACCCAATTAAGATAACAGGGGTCGTTTTTTGATACGGGCGCACCTTTTTTTGCAACGAACCAGCCGCCTGCGAAGCAATGGAAAGCCGCCGGTGTGAGACGGTTAATTTCACCTTTGCTTTGGCTGCCAGTTTAATTTTGGCGACAATCTCGCCCATTTCAATGCGAATATCAAGGCGATTGTCTGGCTTGGCAATAAAATCTACTGCGCCAAGAATGAGGGCTTGAATGGTCTCGCTGGCGCCCTCTTTGGTGAGGCTGCTAAACATAATGACCGGCAGTGGAAATTTACGCATGATCTCGCGCAGGGTGGAAAGTCCGTCCAGGTGGGGCATTTCCACATCCAGCGTAATGACATCGGGCAGATATTGTGGAATGAGTTTAAGCGCTTCGTTTCCATTGCTGGCAGAGCCAACAACCAACAGGTCGGGGTCTTCGTTAAGATGCTGGGTAATGGCAAAACGCATAAATGCAGAATCATCCACCACCATCACCCGCACCGGGTTCAATGACTTCACAGTTGCTTGATGCTGCGGTTTTTCTGTCATTAGGTAAATTATGCCAAAAGTTTGGTAATGGCTTTTGTAACGCGATCATGTTCAAAAGGTTTAACAATAAAATCGCGCGCGCCGGATTTTACGGCTTCGAGTACCACAGATTCTTGACCAAGCGCGGTCAGCATAATGACCCGTGCTTTGGCATCAAAGCCCACAATTTCCTTGAGTGCGGTCAGACCATCCATTTCGGGCATGGTGACATCCATTAAGACCACATCAGGCTGCATTTCTTTATACATGCTGACGGCTGTGGCGCCATTTTCTGCCTGAAAAACTTCATAGCCGTCTGTGCCTAGCATTTTGGTCAAACGCACGCGCAGAAATTCTGCGTCATCTACCACCAATATTTTCGCCATATTTTTTTGCTCCTTATGAAATTCAGAATACAAGCATTGTTTTAATTGAAGTGGAATTCATTTCTGATGGAACTTGCCCTAACGCCCTTATATATCGCGCTCTTTTTCGCCAATGACTCTCACAGTGACGCGGCTCTCGGCAACATAAACATGAATGGTGCGCCCGATATGCCCGCCCACTTCTTCGGCGGCAATGGTCATGTTTAGGCGTTGAAAGGTCTGGCGGGCGGTTTCGATATTGCGTGTGCCAATATCAAAAGAATTTTTCATGCCAGGGGAGATTAACATATTGGCGCCGCCCACCATGCGAACAATGAGCCGACTTTTGTTGGCGCCTTCTTTAAGCATTGCGCCAAGCAGACTATTAATTCCACTGTCTACATACTTGTATAAATCTACTCCGGGTAAATTTTGCGGGTTGGCTGTGCCAGGCAATACGGCGTGCAGCAAACCAGAAAGATGGGTGCGCGGGTCTATTAATGAAATTCCGAGGCACGAGCCTAACCCGTAGGCAACCAAAATATCTTCCGGATTTTGGCTAATGAAATATTCGCCCAAGCCCAAGCTGATCGGATCTTTTTTCATAAGTTAAGCATTCTTTTGTATCAAATCTTGAAACGCGGTTATATCGGGAATGACCCAGAAATTTGCTTCCACGCTGCGCGACCCGTCCATAAAATTGGCTTGCATTAATAATACATGCTCGCTCACGCCGCCCGCAGTGGCAATCACCACGTCTAAAATTGCGCCAACCATGTCTACCATCACTGCCGGCGGGCTGGGTCTCAGGCTGGCGTGTGACAGTTTGGCAAGCGAGTTTAAGAAAAAAGTGCCGCACAGGTTTCCCAGTTCGCCAAGCGCAGACCTTTCAAGTCTGCCAAAGTGCTGCGTAGTGCCTGGCGGAGTTTCCATCAACAAGTCCACCAATTCCAACGCTTTTGAGTAGGGCATAATCATCATAATTTGCCCCAGCATGTCGCCCTCAAAACGCAGGTAAATTCCGACGGCATCGTCTTCGGGACCGCCCAAAATTTCAGAAATGGACAGCAGAGGCACCAACTTTAAGTTGGGATTACTCACTTCAATGGTACGACCCACCATGCCAGAAAACCCACTCGCGGCATTTTTAATGCCCTCGCCAGCCATGCTTTTGAGCAGGTCCAGCAATTCTTGATCGAACAAAATATTTTCATTGATCATACGCCACCACCTTTGATTAAATTCCTGCCAGTTTAAACAGACCAAACACATCTACGATCAAAGCCACCTGACCTTCGCTTAAAATGGCGGCGCTGGAAATTCCAGGGATGTCGCCAATGAATGCGCCAAGGGGTTTTACCACTACATCCTCCTCGCCGACTAAAGAGTCTACAATTAGCCCAATGCGTTGTTTGCCAGACTGAACAACCACCGCAAATTTATATTTTCTTTGTTGGTCGCTTTGGGGAAGGTTGAGAATATCGGAAAGATACATGAGCGACAGCACGCTTTTGCGCAGCACGGTAACTGGTTTTTGATACACATATTTAATTTGATTCGGTTCAAGGCGCAGGGTTTCGGTAATCATCACCAGCGGAATGGCAAGGGTGGATTGATGAATTTTGACCAGCAAAGCAGGGACAATGGCAAGGGTTAGAGGCAAAATAATTTTAAACTGCGTGCCGCGCCCTATTTGGGTTTCTACCTGCATAGAGCCGTTTACATGCTGAATATTGGTGCTGACAATATCCAACCCTACGCCGCGACCAGAAATATCACTGATGGTTTGCGCGGTGGAAAGACCCGCCATAAACATTAAATCAATGGACTGTTCTTCTGTCATGCTTGCGGCTTCTTCGGCAGAGATAAGCCCTTTTTGCACGGCGCTGCTGCGCAGTTTTTCGCCGTCAATACCGATTCCGTCATCTTCCACCGTTAAAATAATACGCCCCTGTTCGTGGCGGGCGGTTAGGGTAATGGTGCCGCGCTCTGGCTTGCCTGCCGCCAAACGCTCGGCGGGCGTTTCAATGCCGTGATCCACCGAGTTCCGCATTAAATGAATGAGCGGGTCGTTAATTTCTTCGATCATCGAGCGATCCATTTCTGTCTCTTCGCCGCGAATGACCAAGTCAATTTGTTTGCCAACAACTTGAGACATGTCGTACACCATGCGCGGAAATTTTCCAAAGACACTGGAGATGGGCAGCATACGAATACGCATGACTTCTTCTTGCAGTTGGTCGGTAATTCGCCCAAGGTGTGTAATGGATTCGGAGATTTTGTCGAAGTTGGAGTTGAGGCGGGTAAAGCGGCTAAAAGTCTGTTTCAATTGATTGCGGTCGGTTATTAATTCGCCCACCAGATTCATCAGGCTGTCCAAACGCTCTACATTGGTGCGAATGGTCATATCAGAGTTGCGCCTGCCGAAAATGGAGGTCTTGCGTCTTTCAGGAGCCAAAGGGCTGGATTCTAGTTGAGGTGAATTTTCTTTCTCCAAGAGCGGGGGGAATTGCGGCTCAGGTTGTGAAGAAGTCGCCGCAACCGCCGCGCCATTTAAGAAAATAAGCCTGCCGTCTATTAAAATTTGATCCACCTCAGAGATGATGCCCAGCGCGGCGCTGATTTTTTCCAAAGGCTGGCAGGCAGCCAGAACCGCATTAAATTCAGAGACCGCCGAGGCAGTTTCAATCTGCGCCAGGGTGGGGGTCATGGATTGAATTTCGCCCAAATCTTGCAATGCCATCATCAACTGAAAAGCGCGCGCGGCAGGCGCAACGCTATTGGGGTCAATTTTGGCTTGAATTTGGAAAGTTCTGCCCTGCAAAATTGGCGCGCTCACTTCGGTATTAATGGCTTCGATTAAATTTTTTATTTTTCTTTTTAGCAGGTTTTTGTTTGCGGGCAAAGCCTTCTTTGTGTTTTCCATGCCTGGGTCATCTACAGCCGTCTGCGCGGGTTCTTCTGCGGGGGCTTCGCTAAAATCTTTAAGCAACGCAGTGATCTGATCCATATCCAAATTGCAAGTTTGCGAAGTGGAGACTTCCTCGCGCAGCATTCGCAAATAGTCCACCGCTTCGAGACAAATATTAATTAATGGTTTGGTAATTTGCACGCTGTTTTTTCGCACCCCATCCAACACAGTTTCAAGCGCGTGCGTCAGGTTTGTCATTCGTTTATGCCCGATCATGCCCGACATGCCTTTGATGGTATGCGCAGAACGGAAGACGGTCTGCACCAGTTCGGCATTGGAAGATTCGCGCTCCAGGCGGATTAAAACATCATCCAGCACCTGCAAGTGTTCATCTGCCTCAGCCAAAAAAATAGGCAGTTCTTCTTCGCTAATGTCAAAAGTGATTTCCATAAATATTCCTAATGGAGTGCGTGTGTAAATATTTGCAAGGTTGGGTTTCATCACACCAGTAAGCGCGGCAAGGGCAACAAAAAGGCTGATGTGCTGAAAATCTTTTGATGACAAAAGATAGCACACAACCCAATATGGCACTGTAAATCATCCGTAAAGAGAAGCCAAAAAACAAGTAAATTATCTTCACGGAGCAGGCGGTTGTTGGTTTCGTCTGCCCTGCTTTCTGTTGTTAAATCAACAACCTCTTTCAATTTGAAAGAGGTTGTTGATTTAAGCCCAAAGTTGTAAAAAAAATCAATTGCGCGGCGCGGTTATTTTTCTTCGGCTGTGCCTGCCGACGGCTCCTGTTTTTCAGATTCTTGCGTTTCACTTTCAGAGACCAAAAGTTTTCGCAATGGTTCAAAGGAGTCCGATTCGGTTTCTTTGGAGAGCATTTCTTGAATTTTAGACTGGTCTTGCACTGCCTGATAAATCTCTTGCCGCAGGATGATGGTGTCGCGCGGGGCATTAATGCCGATCTTGACGCGGTCGCCTTCAATGGCAAGCACGGTGACGATAATTTCATCGCCCAATACAAGGCTTTCATTCACTTTGCGCGATATGACCAACATTTCAGCATTCTCCGCATATAAGGGGTTTCAGGGGCATCAACGACATGCGGCGGGGCGATCAACCAGCCAAAGGTTAACTCATGTAATCAAAAAGACTGAGCGCAGAAATTGCGCGCTGGCTGACTTCTAAAACGGCTTCGTAGGTGGTTTGTTGATTTGCCAGCAAAGCAATTCCTTCTGCCAAATTTACATCTTCTTTTTGAGAAAGCAAACTTTTGGTTTCAATTTTGATCGTCTCTAAAAAATTTGACGCTGATTCAACCTGACGCAGTCGCGCACCATTGGATGTGCGATATTGATTCATGGTTTCCAAAGATGATTTTACTCCACTCAAAGCAGACTGCAAAGTAAAGGGGTCTGTGAGCGGGTTGTTGGTGTTATGCACATTATTTTGGGTTAACGCATTGCTGGCGGTAATTAAACTTTGAATAAAGCCAAGAATTGCCTGATCGCCGCGCACGTTGAGCGTAACCGACTGGTCTGGTCCGAGGCTGCGCTGCATATTGCCCGTATCTCCCAGGTAATTGACAATTTTTGGGGTAACGGCGTTGCCCTGATAATCCAAAATGGTGGTTGGAGAATCGGTCAGTTCAAATGCTTTTTGGTTGATCTGATAGCCCGAAAAAATAAACTGCCCATTAACCGAGGTGTTGCCAAGTTCAACCGCCTCATCAATTAATCCTTGCATTTCAGTTCCAATGGAAATGGCGCGTTCACTGCCCGAAAGGGTGTCGTTTAGCCCGCTTAAAATTAAATTGGATGCACGAATGGAAATATCCTCCATCTGATTCAAAGCATAATCGCTGGCGGTCATCCAATTTTGGCTGACGGCGGCAGTCTCCGCATAAGATTCCAGCGTGCGCAAATTGGATCGTAAACTTAGGCTAACAGAAGCCCGCGCCGGGTCGTCTGACGCATTCTCAAACTGCTTCTGCAAGGAAATTTTGTTCTGCAATTTTGCCAGGTTTTCCTGATTGCTTGCAAGGTTTTGAATGGCGTTATTAACCATCATCAAATTAGTAATTCTCATATCGGCGCCTCATTTAGGAACGTCCTACCAAACCCATGCGGTTAATGACCTGATCGAGCAGTTCGTCAAATGCAGTTAACATGCGAGCCGCCGCCTGATATGCCTTTTGCGCTTTTGCCATATTTGCGGCTTCTTCATCCAAAGAAACACCTGCCACCGATTCGCGCTGGTCGCTGAGGGCTTTTGCCACCAACCCATGTTGATAAGTATTGTCGGCGGCGTTTTGAGTTGTAACCGCCAGGTCTGTAATTTGGTTGTTATAAAATTCATTCAAGGTGACAGTGTTGCCGTTCATTCCTTTAAAGTTCTTCAGCGCTGCAAGTTGCAGGGCAATTTCA
>DYML01000145.1 GCA_020721605.1 Anaerolinea thermophila
GCCGACCTGCTGAATGCCATCAAAAATATGGGCGCAGTTGCTTTTGAGCCGTTAATCGCGGCGCTGGGCGACAGGGAAAGCACAGTTCGCAGGTATGCCGCCAATGTGCTGGGCGAAATGGGCGACATCCGCGCGATTGAAGAATTGGGCATGACCCTGTACGACCTGCACATGGAAGTAGGAAAAGCCGCCGCCGAAGCGCTTGCCAAGTTTGGCGCACCCGCAATAGGTATTTTTGTCGAGGCACTGAATCACCCCGAAGCCGCTGTCCGCGAAAATGCGGTTGTGGCATTAAGCAAAATACAGGACGAGCATGTTGTGCCTGTCTTGATCGAAATGCTTGCCGACCCTGTTCGGGAAGTTCAAAAACAAACTTTGCAGGCACTGGCAGAATTACGCGACCCGCGCTGCCTGCCTGCGCTGCACGAGATGGTAAAAAACCGCGCCGACAGAGAACTGTCCATGCTGGCAAAGCAAATCATTGAATCTATGAAATAGTAACTCACCTAACAAAAAATAGTGATTTCATTGCGGGGACGTTCTTGTTCTTTATCCGAAACAATCTCCCTGCCATCTCCGAGATTGCTTCGCCGCGAAAACCAAGTGCGCGGCTCGCAACGACATGCCGTTTGGTAAAACTGCGTAAGATGAGATGGCAGATTACGTTTTCAATGTGACAGTTTTTCTATGGTTCGGGGGTCAGCGTGGGAAATGTGTAATCCACTTTTTGCAAACTGAGACGGGAGAATGAAACGATGGCGGGATTTTCACCTGCCGAATTGACAAATACGCCAATCGTTCCATTGGGATAGTTGGAATTGTGAATGCCAAATTGATAGCGCCCGTTGAGAAATAAACGCATCTCTGCGCCAACCGCCCAAACCCCAATCTGTACCTCGCCTGGCGCACCGCGCGGCACATCGCCGCTCAAAAGCGGCGTTTGCAATAGTTCGCGCTTGCCAACGCTGATTCGTTCCGCAAAGACGTTTCCATTGCAAGTAAGCGAAAAACGATAATACGCCACTGCATTGGCGCGGATCAGCAAGCCATAACTATCTTCACCACGGCACAAGTTGGGGCGGGCGGTGATCTCGGCGTAGTAATTATCTTCTGCAAGGTCATGGCGCAAACTGAGCATGTAGACCTTACTTTGAACAGAGAGAATGAGCCGATTATCATTTATGTCTGAGCGGGCTTGATCAGACAGGGCAATATCCCAAAGCGCGGGCTGGGAGAAATCATCAGTCAAGTAGGCAGCGCCCAAACCAGGGCGCATCTCTGGCGTGGGCGGCTTGAGGGTGGGCGCAGCCCCCAGAGTCGGCGTGGCGGAAGCGGGAAACCAGACAAAGGTGGCGGTGGGTTGCGGGGTCTGAGTGGCAGGAACAACAAGCGGCGGGTCATCCAACGCAACCAAAGCAGCGCAGGAACTTTGCACCCCCGCAGCAAAAATCAAAATTAGAAGACTTAAAAACCGTACATAGGGTTGGCGAAGAGGTTTCATGGATTATGTCGTAAAATAAAGTAAACTTTATTCTAGCATACAAGGAGCGAACATGAGCGAAAAGCAAGTGCTTGTCACTGGCGCATGTGGTGAAATTGGGCAGGCGCTGGTACAAGGGCTGTCAAAGCATGGCGGCTATAAAATAGTAACCGCAGATTTTGCAGCCTTGCCCGATTCGATCAAAAATCTATCGGCAGAACATGTACAGGGGGACCTGGTTTACAAGATCAAAAATTTTTACGACTACGACTTCGATATTATCTTCCACCTTGCGGCTTCGCTTTCATCCAAAGCAGAAGTGGCAACAGAGGAGGCGCACCGCATCAACGTGGAAGGCACCATGCAGTTATTAATGCTGGCAGCGTACCGCGCCGAAAAATACAACAAGGCGGTCAAATTTTTATTCCCCAGTTCCATTGCTGCATACGGGCTGCCAGATATTCAAACAAAAAAAATAGCGGGGATGTTAAAAGAAGACGAATGGAATATACCGCACACCATGTACGGCTGTAATAAATTATATTGTGAAAAACTAGGGATGTATTACGGAAAATATTTTGGTCAAAAACATTTGGATGCAAACCCGCCAACCATGCTCGATTTTCGGGCGCTGCGCTTCCCAGGCTTAATCAGCGCCCTCACCCTGCCCAGCAGCGGCACCAGCGACTACGGCTCAGAGATGTTACACGCAGCAGCACAAAACAAACCCTACACCTGCTTTGTGCGTGAAGACACAAAAATTTCATTCATGGCAATGCCAGATGCAATCAAATCCCTGCTTATGATTTTAGACGTGCCGCGCGAAAAACTCTCCAGCAATGTTTATAATCTTGCCGCCTTTGCCATTACCGCAGATGAGTTTCGCCAGCGCGCGTTGCAGGCTTTCCCCGATGCAAAAATTACCTTTGAATCAAATCCGCGCCGACAAGGGATTGTTGATTCCTGGCCCGAAGATGTAGATGATTCTCTCGCCCGCGCCGATTGGAATTGGAAACCCGACTATGATGTAAACCGCTTCTTCGATGATTATTTTATGCCCGAAATTCGCAAACGGTATGGCGTGTGACAGACCTAACCGAAAGAACCGCATCCATCGTCAACGAGCCTATTTGAGAGCATGGCATTCTCTAGCGCGTAGTGGAAAAAATAATAGAAACACATTTTGCCTGATGAATTTATACTGCACAGGCGGAATTTTCCAGCCCCGTGTGTGCAGACAAACCGTTTTGGCTGCGATAATTCCCAATGCGCCATTAATCTTTCACTACCCTTGTCATGCCGAGTATGGTATAAAACAGTCAGCCCTGCTGTGTTCGTGATATTGCCTTCACGTTTTGAGCCAATACATATTAAAAGGGTCCTTAACTTATTAAGAAATAACGCGATAGGCTTGAGCCAAGGCGGCGTTTCTAGGTAGGGACCCACCTGCCTTTGCAGGTTCAAAACCTGGTGATACACGGCATAAGCGGGGTGTTTCTTTAACAAAGCGTTCAAAAAAAGTTCCTTGACGAGTTTACAGGGTGCGTATACAATACGCCCCATTCTACAAAAAACTGAATATGGAGATATAGCGGCTGGGTCTTTAATGTCACTGCAAGCAAAGTTTACAAAACACGCTGCGCGTTTAGCCCAAAAAACACTTTGAGCAAAAACGCCCTTGCAAATGGCTTAAAGATTACGAGGTAGAGGTTCTCCCGCTCGCGCGGGACGCTAATCGCAATCATAAAAAGTGACTGCGAAAAAATCGGACAGATCAGCGGATGCCTCTGAGGTTAATTCACTAACTTCCTTCTCCCTTCCAAAGCAAGCGGATTAGGCACAGGTTCAAAAAAAACTCTGTGCCAGCCACTGAAAACCAGACAGTGATGACTGGGACAAGGTGGGCGCAGTGATTACAGGTAAAGGGTAAAACGTTTGTTTTATTCCGTTTTCTGTAGGCTTATGGAAGGGCGTTTCTTTTTAATACCGTGCGTATTAAAACAGGTATGCCTAAGCATACCTGTTTATTTTTTAATATAACCCTGCCAGGCTTCTATGAGAATCAAGAGCAAGAATCGGGTCGCCGCCATAGCCAAGAGCCAATACAATCTCCCGCACAAAAGGAGATACCCATGGAAGACCTTCTTCAACAATCACAAAGCAACACAATAGAACTTTCACAACAGTACCAACTCATCGAACAAGCCATTCAATACATCGAAGCCAATGCACAACGCCAACCCAGCTTGGATGAAATTGCAGCCGCCGCCGGTTTGAGCGAGTATCACTTTCAGCGGCTGTTCACCCGCTGGGCGGGAATCAGCCCGAAGCGTTTTATGCAGTTTCTAACAAAGGAACACGCCAAGTCGCTTCTTGCCCGCTCCGAAGCCCTGCTGGAAACCGCGCACCAGGTTGGGCTATCCAGTTTGGGACGGCTGCACGACCTCTTCATCGCCACCGAGGCAGTCACGCCGGGCGAGTTCAAAACGCAGGGCGCGGGGATCACCCTCCGCTATGGGCTGCATGACACGCCCTTCGGCAAGTGCCTGCTTGCAACCACCGAGCGCGGAATCTGCCATTTGAGTTTTATCCAAGCCAGCGAAGACGGCGCAATAAATAACCTGTCAGCAGATTGGAAACAGGCGCAGCTGGTGGAGGATAACGAAGCCACCGCCCCACTTGCCACGCTCATTTTTACGCCGCCGACAGCGGATGCCACCTTCGAGAGGCAGAGTCAGCCCCTCAGCCTGCACCTGCGCGGGACAAACTTTCAGATCAAGGTCTGGGAGGCGCTGCTCAAAATTCCACTGGGGCAGGCGGCAACCTACGAGCAAATTGCAGCGCAGGTCGGCTGCCCCAATGCAATGCGGGCGGTAGGAACAGCGGTTGGGCGAAACCCAATTGCCGTACTCATTCCCTGCCATCGGGTTATTCGCAAGAGCGGCGAGTTTGGAAACTATCGCTACGGCACGGCAAGGAAAATAGCGCTGCTGGCAAAAGAATATGTCACAGCCAACAGTTCCGAGCGGTAAAGAGATTACATTAAGCAGGACAAAACACGCCCTGCAATGACAAAATAAATAGGAAAAAATGAAATCAAAAATTTGGACGGCTTTATTGGCTTTGTATATCGTTTGGGGTTCCACCTATTTGGCAATTCGGGTGACAATTGAGACCATTCCACCTTTTTTTCATGCTGGGCTTCGGTTTTTAATCTCTGGCTTAATTTTGGTCATTTGGCAGCGTGCGGCGGGGAACGCCCTGCCGACACGCAAACAATGGGTATCCGCTGCCCTCATTGGCACACTGCTTTTATTAGGCGGCAATGGGCTGGTTGCCTGGGCAGAGCAATTTATTCCTTCGGGAATTGCCGCTTTAATCCTTGCCGCCAGCCCTATGTTTTTGGTGATCGGCGAAGCGCTTCGACCCAATGGAATAAAGCCAACCTGGCAGGGAATTGTGGGGCTGCTCATTGGGTTTGCGGGAATCTTCATCCTCGTGGGTCCTTCGGAAATTTCGGGCAGCGGCGCAAAATTAGAAACCTTGGGTGTAATTGCCTTACTTGGAGCGTGTTTATTTTGGGCTGCCGGCTCCATGTATAGCAAATCAGCCAATCTGCCCAAATCTTCATTAATGAGTACGGGCGCGCAAATGTTAATGGGCAGTATCAGTTTATTTCTCGTTTCGTTACTGACAGGCGAGTTAAATGGCTGGGATGCAAGCGCTGTTTCGGCACGCTCACTCTACGGGTTGCTGTACCTGATTTTGGCAGGCTCACTCATTGGGTTTGTTTCATACGGCTGGTTACTTCAAAACGCGCCCATCTCGCTCGTTTCGACATACGCCTATGTAAATCCAATTATTGCGGTTTTTCTTGGCAGTTGGCTTGCAAGTGAGGCGCTGGAACCGCGCATTGGGCTGGCAGCGGGCATCATCATCGGGTCGGTCATCTTTATCAACAGTACCAGGACCATGGGTCAGGGTCGAAAAAAGGAGGTTTTAGTGGAGAATCAACAGTAACTGGCAATTGACAATTAAATTCATCATCAAACAAAAAGGAGAAATAAAATGGACGCAAAAGATTTGGTTAAACGTGTTAAAGAAGATAATGTTAAGTTCATCTCACTGCAATTTACCGACGTAATGGGCGCAGTGAAGAGCGTGGATATGCCCGTACGCAACCTGCAAGGCGTGCTGGATGATGGCGCCTGGTTCGACGGCTCTTCGGTGGAAGGTTTTGCCCGTATTCAAGAAAGCGACATGCGCCTGATCATTGACCCCGACACATACGCGGTACTGCCCTGGTCTTCTGAAGAATCAAAACGCGCGCGCGTCTTCTGCGATATTTATACGCCAAGCGATGAACCGTTTGAAGGCGACCCGCGCGGCGCGTTAAAGCGCATTCTTAAAAAGATTGCCGAGCGCGGCTGGATGCTGAATATTGGACCAGAACCGGAATTCTTCCTGTTTAAGGCTTCAGATGGGTCTGGCGTTCACCCCGTCCCGCATGATACGGGCGGTTATTTTGATTTCTCATCCTTCGACGAGGCGGTAGTCGTCCGCACTGCATTGATGGAAGCGCTGGACGCGATGGGTTTGGATGTGGAAGTAGGACACCACGAAGTTGCGTTGGGTCAGCACGAAATTGACTTCCGCTTTGCCGATGCGCTCAAAGCCGCCGACAATGTTTTAACCCTAAAATACACAGTTAAGGCAATTGCCGCCCAACACGGGCTAACAGCATCCTTCATGCCCAAGCCTGTCTACGGCATTAATGGCTCTGGAATGCACTGCCACCAGTCGCTGTTTGACATTAAGACCGGCAAAAACCTGTTCTTTGACAAAACCGATGCCGCGCACCTTTCGCCGCTGGCGTACTCCTTCATTGCGGGGCAGTTGGAACATGCCCGCGCCTTGGCGGGCGTGGTTGCGCCCACTGTAAATTCTTACAAGCGTTTGGTTCCTGGCTATGAAGCCCCCGTCTACATTGGCTGGGCGCAACAGAACCGCTCGGCGCTGATTCGCATTCCGCGCTATACCGAAGGACGCGACAAGGCAGTTCGCGCTGAACTGCGCTTCCCCGACCCATCTTCCAACCCCTATTTGGCATTTACCGCCATGCTCGCCGCCGCCCTCGACGGCATTGACCGCAACCTGGCTGCACCCAAGCCGCTCAACAACATCAACCTCTACCACCTCAACAAGGAAGAACGCACCAATTTGGGCGTAACCGAATTGCCTGGCTCATTGGCTGAATCTTTGAGCGAGTTGGAGAAAGACGAGGTTTTGAAGGCTGCACTCGGCAGCACACTGTACGAAGCCTACATGCGCGCCAAATGGGAAGAGTGGGACGAGTTCCGCCTGCGCGTGACCGATTACGAAATCACCAAGTATTTGGAAACAGCGTAATTGGCTAATTGGTAGTAACTGCTCAGTGTCATTGCGAGCCGCACTCCCGAAAAAACATCGGGACGATGTGGCGTACGTCCCCTGGCGGGCAGTGCCAGGGAGTGTCGGGCGTGAGCAAAAACGCCCTCGCAATGACATTGTCAAAGTAGTTACAATTGGTAATTGATTCAAAAAAGCGCCTGAGGTGAAATACCTCAGGCGCTTTTGGTTTAATGCTTCAACGTCCCCTGAGCCAACTCCATAATATCCTGCCGTGATTGATAAATTTGCACCAGTTTTCCATCCTGCATTTGCAAGACGCGATCCACAAACTGACACATGCGCAGATCGTGTGTGACCATAATTCCGGCGCGGTCATTTTCATGGATGAGGTGCGCAAAAGTTTCAACAACTTGATACGCGCGTTCTGTATCCAGCGAGGCAGTGGGTTCATCTGCCAGCACCACCGCCGGGTTGTGAATTAAAGCGCGCGCAATGGCAACGCGCTGCTGCTGCCCGCCAGACATTTGAGCGGGCAGGCTGTGCAGGCGTTCTGCCAGCCCCAGCCGCGCCAGCAATTCATCTGAGCGCAGACGACCAGCACGGTCGCGCTTGTTATTAAGCCTTAACATAAATTCAACATTCTCGCGGGCGCTGAGATACGGAATAAGATTATTCGACTGAAAGGTAAAACCAATTTTTTCACGGCGCAATTTGACGCGTTGTTTCTCGTTCATTTGCGCCAGGTCTTGCCCGTCAATTAATACCTGCCCGCTGGTGGGGCTAAGAAGCGCGGCAAGGATGGAAAGCATGGTGGTCTTACCTGAGCCGCTGGGACCCACCAACGCCACAAACTCACCAGACTGAACCTGAAACGAAACCCCGTCCACTGCGTTAATGGTTGCTCCATCGAGCAAAAATGTTTTAACCAAATCACGAACTTCCAAAGCAACTGTATTCATAGAATCTTCCCTTTTTAAAGATCAGACAGATTTTTTAACATCTGTCAGGTCTCATAACTTTATCCCAGCCTTAATGCCTTTAAAGGCTCAATGCGCACCGCGTAGATGATGGAAACCATGCCGCCCAGCGGTCCAATTAATAACAACAAAATAACGGCAACCAGCGAACTTGTGCCATTAAACTCCAGCGGAATGGTGGGCGGGAATCCAAGCGAAAAGAGGTAGGTTAGCCCGCTGCCAATGCCCACGCCAATGGCGGTGACGAAAATAATTTGAATAACTGCCGCCAGCCCAACGACCGCATTGGAAGAGCCAATGGCTTTCAGCACGCCAATCTGCGGCACTTTTTGCAAAATTTGAATTTGAAAGAAACCGCCAATCACCAAAATACCAATCAGCAGGGTAAAGACTGCCTGCGTTTGCACGGTTCCCTGCTGGGCTGTGTAGCCAGGAATATTGCTGATGGTGGTGGGAATGTCTGCCACTTCAATATTGGAGACCTGCGCGAGCAAACGCTGGCTCATTGCCTCTGTTTGGGCTGGGTCGGTCAACTTAACGGCAACCACATTGGGGTAGGGCGTATCGTCGTTTAAGTCTGCTTCAGCCTGCGGGCGGGCAAGTTCCCAAGTGGAGGAAGGCACAAAGATGGTCGGCTGAAAGGAATATGCCTGTTCACCCACCAAGCCGACAATTTTTAAAGTGTAGAACTCGTCTTCGGTGCCTTGCGTGGAACGGATTTTGATTTCATCGCCCACTTTTAGGTTGGTGCGCTGAACAACGCTTAAATCCATCACTGCTTCACGCGCACCGCCGCCCCGAAAATAACGTCCTTCCAAAAGCGGGGGCATACCGGGGCGTCCTGCTTCCACGCCCAGCATGGAGATTTTGAGCGGTTCGGGCAGGGAGACAATTTCGGAGTTGGAGATGTAAATCGGTCCTGCGTCTGCCACTCCTTCCACGCGGCGAATAGATTTGACTGTGTTGGTATCGAGGCGGCTGGCGCTAATGATATAGTCGGACTTTTCCAGGAAGACCATCAACTGTGCGTCCAACTTAATAACATATTGGCGGTTGGCATTTGAAAGCCCTTCACCCAGCGCGGCAATGAATAAAACCAGCATCGTTATTAAGGCGATGACCAGAGCCACCAGGAAAAAGCGCCCCTTATTTCGGACGACTTCTTTTAC
>DYML01000146.1 GCA_020721605.1 Anaerolinea thermophila
TGACTGTCCCGCAGCCCATTTAACCACGCCTTTACCATTTGTGGAACAATCACAGTGGTTTGATGTAGGTGGTAAAATAATTTCAAGCAGAATTTTGTATCTATTCGTTAAAAAGGAGAATAAAAAATGTCCAATGTTAAATCTGAAATTGCTGAATTGGTGTCCAAAAAAGTTGGAATTCCCAGCGACAAAGCCTTGCAGTCTGTGGATGTGGTTTTAAATTTTGTCAAAGAGAAACTGCCTCCCACCATTGCCGCCCAACTGGACGCTGTTTTGGCTGGAAACGTAGACCTGAGCGACGGTATTGGCTTGGATGATGCCGCCGGCTTGTTGGGTGGATTTTTGAGCGGCAAGAAGTAAAGCATTTTATTTGTGTTAAAAATACTGCATCCGTAACTGGGTGCAGTATTTTTTGAATTGTATAATATTTATATGAAAATTGTCCGAATTCTTGTCAGCATGTCTTGTTCAGAGTAAAATCTATTTAACAAATTCACCATCTTTTTTAGGAGATAAAAATGGCTTTCGAACTTCCCAAACTTGCTTATGCCTATGACGCATTAGAACCACATATTGATGCGCGCACAATGGAAATTCATCACACCAAACATCATCAGACCTATATTACCAATTTGAACGGCGCGGTAGAGAAAACCCCCGATCTGGCAGGTAAATCACTTGAAGCCCTGCTGGGAGATTTAAACGCTGTCCCCGAAGGCGTGCGTATGGTGGTTCGTAATCATGGTGGCGGCACATATAACCACAATTTATTTTGGGAATTTATGGCGCCCAATGCTGGCGGCGCTCCCAAAAACGAATTAGCCAAGGCTATTGACGCATCTTTCACATCATTTGACGCTTTCAAGGCTGAGTTTGAAAAAGCCGCTGCTTCACGGTTTGGTTCTGGTTGGGCTTGGCTTGTAAAAAAAGAGAACGGGCTTGCCATTGTTTCAACCGCCAATCAAGATAACCCTGTTTCTGAAGGCTTGACTCCCATTTTGGGCATAGATGTATGGGAACATGCCTACTATCTTAAATATCAAAATCGCCGTCCCGATTACATCTCCGCCTGGTGGAATGTGGTAAATTGGGATGCGGTTGCGGAACGCTATTCCGCCAAATAACCAAAGAGAAGGCAGGGTTTCATACCCTGCCATTTTTTATAGTTTGGAATCAACCAATCGTTTAATCAGGAGAAAAATATGCCTCACATCATTACAAGTTTATGTGTTCGTGACCGGGGCTGTATTGAAGTGTGTCCGGTGGAGTGTATTGTTCCAGGTCCTTCTTCAGAAGGTTGGACTATGGTGTACATTGATGCTGACACCTGCATTGATTGCGGCGCCTGTGTGCCAGAATGCCCATTTTCCGCCATCTATCCAGAAGACGAAGTTCCTGCCGCGTACACAGCCAAAGGCGGCGAATATATTAATAAGGCTGGGCTTACCGGTCACTACGAAGGCACTAATCATCACGGCAAGCAGGTTGTTCTTGAAACTACACGGCAGCTTGAGGCAGGTGAAATTGTAGACCTCACCGCTGATATTAAAGTGAATAACGATTTCTTTCAGTCTGGTCCTGGTTATTCTGCCAAAGACAGCGATCAGGGTTCGTAATTCATATTAAAGTAAAAAAGGTCGGGCAGTATGCTCGACCTTTTTTACTTTAATAGTGTGCGCTTTATTGATTCAAAGCCGCGTTGAGTAATGTATCGCCAATATAATTTGCTAAAAATGTATTGTTTTCTTCCAGCGTTACAACCAGCCCCAGTGGTGCGCCTTTCCAGTCGGGCAAGGTTCCTGCAAGCAGCCAGGTAGTGATGTTATCCTCAAGGCTTGCCTGACCAACATGATTCCAGTACGATTTTCCTGGTTTAATGAAAGATTGTGCGGCAGTATTTGCCATCTCTGGCGGTAGAATCTCAATTGGTTTTCCTTTGGTTGAAAGTACCACCCAGCCCTGCTCGGGTGTGTTTACGGCGGTGGCAAAGCGCGGCGCGGGAATGATTCCATCATGGCTTAATAGTGCGGCAGCCAGCGCCAACTGTAAAGGACTGACTTTTAATTTTTCCACTGTCTTATTTGTCGTATCGTATGCTACCGGCAGATTTAAGGCAGGTTCTTGAAATAAACCAAGTTTTTGATAGTACAGGTTTAATTCGGCATCTGTAGGTTGTGATTCGCCAAATTTGGCGCGAATTAAGGGCAGCATGGTTGTTCCGATTGGGTATAAGCCTTGTGTGGCGCGATTCATCAGTGGCGCAGATTGGTTTTGCGCAAGCGCCGCGCCTTCCTCGCTTAATCGGTTGGGATCGTAAGTTGGGTGTGAAGCCATAACAAGAATTTCACCCGTTTCCGCATTTATTAAAATAATCGCGCCCGTATGACCGCCCAATAGTTGATCTGCCTTGGATTGCAAAGCCAGGCTTAAACTCAGGCGCACGTCTAACCCCGGCGGGGGAGTGCCGTATAGCAGGTGATCCAACCAAACGAGGCTGGGCGGGTTTCCTTGTAAGCCGCGTAAATAGTCGTCGAGCGCTGCCTCTGCGCCGGCTTGACCATAGACAATATGCGTGTATCCAGTTACGGAGGCGAGGTCGGGGTAAAGATAAGCGCGCTCGTAGTTTCCGCTTTCGCCTTCGGTAATATTAATGGGTTGATTATTTCTGTCCAGTAGTTCTCCGCGCGGCACGTAGCGGTCTATAATTGAGCGGCGGGGATTGTCTGTGCGATTTAGTAAATCTGGTGCGCGTACAATTGCCCACCATGCGCTGGTTAGCGCCAGCGCCATCAACCCTGTTGAAAGTATCCCCGCCAATAGCGCGTAAGGTGTGGAATTTTCAATTGGGGCGGGTTCGTTGTCTTCCACATTACTGATGGAAAGCAGGAGAAACAAGGCGGCAAAGGATGTTAAGAGTGAGGAGCCACCGTAAGATACAAAAGGCAGGGTCACGCCTGTTAGTGGCAGCAATCGCAAATTTCCGCCGATGATGAGTATGCTTTGGCTGCCCAAGTAAGTCACAATTCCCGCTGCCAGGTTGCGGCGAAATCTGTCTGGTGCGCGTAGTGATGCGGTTAAGCCCCTGGCAAGTATTAGCCAAATCAGGGTCAGCAATCCCAGCGTGCCGATCAGCCCTGCTTCTTCTGCGATTGCAGCAAAAATAAAATCTGAAATGGCGACGGGTACAAGTAACGGGCTTCCGATGCCGATTCCTCGTCCAATAATTCCGCCGTTTGCTACTGCCAGTAGTGATTGTACAATTTGGTAGGACTTTCCTGAAGGATCAGCCCAAGGGTTGATCCAGCCATCTACGCGGATGTGGATGATGGCGACCCAAAAATATCCAATAATTAATGTGCTTATTAAAAATAGCGCCGCGCTCAATAAAACACGCCGCTTGCCGGTGTAAAGAAAAATGGCAATGGTGAAAATTGAAACGAAAATGGAGGCTGTACCGAGGTCATGTTGAACCAGCAGGAGTAAGAGCGCTAGCCCCGTTACAACCAATGTGGGCACCAGCAGCGGCAGGGAAGATAGATGAATATTGACGTGGTCTGCCAGATAAGCAGAAAGATAAATGACCAATAGCAATTTAAGCGGTTCAGAGGGTTGAAAGTAGACGCCGCAGCATCCAAGCCACAAGCGCGGACCAATGCCGAGCGGGTTTGTTCCAAAGAGCAGTGTGAGCGCTGTAATAAGCAACCCGCCGCTGAGTAATATATATTTATAGCGTCTAAGAAAGAGGATGATTTTTTGTTGGGCGTACAGCGCAAGAATGAAAATAATAATGCACACACCAAGCCAGATAGACTGGCGTATGCCAAATTCTTCATCTAGCCGCCAAATGGTAAGCATGCCCCATCCGCTAAGGAGTGCGGCTGAAGGCAGCAGGTACGGGTCGCGTTCTGGTAAATATTTTATGGTTGCACGGTGCGCTGCGGTCATTAATACCGCCCAAACCAGAAGCCCAGCCCAGTGTGCAAATCTATAATCTACATCCCATGTGCGTTCACGCACGGCAGGTGAGAGGGTGAGAATGGTGGATTGAATGAAAAGAAAGAACGCCGCCCAGCGTAACAGGAGGCTTTGGGTTTTGTCATGCATGGTTAAAAGATGGATGAAAGGGGCGTTGGAAGTGAGACCTGGGTATGATGCGCTTTTTTATTTAAGATATTTTTGTACCAGCAGGTCAAATTTGCTGCGTGTTTCGGTTGGCACAACGCGCGGGTCGGTGATCAGTGCGCTGTGGAGCGCTTGTCCACATTCACAGGTGCGCTCGGTGTTTAATGTGCGTATTAAATTGCGAATGGCTTCCTGGGCTTTTTGGGTATTTTTATTGAGGGTTTGAATCACCATTTCAACGGTTACGGGTGATTCGCTTTCATGCCATACGTCATAATCGGTGACATGCGCCATGGTGGCGTAGCATATTTCTGCTTCGCGCGCAAGAAAAGCCTCTGGGGCGGCAGTCATGCCGATGATGGACATTCCCCAGCCGCGAAAGGTTGTTGATTCTGCTTTTGTGGAAAAGCGCGGACCCTCGATCACAATTAACGTGCCGCCAGCGTGTGTGATTGCGCCTGTTGCGCGTACCGCCGCTTCTACCGCGCTGGAAAGGTCTGCGCAAAATGGCGCGGCGACTCCTACATGCGCCACCAGTCCTTCGCCAAAGAAGGTGCTGCTGCGACTTTTGGTGTTGTCAAAAATATTGTCTGGAATAACGATATGCCCAGGCGCATAGTCTTCACGCAGTGAGCCACAGGCGCTAATGCTGATGATTCGCTCCACGCCAAAGGATTTTAATGCGTATATATTGGCGTGGTAGGGTACTTCGCTTGGGCTGAGGTGATGCCCGTGCCCATGCCGCGCCAGGAATGCCACGCGGGTATTTTCTAATGTGCCAATTACAATGGGTGCGCTGGGTTTTCCAAACGGGGTGTTTATGTCATATTCTTTTGTGTCTTGCAAACCTGGCATGTGATACAGCCCGGAGCCGCCAATGATTGCAAGGGATACTTTTTCTGTCATGTTCTTTTCTCCAATCTTTGCGTAGGTGAAACAAGGGTGTTGGTCGAAAGATTTATGATAAGCCGCGTGTCGCCACATTGTATTTCATCGCCGGCGGTTAGCACGGTTGGCATGGTGATTGTTATTTGATTTAGCAGTGTGCCGTTTGTGGAAGATAAGTCTTCCAGCCACCATTGATTATGATGATAGGTCAATTGTGCGTGGCGGGTGGATACCGTATCGTCAGTGAGGGGAATATCGCAGCCTGGGTCCCGCCCAAGTGTAATTTCTGGCTGGTTAAATTTTTTTTGAAAGGGGGTGTTTTGTCCATGACGGATGGTGAGGTGGATGCCGGGAATGCGCCGATTGGCAAGCGCGGCGCCCTGCTTTTGTATATCCCGCCATAATGTCCATAGCGCCCAGCCCAGAAACCCATATAAGGCAAATGCCAGCAAGAGCCGCATGGCAAGTATGATCGCTCCGCTCATTTTCTTTGTAATCTTGCCGTGGAGTGATCTACCAAGATGGCTGTTGGTCTGTCTGTTGCCGCGTTTTGAAGCGGGGCGGTGTCTTTTAGGTCAGGGCGGGGCGGGGGATTATCTTGTCCAAAAATGAGTGTTACACCCGCTAGTGAAATGACATCTCCTGGGTACAATACGGTCTGGCTGGCGCGTTGACCGTTTACAAAAGTTCCCCCGGTGGAGTTTAGGTCAAACACTACAAACCTGCCTTTTATGGCGCGTAATTGGGCATGGTTGCGTGAGACACGCGGGTCGTCTATTACAAGCTGGTTGTCTAACCTGCGCCCAATGTTAATGACAGGAAGGTGTAAGGGAAATACATTCACACCTTCCACAATTAAAAAGGCGTTGTCGGGGAATTTGCTATATTCCTCGAGATTGCCGGTTCCAAGGGGGCTTGCATTTGTTTCTGCCATAGATTCAATCCGATGAGACGCTGCAATTTGCACATCACTTAAAGAAAGTTTTTCATCCGTTCCAATGGTAATTGTTGGTGATATTGTAATCCGAAATCCGGCTTCTTGTGCCACTGTGGTAATGGAATGCAATAGGATTGCAAGCAATTTCTGATTCTGCCATTTGACAGATTCTTCAGGGTGCATGGTTAAGGTAAATGTGTTGGGCGCGATCTTTGAGCCGTCTTTTTGCGTGATTGTATTAATTTGGATCGCGGTTGCCAATTTTTGAATAATAATATCCTCAACTTTTTTATCTGGCAGAATATTCAGCAAGTCCACTTCAATGAGGGACTGTAATCGTAACTCAAGTTCTTGTAGGTTCATTTTGATTTAATAAAGTGGCTGGTTGCAATTTTTGCATTTTTTATCGCCTGGCTTAAAGATGTAGCCGCAGTTTTGGCAGGTGTTGGGTTGTGCTTTTCCCAGCGGTGCGCCGCAGGCAATGCAGGATGGTTCGCCAATGGGGTTGGCGGTGGCGCAGTATTCACACATCACCCGCTTCATACGATCTGATAAGTCGGTGGATACCCCAGCCGCCCGCGCCGATTGTGTGATTACCTGCCAGATGCGCTCATTAATTTTTAGGTTTTCAATGTCCTGGGCTATATCGTCCAGCCGCCCCAGCAAATTAAGCGGGTTGCGCAGGGCGGTCAGTGCGCTCATTCCTAAACTGGCTGCTACGCCCATCCATGCCTGCTGACCTAACTCTACCATGATGCCGTCTTCCCATTTTTGAATGGTGACTGTTACGGCTGTTTTTCCACCAGAAGCAGCGTTTGGAGTCGTGCCAATTTGGACGATCATTTTATCGCTTTGCCCAAGTGTTTGCGCACGCAGGTTGCCTTGATTAAATTCACCGAGCAAGGCTTGCGCAATGTCTACTGGTTTAATGTTTCCGTGAAGAATTTTTCGTTCCATGAATTAGATTATAATCGCCTTTGTTCTTCTACCTAAGAGCGACTTATTCCATGAAGCGATTCCGATTATCCCCTATTTTTTTTACGCCACTCACCGCCTTATTTTTTATGGGCGCTTTTTTTGCCTCAACTCCGGTCATTGTGCGGGCGTTACAGCAAACCCTCACTCCTGTTGCTGCGGGAATGTATATTACCGTAATTACTGATGAACCGCAGATCAATGTGCGAATGGGTCCGAGTTCCTCCATTTACCCCGTAGTTGGCACACTGCTAACTGGCTCCACTGCGCCTGCTCTGGGAAGGTCGTCAGGCGGCGATTGGATTCAGATCGAATATCCGGGAGCGCCCAATAATGCAGGCTGGGTATACTCTCCCCTTGTTCAGGTTTCGCCGGGTGCGCTGCGAATTGCAGAGCCGCCTCCTACACCCATTCCTCCGGCAACTTCCACCATTGACCCAACGCTTGCCGCCCAGTTTAATATTCTTCCCACAAATACCCGCCTGCCCACTTTTACGCCGCCGCCCCCATTGAGTGTCCCATCCTATACAGAGCCGCTGAATGCAAGTTCTGAACCTTCTTTTTCACTGGGGTTGGGCATTCTCGTACTTGCAGCGCTGGGGAGTGCAGGGTTTTTGTTGTCTTTGTTTTTGCGCCGTTAGCCATGCGATTTTTTCGGAAAATTATTTTTTTTGTTTTTTTTCTGTTGATGTTTGCGGGCATGACGCTGATATTTCAATTCCCTTCCGAGTCTGATGTCTTTGCCCAGCAGCCAACGGGGTCTATTCCAACCGTAACGGGTACGCCGCAAGGTGTGATTGTTGCCTTATATTTGGATCGCCCACAGGAAGATGTTTACTCTGGTCCCAGTTCTTATTTGTACCCGCGTATTGGCGTCTTGTTGGCGGGGCAGGAAATGCCCGCGTACGGCACTTCTGAAGATGGAAATTGGGTGCAGATCTATTACCCAGGGGTTCCAAACTCTGTTGCGTGGGTTTATGCTCCTTATGTAAAAATTGTAAAAACTGGTCAACTCCCCAAACTAGATACTCCTCCCACACCGACAGCCGCTTCTACGCCCGTGGTTAATATCAATCCAACTTTGATGGCTGCCTTTGTTACGCCACTTGCGCCGGCGCGTTTGCCAACTTTTACCGCCCCTGCGCCGCTGATGATTGCCACATTTGTAGATGATGCTTCGAGTGTTAATCGCATTCCTGTTGGATTGATTATTTTTGGCTTTGGTTTTATTGGCGCTTTGGGCACACTTATTTCTTTCCTGCGCGGAAGATGATTTTTCAAAGACAGCGAAACATAATTTTTGACTGATAGCAGATATAAAAAATGACCGAAAAACTTCGGTCATTTTTTATATCTGCTAGTTACTGCACGAACAAGAGCCGCCCCCGCAAGTGTCACCTTCGCCGCTGCCGCAGCCGCAGCCTTCGCTGCCGTGATCCTTCCCAACGGCATTGGGGCTGCTGACCGCAAAGCCTGCACCGTGTTGCGGGTCATCAATAAAATCAACGGTGGCATCTCGTAAATAATCAATGGAGATGTTATCCACCACAACTTTTACGCCATGAGATTCAAAGGTTGTGTCTACATCACGGAAGTTGTTATCAAGCGCCATGCCAAAACTAACGCCAGAACATCCACAGCCACCGTTTGCAACGTAAACACGCAACGCATATCCTTCAAGGTTGCGTTGCTCAAAAATATCTTTGACAGCCTGGCTGGCGGCAGGGGTTAATGTGAAAATTTGGGTTTCAATGTTTTGAAGCATATTTTTTTCCTTTTTTTGATACTTCTAATTTCGCCAAATATTATCAGATTTGCCGGTCAATGTCAAACTTTTGGTGATATAAATTTGCAGCCCAGGCTCTTGGCTGCCGCTCTTCTTAAAGGCATCACAAATGGATAATAATTGCTGAAATAATTGGGTGACTGTTCCAAATTTGGTAAAGAACGCGTAAGAGGCAATAAGCGAGGCAG
>DYML01000147.1 GCA_020721605.1 Anaerolinea thermophila
ATAATAAATTGGTCAATCTGATCCAGACGACCATGCTGACCACTGCCGATTACGTTTTCCATTTGAATATTCTATTCCTTTTTTTTATAAAAGTCAATTATTTTATAATTATTTATCATTATTTTAGTTTTTTTATGCAAAAAACGCCCCCCCCAAAAAAATAAAGGGATTAATTCCCATTGCGAATTTCATTCCAAATTGCGTCGTAAATTGAGACTGCCGCGCCTACATCGCCGAGGCGGTGTCCGGTGCGAATATGAGTAAGAGAAACATTGCTAATGGGCGATTGGATATAGGCATCATACAGTCGGGAAAGCGTGGTGACCATTCCATCTGAACCTTTCACCTGCATTTGATTTCCTTTGGCAAATTCGAGCGCGGCTTGATTGGGGTTGGTGTATGGAACATCGCGCAGTGTCATCCAAAAAACATTGCCTTGATTAATATAGTTTAACCAGGCATAGGCGGCATCCACATGCGGCGCGTTTTTAGGGATCGCCCAATTATCCTGCCAAAGGATTGCGCCTTCAGCGGGGAAAATGTATTCAATTTGTGGGTTTTTTTGATGGGCAAGAAAAGCCTCGCCTGTCCACGTCATGCCCAGCGCCACCTCTTGCGCCAGTAAAGCCGTCTTGGGGCTGTCGCTGTCAAAAATCTTAATGGCGGGAATTAGGACTGCCAATTTTAGTTTGGCTTCTTCAAGCAGCGCGGGGTCGGTGGTATTTGGATCATAGCCAAGCGCCAGGAGAGTCATGCCAATCACCGCACGCGAATCATCCAAAAGGACTATGCGCCCTGCATACTGCGGATTCCACAGGTCTGCCCAAGCCTGCGGAATGGTTTGAACTGCGGCTGTATTGACAACAATAATATTTGTTCCGATCAAATAGGGTAAGGTGTAACGGTTGCCAGGGTCAAATTCAAAATCCAGGTAGTTTGGGTTAAAGTTTTTTAAGACCGGCAGTTGGGCGTGATCTATTTCCTGCAAAAGCCCCAGCCCTGTTAATCTGCCAATCATGTAATCAGTCGGGAGGATCAGGTCGTACATGGCGCCGCCGCCAGAAATTCTGTCGTACAGTCCATCATCTCTGGAATAGCCGTCACGATTAATTTTGACATCGTAAACCAGTTCAAAACATTCGATCATTTCGGATGAAACGTAATCAGTCCAAACCAGAAGATTCATCTCGGTAGATTGAACTTCCACGTCAAATTCGGGGGCGGGGCAGGCGTATCCATTTGAAGTAATTGGCGGCGCGTCTGTTTTGATAACTTCAGGCATCGCAGTTTTGGCGCCACATGCCGTCAATATTAAATGAATCAGGGTAAAAAGCCGCAAGCCTTTCAAAAGTTTATTTTGATTCATGTGTTACTCCATTGCAAAAATTTCTGACACGCCTGAGATGGATCAAATTTTTTATAACAGGCTATATTTTAAGCGAAATCCCTGCGGAGCAAGTTACGCTCCGCAGGGATATAGAAAAACTATTTTCAAGTCTTGTTAGAGCGTCTTGTCTACTGCTTCAACTGCTTCTGTCAGGCTGGCAAGAGCCTGATTAATTTCGTCATAGGTGATGACCAACGGCGGCTCAATGCGGATGGTTTGGGCGCTGGTGAGCGCGCCTGCCACCAGCACGCCACGCTTGAAGGCTTCCGCCGCCACCTGTCCGCCAATTTCGGCAGTCTGAAAATGCTGACCGATGAGCAAGCCTTTGCCGGTGACTTTCTCGTAGACCTTGGGGTATTTCGCCGCCAGTTCATTCACATGCCCCATGATGTAATCACCCTTCTCGGCTGCAACTTCCCACAACTTTTCGCGCACGGTGACATTGATTGCCGCAATGGCAGCGGAACAAGCCAGCGCGCCGCCGCCAGTGGTGGTGGTTTGTAGGAAGGGGTTGGGGTACATGAACGGGGCGAAGATTTCTTCGGTGGTGATGACCGAGCAGATGGGCATCACGCCGCCGCCCAATGACTTGGCAACCGCGATGATGTCGGGGACGACATCCCAGTGTTCCACGCCCCACAGTTTGCCGGTGCGACCCAAGCCGGTCTGGACTTCGTCGGCAATGAGCAGGGTGCCGTGCTTCTTTGTGGCTTCGCGGATGCGGGGCCAGAAGTCATCGGGCGGAACGATCGCGCCCGCCTCACCCTGAATCGGCTCCATCAGCACAGCAGCCACACCGACGCCAATCTTCTCGCAAATTTCAAGTTGCTTCTCAACGGCGGCGGCATCTCCAAACGGAACGTGGTAAACAGGTCCACCGTACAAAATGCCAGGCGGTACGCGATAGTCTGCCTTGCCCAACAAAGAGAGCGCGCCCATTGTTTTGCCATGAAAGGCTTTAACCGCCACGATGAAGGCGGGTTTCTGGGTATAAACTTTTGCAAATTTCATCGCCGCTTCGATGGCTTCGGTGCCGCTGGCGCCAAACCAGGCGTATTTCAAATCGCCGGGGGTAATGTCTGCCATCAATTTGGCAAGTACGCCGCGCAGCGGGTCAATCAATTCCTGGCTGGGCATGGGCGTGCGCAGCAGTTGAGATTGAACCGCCGCCACCACTTCGGGGTGACTCCAGCCCAAATCCATCATGCCGAAGCCGCCGAGGAAGTCAATGAATTTACGTCCCAGCACATCTTCAAAAGTTGCGCCGTGACCCGTCCATTCGGTGGCAGCCCACTGCCCAGACTGGGTGACAGACTTGCGATAGTCCAGCCAACCCTTGTTGAAATTCTCGGCAAAGTTTTGCATGGACTGTTCAATAATCCATTTGCCCACATCCTCTGGCGGGCGTTCGGGATTCTTGATGATCTCCAACCATTTTTGAGCATATTCTTGTGCAGAGTTCAAATTTTGAGGCATTTTTTTCTCCTTTGGGTTTGAAGACCCTAAAAATTTTGAAACTTTTAGGGCTGTAAATACCTAGAACTTGCGCGTCCACTCTTTGGGCCAGCGCTCCACCACCACTTTCTTCTGGGTGAAGAAATCCACCGCATCCATTGCCTGCCCGTGCAGGTCGCCAAAGAATGAGTCCTTCCAACCGCTAAAGGGGAAGAATGCCATCGGGGCGGCAACACCGATATTAATGCCGATGTTACCCGCCTCGACCTCGTAGCGGAACTTACGCGCCGCCGCGCCGCTGGAGGTGAACAGGCTGGCTTGGTTGCCGTAGATATGGCTGTTTGCCAGCGCAATCGCATCATCAATGGTGTTGACGTGCATCAGGCTCAAGACGGGACCAAAAACTTCGGTCTTCCAAATTTCGCTGCCGGGCTGAACATCGGTCAAAATAGTCGGGCGGACAAAAAATCCATTTTCGTAACCTTTCACCTGCGCCCCGCGCCCATCCACCGGCACGCCCGCGCCTTCCGAAGCGCCCAGCCCAATCAACTGCTCAACACGCGCTTTGCTGGCGGAATTAATCAACGCGCCCATTTGAATGCCCGCGTCCAACCCATAGCCAATCGAACGGCTGGAGGCGGCATCGCAAATACCTTCACAAAATTCGTTGCGGGCTTCGCCAACCGTAATCGCCAGCGAGGTTGCCAAACAACGCTGACCCGCGCAGCCAAAAGCGGAATCAGCGGTGATTTTGACCGCCATATCAATATCGGCATCGGGCAAAATGATGGACGGATTCTTCGCCCCGCCCTGAGCCTGAACTCGCTTTCCGTTGGCGGCGGCGCGGCTGTAAATGTACCGTGCCACGTTGGTCGAGCCGACAAACGTAATCGCGCGAATCTGCGGGTGGTCGAGAATGGCATCCACCGCGTCTTTTGCGCCGTTGACCATGTTGATCACACCTTTGGGGAATCCCACCTGCTCGATCAGGCGGAAGATGACTTGCATGGTGCTGGGTACTTTTTCCGACGGCTTGACAATGTAGGTGTTGCCCGTTGCCAGCGCGTAGGGCAAATACCAAAACGGAATCATGCCGGGGAAGTTGAACGGCGCGATGGTGGCAACCACGCCAACAGGCTGGCGCAGCATAATTTCGTCAATGCCGGGGGCAATGTCTTCGCTGATTTCGCCCTTCATCATCATCGGAATACCGCACGCCACTTCCACGTTTTCGATGGCGCGTACCATTTCGGCTTTGGATTCTTCGTAGGTCTTGCCGCTTTCATCGGTGATGGCGCGCGAGATTTCGTCCAAATTGGATTTGAGCAAGTCGCGCATTTTGAATAGATATTGCACACGATCTTGAGCGGGGGTGCGCCGCCAGGCGGGAAAAGCATCCGCTGCGGCTTTGGCTGCCGCTTCGACATCTGCCGCCCCGCTGAGGGGGGTGCGCGCCCGAACCAAACCCGTCGCGGGGTTAATCACATCCGCATACTCAGAAACTTTCGGCTCGACCCATTCGCCATTGATGTAGTTTAAAATTTTATTCATAAGTTCTCCAGGTGGTAAATGGTAAATGGTAATTGGTAATTACCATTTATTAATCACTTTGTATTTCCGTCCGCAATTTCCAGCGCCTTGTCCACAATTGCCAAGCCTTCATCCAATTGCTCTTTGGTGATGCACAGCGGCGGGACGATGAAAAGCATACTGCCCATGTTGTTCGCCATGATGAAGGTGAACAAGCCGTTCTGGCGCAGGAACTTGCCCACCTCGCCCATCACGCTGGCAGGCATGATTTCCTTGCTCTCGCGGTTGGCGACCAACTCAATGGTGGTGAACAAGCCAATGTAGCGCACATCGCCCACCGAGACATGGCGGGTCTTGATGTCTTCCAATTTCTCGCCGAGATATTTACCGACTTCGCGCGCATTTTCAAGCAGGTGGTCATCGTCGTAAACCTGGATGGTTGCCAACGCGGCGGCGGCGGCGAGCGCGTGACCGTTGTAGGTTAGACCCGCGTAAAGATATTTGTCCTCAAAAAAATCAGCGATCTTGTCCGAGACGATCACCGCGCCCAGCGGCACATATCCGCTGGTGATGCCTTTGGCGGTGGTGATGATGTCGGGCACAACCTTCCAGTTGTCCACTGCAAACCATTGACCCGTGCGACCCCAGCCGCTCATCACTTCGTCCGAAATTAATAGGATGCCGTACTTGTCGCAAATTTCGCGCACGCGCGCCCAGTAATCATCAGGCGGAACGATAATGCCATTGGAGCCGACCACGCCTTCCATGATGATGGCGGCAATTTTATCGGGACCTTCGTACTTGATGACTTCTTCGAGATGCGAAACACACTCGCGCTTGCAGGATTCTTGCTTCTGCCCAAATGGGCAGCGATAACAAAACGGGTTGAGAAAATGCACGCCGCCGGGCATGGTCGGCTCAACTGCCAAACGGCGGTAATCGCCAGTCAGGGCAATTGCGCCGTGCGTGGCGCCGTGATACGAGCGATATTGCGCCAAAATTTTATGGCGCCCGGTGTAAAAGCGGGCAATCTTGATCGCATTTTCATTGGCTTCCGATCCGCCCAGCGCAAAAAAAGTTTTCTTAAGATTTCCGGGTGTCACCTCTGCCAACTTCTTGCCGAGCAGAGCGCGAACATCGGTGGTATTGCCAGGATGAACAAAGCACAATTTTTCAGCCTGATCTTGAATGGCTTTGACCACCTTCGGGTGTTGATGCCCAATGTTGGTATTCATCAACTGCGATGAAAAATCAATGTAGCGTTTGCCATCCATATCCCAAAAATAAATGCCTTCCGCCCTTTCAACGGGAATCGGGCTGGCTTGCCCCTGCACCGACCAGGAGAAAAAAGTGTATTCCTTGCTTAGATCAATAATTTCTTTTGAAGTTAATTGGGTCATAAAATCTCCAAACGCAACACGCAACAAACCAATTACCAAATCCTGTTGCGTGTTGCGTATCTATTATTTCTTGCTTTCCTTCACCGCCTCGCGGAAAGCCGTGAGGGTGTCGTCAATATCTTCGTCACTGTGAGAGTAGCACAGGAACCAGGGTTCGCGGGCGTCGTGGTCGGGCATGACACCGCGCTCGATGAGCAGGTCAATAATTTTCAGGTAGTAATCTTTTTCGGTGTCGTTCCAATCACGCTGGCAGGTGACTTTGTCTGTGCCGATGGCGTAGGTGAACATGGCGGGGTAGCCGTTCATGCTGTGAACCAAGCCTTCCTCGGTCAAAGTTTTGTCAATTCCAGCCATCAGTCGCCCGCCGCGTTCGTTGAGCGTCTTCATCACAGGTTCATTTTCGAGGACGGTCAGAGTCGCCCACGCCGCCGCCACGCCGGGCTTGTTGTTGTTGTAGGTTCCGCCTTGCGCCACGCCATCGCCAATGATGCTCATAATTTCTTTTTTGCCGCCAAACGCCGCCAGCGGGTATCCGTTGCCGAGCGCTTTGGCGTAGGTCGTCAGATCAGGCTTGAGGTTGTAATATTCCTGTGCGCCGCCGTTGGCAATGCGGAAACCGGTCTTGACTTCATCCAAGATGAAGACCACGCCGTATTCCTCGGTACGCTGGCGAATCAGTTCGAGGAAGCCGGGTTCGGGCAGAATGGCTCCGCAATTACCCTGACAGGGTTCGGTGATGACCGCCGCAATTAGATGACCGTAAGATTTCATTACCCGCTCGAAGCCTTCGACATCGTTGAAGGGCAGGGTGGCAATTAGTTTTTCGCCCACCACTTTGGGGATGCCCGACGAAGCCGCAACTGCAATTGGAGAACGGCGATTGCCGTAAGATTCAACGGGCGCATAGGTTGACCAGAGGGTGTAATCGTGAAAGCCGTGATAGTTCCCTTCAAATTTCAAAATAAGTTCGCGCCCGGTGTAGGCGCGCGCCACGCGAATGGCGTGCATGGTGGCTTCGGTGCCAGAGCAGGCAAAGCGCACCATATCCAGAGCGGGGCACATCTTCACCATTTTCTCGGCAACTTCAATCTCCAGTTCGCTGGTCATGGCGGCAAGCGTGCCAAGTTCAATTTCTTCACGAACCTTTTCGTTCACTGCTTCGTAGGCATGTCCCAAAATAATGGGACCAAATGCCAGCCGATAATCAATGTACTTGTTGCCATCCACATCCCACAGATAAGCTCCCTGTGCCTTCGACATGTAAGGCGTCACTCCTTCGCCCCAGTAACGAAAATTTGAATTTACCCCCAGCGGTATAACAGCCTGCGCTCGCTTTTGTAATGCCTGACTCTTTGAAAAGTTATTCATAACATCTCCTTTTGCGATTTGCTTATGCGAAGTCATCTTCACATCTAAAGCCGTATCAATTAGGATCGTCAAAATTGGTCAGCGCCGCTGGAACACGCCACTGATAGACATCTTTGAGGACGATTGGCACAATGGAAGTGGTGGTCTTGCGCACCCCCGCAATTTTCCGCACTACCTCGGTCATAAAATAATATACCTCGGCTGTGTCTTTGGCAACCAGTTGAATGCTGATGTCGTTTTGCCCAATACCGCAGGCAACATAGGTTACGCTTTCAAGCAATGCCAGTTTTTTGGCTACCACAAGCACCTGGTCTGCTTCTACCTCAACCCAAATATCTGCTTTAATGGTCAGCCCCAGCGCTTCGGGGTTAATCACTGCGCTAACTTGAATGACCCCTGCCTTTATCATCCGCTCAATTCGGTAACGAATCAGCCGCTCGGAGATGTTCCCCACACGACGGGACATTTCCGAAGCGGACATGCGCCCGTCTTCAAGTAGTAAATTGACAATTTTTATGTCTATTTTGTCGAATTCATACATAATTTATCCATTTTATTTCCGAAAGTAACATAGATGAATATACCTTACGCAGTTTTAACCGTCAAGAGCCGTGCGGGGATCAAGGTGAGATTTGATACAAACCAAGTTTTTGGTCTTTAAAAACCAGTGAAATTAAATCAGGGTAATTTTTACGAAACTCTGGCAGCCAGGCGGGTTCGCCGCGAATCAGCAAAAACTCGACCTTGTTTTGCCGAAGCCGCGCCAGGCGTTCTGCCGGGGAAATATCGTTCCCAACCAGAGATTTCCATACTTTTGTTTGCTCGCTGCCCCCCTGCAAACGGAAGACCAGCGGCGAAAATTTAAGTGTGAGGCTGGGAAGGATGGCATTAACCGTTACATCGGGTGCGCCAATGATGATGGGCGTGTCTACGTCCATGACATTCATCAAATTGGCAATGCGGACATAATTGGAGTAAATATCAACCAGGTCGAGGTTTGTAGCGGCAAGGTTGCCCGCCGCCCAGGGACGAACATAAATTACGAGGACGATCAGCGCGGCATAGGCGGCAAGATAAAAAACAGGCTGAAGGGTTCGCTTCCATTTTTCAACAAAGGTTATTTTTTGCGCCAAATCAAAGACCGCCCAGGCAAGGAATGCAAACGCCAACCCAAACGGCATGAGCCACGTTAACCGCCAGAGTTGAAAGGGCGTGGTGAACATGCCCACGATCCAGCCTGTGTAGGGGAACATGCTGACGCCCAATACCAAAAAAGCGGCTAGCACATAACGGGCTGCTTTATTCTTCCAAAAGAAAAAGAGACTGAGAGCCGCCGCCGCGAGGCTGATCTCGTAAGGCAGCCCGCGCGTGAGGTAATGAGAAATGCCATAGAACTGCGTCCCCTCGACGACATCAAGACGACGAACTCCAAGACGGGCGAACTCGTCATTTTCTGCCACATCATTAAGCGAAAAACTGAGCGTCTGGGAATATTCCCCGCCGCCGAAGCGGAAGGTGTAGGGGATGAAAACCACAACCGCCAGCACGGCGATCAGCGCGGCGTATTTCCAGCGGAGATTTTTATCCAGCAGGGAGGGCAAGCCGTACACGCCGACGATCATGCAGGTCATGCCAAATTGGATCGGGTGCGTGAAGACCATCGCGAGAGCGGCAATGCCCAC
>DYML01000148.1:0-4580 GCA_020721605.1 Anaerolinea thermophila
CGCAGCCTCGTAACGTGGTGGCGTTCACACCCGAAGCCGCGCTGGACGCGATTGAAGCGTTTGGCTACCCCGTTGTGTTGAAGCCCGTTGTCGGTTCGTGGGGACGCCTGCTGGCGAAGATCAACGACCGTGACGCGGCGGAAGCAGTGCTTGAACACAAGGCAACACTTGGCTCCGTGCAGCATTCCGTTTTTTATATTCAAGAATTTATCAAGAAGCCTGGGCGTGACATCCGCGCCATTGTCATCGGCGACCGCGTGCTAACCGCCATGTATCGCAAGTCTGAGCATTGGATCACAAACACGGCGCGCGGCGGCGAAGGGGAGTTATGTCCCATCACGCCCGAAATTGAAGAACTATGTTTGAAAGCCACCAAAGCAGTCGGCGGCGGGGTTCTTGCGGTGGATTTGATCGAACATTCTGAGCGCGGTTATCTTGTCAACGAGATCAATCACACGATGGAATTCCACACCATGCAACCCGTCAGCGGGGTGGATATTGCGGGCGAGATCGTGGAGTATGTGGTGAGCGCGGCGCATGTTGGCATAGGCGGATTGGGCAAGGGAGAGACAGGCATTTGAAACGGATTGCCAGGCTGTTCTTAATTTATTTGAAAAGGAGCAATTATTAATGACGACAGTATCTATCATCGGCGGTTCGGGATATGGCGGCGGCGAGTTGCTGCGCCTTTTGCTGGGACATCCGCAAGTTGAGATTAAGCAGGTCACTTCGCGCTCGCGCGTGGGCGAATACGTTTACCAAACGCACCCCAACCTGCGGAAGAAAACTCAACTCAAATTCAGCGACCCTTCCACGCTGGAGCCTGTGGACATTCTCTTCCTCGCCCAGCCGCACGGACAAGCGCAAAAGCACATCGAAGAGTACGCCAAACTCGGCACAAAAATCATTGACCTTGCGGCAGATTTCCGATTGCGCGACCCAGCCTTCTACGAAAAATGGTACGGCGAAAAACACGCCGCGCCAGCGTGGCTGAGCAAATTTGTGTACGGACTTCCCGAACTGCACCGCGCCGAAATTGCGGGCGCAAATTACATCAGCGGCGTGGGCTGCAACGCCACCGCCAGCAACCTTGCGCTGCTGCCGTTGGTCAAAGCGGATTTGATTGAATTATCTTCCCCTGTAATTATTGAAATTAAAGTAGGCTCATCGGAAGGCGGCGCGGAAGGAAATTCTGGTTCGCTCCATGCGGAACGCGCGAATGTCATCCGCACATTTTCAGCCTTCGGTCATCGTCACACGGCGGAAGTGATTCAGGAATTGGGCGTCAAAGATATTTCGCTGACCATGACCGCCGTAGATTTGGTGCGCGGCGTGCTGGCAACGGCTCATGCCAAAGTCAAGCCTGGTGTTGCCAACAAGGATTTATGGAAAGCCTACCGCGCCGTTGCGAATGAAAATCCGTTTATCCGCGTGGTCAAGGAACAGCGCGGAATCTACCGCGTGCCTGAACCGAAGATTCTGGCTGGCTCGAATTACGCCGACCTCGGCTTTGAACTGGACGAAAGCACAGGTCACATCGTAGCAATGTGCGCGATTGACAACCTGATGAAAGGCGCGTCTGGCACAGCCGTGCAATGCCTCAATTTGATGATGGGCTGGGACGAGACGCTTGGGCTGGAATTTGCTGGGCTACATCCAATTTAGAATGCAGAATGAGGAATGAGGAATTTTTATTCTGCATTCAGCATTCTAACTTCTGCATTTCTTGGAGGAATTATGGACATAACTGTCGTAAAACTCGGCGGCACCGAAGGCGTGGATTTTTCTGCGATTTGTGCGGACGCCGTTGAATTATTGAAGCAGGGCAAACGCCTTGTTTTTGTGCATGGCGGATCGGCGGAAGCGAACGCGCTCGGCGAAGGGCTGGGCACGCCTCCGAAGATGATCACCTCGCCCTCGGGCTACACCTCGCGCTACACCGACCGCAAGACGCTGGAAATCTTTTTGATGGCGGTCAATGGCAAGGTCAATTCGTTGCTGACTGAGCAGTTGCAGATGATGGGCGTCAACGCCTTTGGCTTGTGCGGACTCGACGGCAAACTTCTGCAAGCCGTCCGCAAGGAATCTGTGCAGAGCATTGAAAACGGCAAGCGCAAAATTATCCGCGACGATTACACGGGGAAGATCGAAAAAGTGAACAGCGAATTGCTGCTAATGCTGCTCAATGCAGGCTACATGCCTGTCATCGCGCCCGTGGCAGTCAGCGAAAAAGGCGAAGCGTTGAATGTGGACGCCGACCGCGCCGCCGCGATGGTTGCTTCCGCGCTCAAAGCGGAAAACCTGCTGTTACTGACCGCCGTACCTGGGCTGATGAAAAACTTCCCAGACGAGTCCACGCTCATTCGGCAGCTGCCGCAGAATCAACTCGCGGCGGCGAGCGAAGCGGCTCAAGGTCGCATGAAGAAAAAAGTTTTAGGCGCAGAAGAGGCGCTCCAGGGCGGCGTGAGTCGTGTCATCATCGCGGATGGACGAATTCAAAATCCAATCTCCAACGCTTTAGCAGGAAACGGAACGGTGATTCAATAGCCACCGCTGTTGACTAGACAAGTACGCAGAGATAAAATGGAGTCGGTGCTTTCTATGACAATATACAAATTTCTCATCCACTCCAGCCGCCCAGACCCCAGAAACGCAAGGCATCTCGCCGATGCCCACGCGCTAGGTTTTCATAACCTTAAACAAATCTCAATCCAAAATATTTACTTTATTGAGGGACAACTATCGCAAGAGGATTGCCAAAAGTTGTCCCTCACACTTTTAACTGACCCAGTCACTCAGTTGGCAGCATGGGAAGAAATCCCCTCGCCCCCAACTCACCCCGAACCTGATTCTGTTATCCTGGAAGTGGCGCTGCGCCCTGGCGTAACCGACCCCGTCGCCGAACAAATTGTCCGCGCATCCCACGAACTCGGAATTCATGGAGTTCATCGTGCCGCCACAGGGCAGCGCTACATCCTCCAATTTCACACACCCGATTCATCATCCGATTTCATCCGTTTATCCGCTGTCACATCCGTTACCACATCCGCTGCCACATCCGCCGCCACATCCGTTACCACATCCGTTGCCACATCCGCTGCCATATCCGCCGCCCTCCTGGCAAACCCCATCATCCAGCGCTGGACAAATGGCAACATTGAGCCATCCTTTCCTGAAGAAGTTGAATCCAACGGCGCAGTGGAAATCATCTCTCTCCGCGCATTATCAGAAGAAGGCTTATTATCCCTTTCCAAAACCCGCCGCGCTGCGCTAGATTTGGCGGAAATGCAAACCATCCAAAATTATTTCACAAAAGAAAACCGCGACCCCACCGACATTGAATTTGAAACCACCGCCCAAACATGGAGCGAACACTGCGTTCACAAAACATTCAAAGCAAAAGTAACCATCAATGACGGGCAGGCAACGATTGACAGCCTTATCAAAACCTACCTAAAATCCGCCACAGATAAAATTGCCGCCCCCTGGGTTATTTCTGCATTTGTGGACAACGCAGGAATCATTGACTTCGACGACGAGTTTGAAATCTCCTTCAAAGCCGAAACTCACAACCACCCCTCAGCAGTGGAACCGTTTGGCGGCGCGAACACAGGCGTCGGCGGAGTCATCCGCGACATACTTGGAGTTAGCGCCAAGCCCATCGCAAATACAGACATTCTCTGCTTTGGTCCACAAAACCTTGATCCCAACTTATTGCCTGAAGGTGTTTTGCACCCACACCGTATTCAATCAGGGGTTATTGCAGGCGTGCAGGATTATGGGAACAAAATCGGCATACCCACCGTCAACGGCGCAATCTTATACGACGAAGGCTACACCGCCAACCCGCTCGTCTTTTGTGGATGCGTAGGCATAGCGCCCAAAGGAAAGCACCGCAAAAATCCCCAAATTGGAGACAGAGTCATCATCCTTGGCGGGCGCACAGGGCGAGACGGATTGCGCGGCGCAACCTTCTCATCCATGACAATGGACGCGCAAACAGGTGAAGTCTCTGGCGCATCCGTTCAAATCGGCGACCCCATCACCGAAAAAGGATTGATAGACGTTATTATCCGCGCCCGCGACCTAAACCTATACAACGACATCACCGACTGCGGCGCAGGCGGGCTTTCTTCCGCCGTAGGCGAAATGGCTTCATCCATCGGTTGCGACGTAGACTTGCTCAACGTGCGCCTCAAATATCCAGGGCTTGCCCCCTGGGAAATCTTCCTCTCCGAAGCGCAGGAACGCATGGTACTCGCGGTTGCCCCCAACAACATCCCCGCCCTGAAAAACCTCTGCGACACCTTCGACACCGAATTAACGGACATCGGCACATTCACAGGCAAAGGTCACCTTATCGTGCGCCACAACAATCAGATTGTGCTAGACCTCAACAACGAATTTCTGCACGAAGGCATTCCACAAAGAAACCTCACCGCCATCATCCCCCCCCCATCCATCCGTTTATCCGCTTCACAATCCGCTGCCCCATCCATCCGTTTATCCGCTTCGCAATCCGCTGCCCCATCCATCCGTTTATCCGCTTCACAATCCGCTGCCCCATCCATCCGTTTATC
>DYML01000148.1:4680-8777 GCA_020721605.1 Anaerolinea thermophila
CCATCCGTTTATCCGCTTCACAATCCGCTGCCCCATCCATCCGTTTATCCGCTTCACAATCCGCTGCCCCATCCGTTCCCGAAACCTTGCTAACCCTCCTTTCCTCCCCCAACATCGCCAGCAAAGCCGACGCCATCCGCATTTATGACCACGAAGTACAGGGCGGAACAGTGGTCAAACCTCTGACAGGCATCAAAGCAGACGCCCCCTCGGATGCCGCAGTCATCAAGCCAATCGGCACAAAAGGCACAAAAGGCATCGTCCTGTCAAACGGCATTAATCCCGAATACGGCAAACGCGACGCCTACAAAATGGCTTGGTCTGTCATGGATGAAGCCATCCGCAACGCAATTGCAGTTGGCGCCGACCCGCAACAAATTGCCGTGCTGGATAATTTCTGCTGGGGAGACCCGCTTCGCCCAGAAACGCTCGGCTCGCTCGTCGAAGCCTGTCGCGGATGCCATGACGCGGCACTGTTTTACGGCGCACCCTTTATCAGCGGCAAAGATTCGCTCAACAACGAATACCTCGGCGCCGACGGCTTGCGGCATTCCATTCCGTCCACCTTATTAATCTCTGCCATTGGCATGATTGAAAATGTTAACCAAGCCATCACTATGGACTTAAAAGACGCCAGCAACCTGATTTATTTAATTGGAGATTTCTCGCCAGAGACAAAAGCAGTTCCCGATGTTCCCGCCTCTGCGCCGCAAGTCTATCGGGCTTTGCACCAAGCCATCACCAGCGAACTTATCCGCTCTGCGCATGATTTGAGCGAAGGCGGGCTTGCCGTCACCGCCGCCGAAATGTGCATAGGCGGGCGGCTTGGCATGACACTCAACACAGAAGATACAACCCTCTTCACAGAAGTTAACGGCTGCCTGCTGGTCGAAGTTACCTCAGCATGTTCATCTGCTTTTGAAAGCCTGTTTGCAAACCTGCCCTTTAAAAAAATTGGCGCGGTCACTCAAGAACCAACCCTTCACATCCGCTTCCCCATCCGCGAATCCGTATCCATATCCGTTCCCGACCTTGTTCGCGCATTCAACACCCCATCACACCTATGAAACCTAAAGCCCTTATCCTTCAGGCGCGCGGCTCCAACCGTGATTTAGATGTCATCCATGCGCTCACCCTTGCAGGCGCGGACGCCGTTGGAATTCCTCTTAACGAACTGCGCGCCAACCGCGCCCTTTTTCAAAACCTTCAGTTGCTCGTTGTTCCTGGGGGATTTTCCTACGCTGATGCCTTGGGCGCCGGCAAACTCCTTGCGCTCGACCTCACCTCCTACTTTACAGATGTAATCAGCGCCTTTGTTGAAGCGGGAAAACCTGTCATCGGAATTTGCAACGGATTTCAGGCGCTGGTAAAGTCGGGTATTTTGCCAGGCGGTAATTGGGAAATGAAAAATGACAACTCTTCGGCAACGCTGACGTTTAATCAACAAGGTCATTTTGAATGCAGATGGGTTCATCTTTTGCCTCTTTCCCAAACCTGTATTTGGACAAAAGGCTTGCAAGATTCAATTGAATGCCCTGTCGCTCACGGTGAAGGCAACTTCCAAACCAACAACCAATTACTAATTACCAATCTTATATCCAACGACCAAATCGCCCTCACCTATGTCCACGCCGATGGCTCGCCCGCAAATAGCGAGTATCCCAGCAACCCCAACGGCTCCATCCTCGATATTGCAGGCATTTGCAATCCGCAGGGCAATGTGCTGGGACTCATGCCTCATCCCGAAAATCATATTTTTAACTGGCAGCACCCGCGCCACACACGCGGCGAAACAGGCAGAAGCGGACTAAAATTGTTTGAAAATGGCGTGAAGTATGCAAATCAAATTTAATTTTTTCAGAGGTAAAAAATGATTTCAAAGAGCGACTTGTTGAAATTACTTCCCAATGCTTTGGATGAAACAAATTTACCATTACCCGAAAGACAAACTGGCAAGGTTCGAGATTGGTACAACCTGCCAAATAAGCAAAGGCTAATCGTCACCACAGACCGCCTCTCTGCATTTGACCATGTATTGACGAGAGTGCCGTTCAAAGGGCAGGTTCTAAATCAATTATCTGCCTGGTGGTTTGAGCAAACACGCGACATTATTCAAAATCACATCGTCTCCATTCCCGACCCAAACGCCGCCATTGTAAAAATTGCCGAACCAATTTTAGTGGAAGTCATTGTGCGCGGATACATCACAGGCGTCACTTCCACAGCGTTGTGGTATCGCTACTCGCTGGGTGAACGCAATATTTATGGATATGACTTCCCTGAGGGCTTGCAAAAAAACACCCGCTTGCCAGAGCCTATTATCACCCCCACCACCAAAGGCGGACTCACAGGGCATGATGAACGCCTCACCTGCGCGGAGGTTGTGCAAAACGGTTTGCTGGATGAAAAAACCTGGAAACAGGTACAAACCGCCGCGCTCGCCATTTTCAAACGCGGACAAGAGATAGCAGGCAAGGCGGGCTTAATTTTAGTGGACACCAAATATGAATTTGGCATTGCGCGAGACGGCAGCGTAGTCTTGATTGACGAAGTTCACACCCCAGACTCATCGCGTTTTTGGAAGGCGGATACTTATGAGCCGCGCTTCACCGCAGGCAAAGACCCCGAAAATTTTGACAAGGAATTTGTCCGCATTGCGTATGCCGATAAAGGCTATCGCGGAGATGGGGAAATTCCGCCCATGCCCGACGAGTTATGGGTCTCTGCCAGCCAGCGCTATATTCAAATTTACGAAATGCTGACGGGGCAGGCTTTTAAAGCGGGCGCATACCCCATTGAAGAACGACTGTTGGCAAACCTAAAAAATGCAGGAGCGCTTTGAGCATGTCAAAACCATTGGTGGTGATATTAATGGGTTCCAAAACAGATTTGGAACACTGCAAAAAAATTGCAGAAGCCTGCACGTCTTTTGGCTTGGAAACCGCGCTGAGGATTGGTTCCGCACACAAAACCCCCGAACATACGCTTTCCATTTTGAAAGAATACGAAGCCAATGACCGCCCAAAAGTTTACATCACGGCTGCTGGGCGCAGTAACGCCCTAAGCGGATTCACAGATGGAGCCGTCGGCGCGCCAGTAATTGCCTGCCCGCCCGCATCAGATGCATTTGGCGGCGCAGATATATATTCATCACTGCGGATGCCTTCAGGCATTGCGCCTGCCCTAGTGCTGGAACCGTTCAACGCCGCATTATTGGCGGCAAAAATTTTCGGCGTAGCAAATGCCGAAGTCCAGAATCAGGTTCGGGCGAGCCAAAAACGGGCTGCGGAAAAAATTCTAGGGGATGACGCCAGTGTTGGATAATCAAATTAATTTTCCTCTGGAGGATGATTCTCCCCATGAAGAATGCGGTGTCATCGGCATTTTTGCACCCAGCGAAGATGTTGCGCGCATGACCTTCTTTGGGCTGTTTGCCTTGCAGCACCGAGGGCAGGAAGCGGCAGGCATGGCGGTAGCTGACGGCGTAACGATGTCCATACACAAAGGCATGGGGTTGGTGTCGCATGTGTTTACGCCCAACTCAATAGCAGATTTGAAAGGGCATTATGCAATTGGGCACACACGCTACTCAACAACAGGCTCATCATCACTGCGAAACGCCCAGCCATTTATGATAGAAACCATTCATGGTCCGCTGGCATTGGCGCATAACGGAAACTTAATCAACTCGGCGGAATTACGAAAAGAGTTAATGCAGCAAGGCGTGGGCTTATCATCGTCATCCGATACCGAGGTAATGACAATGATGCTGGCGCGTAACGGAGGTGGCACATGGGAAGAGCGCATCAAGACCGCAATGAAAAAATGGGGCGGCGCGTACTCGCTGGTGATTTTAACCCGCGACTGCGTTTACGCGGTGCGCGACCCATGGGGCTTTCGTCCGCTGTGCATTGGGTTATTGCCAAGCGGAGGACACGCCGTTGCATCAGAAGTGGGCGCGTTGCAAACGCTGGGCTGTGATGCCATCCGCGATGTAAAGCCTGGCGAGGTGGTGTCGCTCTCAAATAATGCGTTAAAAGTAATGCAGGCAATTCCATCTGTAACGCCTTCTGCCATGTGCGTATTTGAGCATATTT
>DYML01000149.1 GCA_020721605.1 Anaerolinea thermophila
GTTTGCGCGAGTGCGTTGATTTCGTCTTCACTTCCAAATGATTTTTTCACCGTCAGCGCCGATAAATGATCTTCTTGCATGGATTGTGCGATGCCTGCTTCCATATCGCCCAGACGGTCAATGATGACTTTCTTGATGGTGAAGTATTGCGCGATGTAAAACGGCAGGAGGATTGCCAGGGAAGAAAGCGAAACCCAGCCAAACGTTTGTTGTAATTGGGAGAGAGATTGCGAAATATCTATTTCCACCCACAAGGCGCCGCTTACATCGTGGAATTTGCTGGTGTAGGCTTGCCCATGCAGCGGGCGGATAAAGATGATATGCCCTTCAATTGTTTGGCTGATTTCACTGCGTTCAAGCAGCGACTCGCGGATTAGCGGCGAATGGAGCGACTGCCCAACCTGTTTTCTGTCGGTGTGCGCCAGGATTTTTTGCTGCGTATCCACCACGACGATTTTGACCACCCCTTTCAACGTGGATGATTTTTCGATCAGCCTTTGCATGGGGAATATATCATCGTATTCAGCAAGAATTTCAAGGCTGTATGAGATTTCGTCTGAAAGCACATCAACGCGGTTTAACGCGCCCTGATAAATGCCGATGGAGGAGGCAGAGTAAAAGAATGTCAGCGTTAGCAACAGCCCGGTTAACCCCAACGCGCTGTAAACCGATGTTAGTTTGACTTTAAGTGAACGCATGTTGTTTTATTGACTCACTTTGCGGACGAAGAGCGGTTCAAGCAGTTGGCTGGCATTGGGCAATGATTGGATGACTCCCTGTTCGAATAGGAATTGGGCGATGTCGGCGGTCTGGGCGTAGGCGCGTCCTTCGCCTTCCGCGCCAAACAGATCGAGATTTTTTGCCAGGTCGAGGTATTGAATACCCGCCACATGGCTTTCAAATTCTGCCGCGCTCACGCCTTCGGCTTGCCCCATGCGCTCGTAGGCATCCTGCGGATTTTGTTGGATGTATTCCACTGCGTCAAAATATGCGGCAACCACTTTCTGCACATCGGCGGGGCGTTCTGCCACTACCGCCGCATCAAAGACCATGCTGGTGATGATGGTTTCGGGGTACTCGCGGCTGGTGATTAATACTCTGCCGCCCATCATTTCTGCGGTGCTGGTCAGGTAGGGTTCCCAGGTGACGCCCGCGTCAATTTTGCCGTCCAACATGGATTGCTGAATTTCCCAGGCGGGAATGCTGATGATGGTCACATCGTCTGTCGTCAGCCCGCCCAATTGTAGAATTTTGAGCAGAGAGAGATGACCCACAGTTCCGATCTCGACCCCGATTCTGGTTCCGCGCAAATCGGCTGGGGATTCAATCCCAGGGCGGGCAACCAACCCATCGCCGCCGAAGGAGTAATCGGTCAGCAGCACCACGCGCACATCCTTTCCTGTGGAAAAATAGCGGATGGCATCATCCAGGGTGTGCATACCCGCATCCACTTTGCCGTCCACCAGCGCTTCAATCGAATCGCTGTAGGCGGAGAAGCGCACCATTTCCACTTCCACGCCATGTTTTTCGTAATAGCCAAGCTGCGCGGCAAGTTCGGCAGGTTCCACGCCCGCCCAGGCTGAAATGGCAATGCGGATGGGCGGCTTTTGCGGGGCGCAAGCCGAGACGAAAAACGCCAGCAGGAGCGCAGTCAGGAAGATGGAAAGTAGGCGAAAGTTTTTTTTCATTGAGTTCTTGTTTTTGGAGAGGCGAACTTTTGCATGAGGTCGGCAAGTTCTACTTGCAGTAAAAGTCCAGAAGTAGAACTTCTGGACTCCAAGATTAGGGCATATCCAGCGGAGCGGGAGGCAGGATCATCTGGATGCGGAAACCGCGTTGGGCTGGGAGGATGACCACGTCGCCGCCCAGGGCGCGGGCGATGATGCGGGCTATGGTCAAGCCCACGCCCAGTCCGCCGTACTGGCGCGTATCGCCCTGGCTGATCTGGTAAAAACGCTCAAAGACTTTTTCGTGTAGTTCGGCGGGAATGCCTGAGCCGTAATCCGCAACGGTGAGGATGCAGCCGCCGTTGCCGTTGGCGGCAAGGTCTACCAGCACCGCTGTCATGGGCGAAGTAAATTTTAGGCTGTTGTCTACCAGGTGGCAGACGGCTTGTCTGAATTCACGGCGCGGCGCGTGGATCACAACCCCCTCCGCGATATTGACATGCGCTTGCGGGTTTTTATCTTTGTAAAAATCCTGCCGTGTGGCAATGGGGAAGGTGAAGTCATTTTTGATGTCAATTTTTTGCCTGACGACAAAGGTGTTTCCCATGTCGTAATTGCTCAGGAAGGTCAGATCGTCAATCAGCGCGTTGAGGCGGTGAGATTGCGAAAGAGCGGTTTCCACGAACCATTTCAAATCTTCGGGGTCGTGGTATTTTTCGCGCAGTAATATATCCAGCGACATGAGAATTTGGGTCATGGGGGTGCGTAGTTCGTGTGAGATGTTATGCGAGATTTCGCTTTGGATGCGTTCGATCTGGCGGTTCATCTCCTGCACGGCGTCTTCGTGGCTGTGATCCTGGCGGCGGAAGACGGCGTTAATCCGCGCCACCAGTTCGCGCGGGTCGAAAGGCTTGGTGGCGTAATCATCCGCGCCGCCTTCCAGCCCGCGCAGTTTATCGGTCTGCGAAGCGCGGGCAGAGAGGAAGAGAAAGGGGATGCTGCGGGTCAGTGGGCTGATGGATAATTCATCCCGCACTTTGAACCCATCCATGACTGGCATCATCACATCACAGACAATCAAGTCAGGCTGAATTTCTTCCGCAATTTTTATGGCGGACAGGCTGTTCTCGCAGGTTTTTACTTGATAGCCGCTGCGTTCCAGCAGGACTCTTAGCCCAAGCAGCATGGGCAGGTCATCGTCAATCACGAGAATGGTGCGGGTTTTTGTGGTCTCATTTGCTGACACAATATCACCTTCCTTTGTTTTCACGTTGAATGACGATGAGAAATTTTTCCACAATGATTGGGTCGAAATGTTTTCCCGCCTGTTCTTTGATGTAGTTAATGGTCTTTTCTTGTGACCACGCCAGTCGGTAGGGACGGTCTGTGGTTAGCGCGTCCCAAACATCCACAATGGCGAAGAGGCGCGCGGCGAGTGGAATTTTTTTGCATGTCAGCCTGTCGGGGTATCCGTTGCCATCGCAGCGCTCGTGATGATGATGAACCAGGTCTATCACGGTGGGCGGCAGCCCCAGCGGCTGGAGGATTCGTTTTCCAATGGATGGGTGGGTCATCATTATTTTACGTTCCTCGTCGGTCAGCGCGCCCGGCTTGAGCAGGATCGAATCAGGAATGCCAACTTTTCCAATGTCGTGCAGCAGCGCCCCCAGGTGAATATGCTGGCGGGTGTTTTCATCCAAGCCTAGTTCATTGGACAGTTTGTCGCTTAATTCCACCACGCGGCGGGCGTGCGCTTCTGTTTCATTGTCCCGCAGGGCAAGCATTTGCGCCATGCCTTCTGCCAGCCCGTTCTGGTCGGTGGAGAAATTTTGGATCAGGTCTTGAATTTTTGCGCTCAGCAGGTTGATTTCATCCTCGTTCTTGAGGTGTTCGTGCGCCTCGGTAATTCCTTTGCGGCGCAAAATGGCGTGAATGCGGGCAATTAATTCATCTTTACTGAATGGTTTGGTGATGTAATCATCTGCGCCCAGATTTATTCCTTTAATTTTATCTGTTTCATCTGTGCGGGCGGTGAGGAAGATAAAGGGAATTAAAGTTGTATTTATATCTGTGGATAGGGTTTGCAGCACAGCCAAGCCGTTGGGCGGCGGCATCATTAAGTCGCAGATAATGAGTTGGGGCAGGGTTTCTTTTGCCAGTTGAATTCCTTTTTCCCCGTTGTCGGCAGTGGTGATTTGGTACTTTCCTTCGCGTTTGAGCGCTTCGGATAGCCCCAAAAGAAGCGATTTATCATCGTCAATGATAAGTAAACGTATCAATTTTTGCATGGAGAAATTATAAACCAATTGTGATTTGGCTAACTTGCAGTTTTGTGTGAAGTTTGCTTACTGTGCCTGCACCCGCATGTATGCCGCCAGCCCGATGAGGGTCAGCGCCACGCCTGCCATTCCCAACGCGCCTGGCAACGCCGCTCCCAAAAAGATGATTTCCCCAATCAGCGAGAAAATCACTTCCATAGATTGCGTTGCGTCCACAGCGGAGATTTCGTAGGGTTTTTGGCACAGGTGACGCGCATACAAAAATAGCGTGGTGGCGATGACTCCCGACAGCAGGGCGACGAGCGCGGTGCTGATCAATTGTCCGCTGCTGGGCGGTGGCGGGGAACTGACGAGGAGCAGGATCAGCCAAAAGGGGAGCGATCCAACCGTCAGCAGCAGGACGCGGGCGAAGCCATTTTCCAAAATCGGATGGTGGATGTGGGGGAGGCGCGGGTTGTGTCCCATTCGCGCTTCCCACACCAGTTGATTGCCGATGGGGTAGGCGAATGCCGCAACCAGAACAGGCAGCGCGCTGAACAAAACTTCGCGCAAACTGGTCAGCGCGGCATGTTCGATGTTGACGAGGATAATGCCGATGAAAATAATGCCCGTGAAAACCAACCCTTTGGCTGGGACTTTGCGCCCGAAGAGAATCAACACGATGGGCGTGGCAAGGATGGTCGTCTGCCAGGTGGTTGCCACGACCCAGCCCGCCGCATATTGCGAACTGAACGTGATCAGCGAGTAAAACACACCAAAGCCGATACTGCCTGAAAGAATCCAGAAGAGCCAATGTTGGAGGAAAATATTTTTTACATCTGCCAGCGCCTTTTTGCCCTGTGTGGCGAGCAGCAGCGCGACCAGAAAAATCAGCATGAAGCCGAAACGCAGGCTGGATGTCCAGACCCAATGCCCGCCTTGCAGGCTCATGGCGCGGTTCAAGACGAAGGTACTGCTGAAAAATAAAGCGGCGAGACTGCCAAGTGAAATGAGTTGAGGCATTTAATTCCTGCTGACCCCTGTGCCATATTTGATGAAAACGAAGGTGAGCGGAATTCCCACCGCAAGATACACGCCGAAATACGCCCGCCCGCCTGGGCGATTTGCAAAGTCAAAAAGACGGATGTAAATAAACGCGGCGGCGGCGATGAAGACCACCAGCGGATATGCCGCGTAGGAATGATGCAGGACGGCGTTCAGGCTTCGATCCCAAAAGTAGGGGAGAACGCCCAGCGCGAGCGCAAAATAGAAAACCCCGAAACTCCGCAAGGTGAACAGCGACATGACTTCAGGGAAGATGCCCGCATTCGTGCCGATGTCGCCGATTTGCGCGGTTAATCCATACAAGCCGAGGAATCCAACGAGCAGCACAAATGCGAATGCAGGCAGGCTTTGAAGGTGTGTGAATTTTATTCCGCTCAACTTGTTGGTGGGACGAAGGCGAAGATAATCAAAAACGCCGACGAATGCCGTCAGCGCATTGACGATTAGCGTGATGAAATACAGCCACGCAATCGGATGTTCGAGTTTCAACTTGTAGCGAAAGATAAACAGTACGATCAATTCGCCGATGCCAAACAGCCATAAATAAATCAGCGAGCTGTAGACCAGTTTCCACTCCCAGCGGCGGGCGTTGATGTACGCCAGCCATGCGTTCCCGAGGCACCAGCCGCCGATGGTGATGGTCATAAAGGCGGTCACTTTCCATGCGAAGACAGGCGCAAGTTGTGTGGGAAACAGAAATAAAAGCGCCCCTAAAATTGCATACAATAAAGCACAGGTGTAGGTCAGCCAGCGGGAAAGGTTTGATAACATGGTTTCTCCAATTTCTACTGATAAAGTTGGCGCTATTGATAAAGATTACTCTTCTTCTGTTTGTCTGAGTTAGGGTCTGTTTTCCTTGCTGATGGCAAACCGCGCTTCGTCTTCGCGAAGTCCAAACCGACCGAAGGTCAGCACGGCGAGCCAGTAATCGGCGGTGTTGCCCATCAGGTTGCCAGCCCGAATCATGTGCAGGATGATTTCGATGGCTTGCGTCCTCTCCTCCCCGTAAACTTCGCGCAAATGTTTTTCCGCCTGCAAATCGGGCGAGGCGTTGCTTTCAGCCCATTGGCGGGCATAGAGCAGAGCGGGCAATTCTGCGGCGGGCGTGTCCTGTGGAATCGAACCTGCCAGCATTTCACGCAGTTCCGTTTCTGGCACGCCGCTGGTCAAGGCTCGGCGCGAATGATAATAACTGCAATATCGGCAGCCGTTGACTTCCGTTACCGTCATCATCAGCCTCTCGCGAAACGAAGGCGGAATCAACTCCCGCATTGCGCGGCGGATCATCGCGCGGTGCGACATCATGTAGCGGAAGTCAAGTAAAAACTCTCGCGGATGGGAGTACGTGCGGCGTAAAAACCTTTTGTTCATGGGCGGCTTGTCCTTCTTTTTTATCAGTCTTTTCCAATCAACATCCTGCGGCGTTTGCGATACAACGCGATTGGATAATCGCCAGAGATCAGGATTTCGCCGATGTCCAAATCGGGTCGCGGCGGGCGCTGGGTGACGACCACGCGCTTGTCTTGATTCAAAATGTAGAGGTTGCCCAGTCCGCCGAAAAATTCAAACAACTGGCGCAAAACGGGAATACGCATTTTGTGATATTGGCGCAGATACATCATCGTGTTTTCGTTGTCAATTGGGGCGAAGATCAGGAAAACGAGAAAGTCATCCGAGAGCCAGTTTTGCCAGAGGTTGGGAAAGTGGAACTGGATCAGCGGGCGGTGGGTGGGTTCGGGCATGTCAGACGGCTTGGTCGGTTTTTGACCCTGATCGGATTGATTATCCACCCACATATCGAGTCGATAATTGCCAGCGGCGAGTTGAAATTCCTTCGCAACGGGACCGTTGACCAGTGCGCGGTTTCCGCTGCCGATGGTGTTGTAGTGGACGAAAGGCAGGTGAACCACATCCAGTTGATTCTCGATGGCGCGCGCGTAATGATTTTTCCAATGGTTGCGAATGGTCGAGTAGACCATGTCCGCACCAATGTTCTCGAACCACGGCAAAGGCGGGTATTCCTCTTGTGGCTCGCCCCACCAGATAAAAATAATGTCGTGGGCTTCGCGTGACACGTAGGTCTTGACGTGCATGGCTTTGGGCGGCTGGGAATTTTTTCCGTTGGCGGGGATGAAGCGGCAATCTCCCGAAGAGTCATATTCAAAGCCGTGGAAGGGACATTGGATGCAGTCATCCACCAATTTTCCCGCGCTCAATGCCACGCCGCGATGCGGACACAGATCGCTCATCACCGTCACCTGTCCGCTGCGATCTCGCCATGCGACCATCTTCTCGCCCATGCGCGTGAAGCCGATAGGTTTTCCTTTTTTGACTTCTTTCGATTCGAGAATGCCGTACCATTGATTGGGGATCATCGTTTCCTTGTTTGTCGTGAGAGGTTTCTGAGGTTTATAAAGTATCTGAGGTATCAAAGGTAAAACCTCAGATACCTCAGGAACATCATACCTTCAGAAACCTTATAAAGGCTCAAACCTTGCCGTGAAATGCCTGAGCAATTCTGGCGCGTAGGTGAATTTATAGCCGCGAACCTTATCTGCCCGTGACTTGATTCTCGCGGCGCAGTCGGCGACGTAATCCATGTGACTTTGGGTGTAGGTGCGGCGCGGGATGGCGAGTCGCAAAAGCTCCAGCTTGGGATAAATCATCTTGCCAGAATCAGGATCGGGGGTTGCAAACATGACCGAGCCAATTTCCACGCCGCGAATCGCCCCTTCGCGGTAGAGTTCCACGCACAGCGCCTGCCCAGGGAATTCGCTTTGCGGGATATGCGGCAGGACGCTTGCGGCATCGAGATAAACGGCGTGTCCGCCCGCAGGCTGAATGGTGGGAATGCCCGCGTCGTTGAGCCGACCCGCGAGGTAGGCGGTTTGCGAAAGGCGCGAGGCGAGGTAGGCTTCGTCGAGTCCTTCGTACAAACCAACAGCCATCGCGTCGAGGTCGCGCCCCGCGAGTCCGCCGTAGGTGGGGAAACCCTCGCGCAGGATCAATTCATTTTTGACATTCTGAAACAGCGCGTCGTCGTTCAGGCAGAGCAACCCGCCGATGTTGACAATCGCGTCCTTCTTGGCGCTCATGGTCATGCCGTCGGCGAGGGCGTACATCTCGCGCGCAATTTCAATCACGGGCTTGTTTTCGTAGCCTTTTTCGCGTAGTTTTATGAAGTAGGCGTTTTCGGCGTAGCGGGCGGAGTCAATGAAGAACGGAAGTTTATATTCACGATAGACTGCGGCGACCGCTTTGAGATTTTCCATCGAAACGGGCTGCCCGCCGCCTGCGTTGTTGGTGACGGTAATCATCCCGAAGGGGATTTTCTCCACGCCGACTTTTTGAATGAAGGCGCGCAGCTTGGCAATATCCATGTTGCCCTTGAACGGGTGCGGATTGTTGATGTCGAAGGCTTCTTCAATCACCAGGTTGGTCGGGCGTCCGCCGCGGGCGCGGATGTTGGCGTCGGTGGTGTCGAAGTGCATGTTGCTCGGGACGTACATCCCAGGCTTGACGAGACACGCGGCAAGAATATTCTCAGCGGCGCGTCCCTGATGAGTGGGGACAAAATGCTTGAAGCCAAAGATATCTTTAACTGCGGTTTCAAGCCGAATGAACGAACGCGCGCCCGCGTAGGATTCGTCGCCGCGCATGATGGCAGCCCATTGCTCGGAACTCATCGCGCCTGTGCCTGAGTCGGTCAGCAGGTCAATGAACATGTCTT
>DYML01000014.1:0-23083 GCA_020721605.1 Anaerolinea thermophila
TGGTTGAACTGGAGATGTAAAACATGATAAACAAAGAAAACGTAGCGAAGGTACACGCCCACCTGCTGGCGCAGGGCGTGGCGGATGTTATGACCGTGCGAAGCGACGGCAAGGTTTTTGCCGAGGGCATGGTCGAGATACAAGAGCGCCCCGATGTCGCGGCGGCGCTGGCGACGTATGTAGAACCCCTGCCCCAGCCGACTATGGAAGAACGGCTGGCGGCTTCTGAGGCGGCTCTGCTTGAATTACTGCTTGGAGGATAGCCATGTACCCATTTTTTCTCAACCTTTGGAAACTAAACCGCCTGACTGTTGCCCAGGTGGATGCGGCGGTCAGCGCGGGGCGCATTACAGAAGCGCAGGGCGAAGAAATCAAGGCAACGCCGCGCTAAAGCCGCCAGTTATCCACAGGGCTGGCGCGGCGGTGGGCGGCTTCAAGGTCGGTGCGGGCAATGTTCAAATAGCGCTCAACCATCTTCAAAGATGAATGACCCATCAGCCTTTGCAGGGTGAACACGTCTCCGCCGTTGCGCAGGTACTGAATAGCGAAGGTGTGGCGGAAGATGTGCGGGTGAACGCGCTCTACCCCGGCGCGTTTGCCGATTCTGTCCAGGATGTGCTTTACCGCGTCACCCGTCAGCCGCCTGCCTTCAGCAGAGAGGAAGAGCGGCTCGTTCTTCAGGTCGTTCTTCCTGCCGACCAGGTAGCGCCATAATTCTTTCTGCGCGCGCCTGCCAAAGTAGACTGTGCGCGGCTTGGACTTGCGCGAAGACTGAAATGGCTTGACCGTCGCTTCGCCGGTTTCCATGTTCAGGTCATCAAGGTTTAGGCGGCATAATTCGCCAACACGTAGACCCGTATCGAGCAGAAAAAGAATCAGGGCGCGGTTGCGCTCCCCCTGCTGTGTCTTGCGCTGGTATTGCCGCGTTTTGTCTTTGTGTTCTACTGTCACAGCAGTTTGCAGTAGTTTTTCAATTTCGACGTTGGTAAGTGGGACGATTTCGGGCGCTTGGAATTTTGGCGGTTTGAGTCCTGTAGCGATGTTCGGCATGGACATTTCAGCGGACGCCCATTTGTAGAGGGCGCGGATTGCCTTCCAGGCGTGAAAGATGGACGTGGGCGAAAGACTGCCGTAGTCGGTTTGCAGGTAGACGATGAAGCGGCGGGCGTCTTCGATGGATACCTGGCGCATGGGCTTATCGCCGAGGAATTTGAGCCAGCGCGACAACGCCCAATCGTATTGTTGAATGGTTCCCGCACTGTAACCGTCGGCGCGGCGGGCAAGGTAAAAGCCTTGCAGGACTTGGGAAAGCAACAGGTCAGACGACATGAGAACTCCTTTTGAAATTCCCATCATCTGACCTGTTACCATGCCTGTACGAGCAGGCAATTGGACTTTTTGTGCTCCCGGCAGGGCTCGAACCTGCGACCTATTGCTCCGCAAGCAAGCGCTCTAATCCACTGAGCTACGGAAGCGTTTTTTGTGCGGCTTGTATTTTACTGTAATGTGTTATGCTGGTCAAGGAGTTTTTTAGGGAAAACCAAAAATGCGGCACAGGAAAAAATTAAGGCTTGTATTCAAATCGAAACCCGTGAATATACACATAGGGCTGCCAATTTTTATAACTGACTGCTCGAATTCTTCGTTTAACTTCTTCGGCGCTCATGTCGGGTGTAATTTTAAATAACTCATTAAATTCTTTACGCGAAAATGGCGGGCGAGTCCACGTTTCGGTTGAGGTGGGAAGTTCTCTGCCCTCTGCCAGAATTTCTGCAATTTCTAAAAACAATGCCATTTGATTTTGATATGTCTGCTTTAAAATTTGCTCTACGCCGTCTTCGGGGTGCAGGGAAAAACGCCGCACCTTAATAATTTTGCCTGTATCTACTTTATCTGCCATGTAATGACAGGTGGCGCCATATTCTTTTGCATTTTCATACAAGGCGAAGTTATTGCAGCCAATGCCTGGATACTCTGGCGATGCCGGATGAAAATTAATAGCGGCTATTTTTGCCTGCTTTAATAATTCTGCGGGAATGACCCAGCGTGAAAGGTACGAGATGATGTAATCTCCCTGCCATTTGCGAATAGATTCTGGCAGCGGGTCGCCCCATTGACCGAGGCAGTGGGTTACTTCTGAAAAATGATTTTGACAGTATTCCAGTGCGCGGGCGCAGTCTGGGTCGTTGGCTTTGCCGAGGAAGAGCAGGATTGATTTTGACATAAGATGAATTATAGTCTGGCTGCCAGCCCAAAGTCGGCGGGCAGGAGCGAATACATGTGCGCATCGTGTACTTGTGTTCCAATCACCATGCGGTTGAGTAAAATCCCCTCGTAGTGTGCGTTGATTTTTTCTGCGACGCGCCTGCTGGCTTCGTTTCCAACGGCAATTACAATTTCGGCGCGAATTAATTTAACTTTTTCAAAGCAAAAATGAGCCGCCAGTTTTGCGGCGCGTCCTGCAAGTCCTTCTCCCAGCCGTGAGGCGCGTACCCAGTATCCCAGGTTGCAAAAATGATAGATGGGGTGAATATGACTTAACCCGCAGCCGCCGATGAATCCATCCGTTTTGGTGTCAATTATTGCAAAGGCATATTGTGATCCGTTTGCCCACTGCGCACGCGCTACCGATATATAGTTAAGCGCTGTGGCGTTTGTGTATTCTTCGTTTGCCCATGCCATCCAGGGTTTGATTATGCTAATCGATTCGTGAATGGCTCTGTGCAGCGCACCCTCGTCCCCAAATTGATAGGGGCGCAGGCTGACGACTCCATCGGTGAGTGTGATGAATGGAAACATGATTTTCTTGGTTGAATTAAATAAAAATGGAGGCGCATTTTCACTGAGTTGATTTTCCCTGTGTTTTTGCGCCTCCAAAGTTTGGGTGATTGCTAGGTTGTAATATATTCTCTCAAACTGTGCTGCACTGCATACGCGGCTGCTTCGGCGCGGTTATTGACACTTAATTTGGAGAGAATACTTGAAACGTAATTGCGCACTGTGCCTTCGCCCAAAAATAAATTTTTGGCGATCTCACGGTTGGTCTTGCCTTCCGAAACTAATAAAAGAACGTGTTTTTCCTGCTGACTTAAATGTGAGAACGCCGAAGCCTCCTCCTCTTTTACCGCGCGCCGCACTTCCTGAAAGACGCGCTGTGTAACAGCAGGGTCTAGCAGGGCTTCGCCGCGCCCAACAGACTCAATGGCTTTGATCAGGTCTTCGCTGCCAATTTGTTTTAGAACATAGCCCGATGCCCCCGCGCGAATGGCAGAAAAAAGCATTTCATCTTCGGCGTAGGAGGTGAGCATGAGTACTTTCGTCTCAGGGAATTGATTTACAATCTGTTCGCAGGCGTCAATTCCTGATACGCCCGGTAGTCGAATATCCATGACCACTACGTTGGGTTTGAGTGATTCTACTTGTTCCAGGGCTTCACGCGCCGAGCCAGCCTCGCCGACTACGTCAAACTGAGGGTGACGCTCCAGGAGTGATTTTAAGCCAATGCGCACCAATTCGTGATCGTCCACCAGAACAATTCGTTGCTTTTTCATAAATCTATTTTACCTCTAAATCGGTGTTAAGCGGGCGGAATTCACTGGTATACACTTTGCCTGTTGTCGGTAAATTTATTTTTTTATCGAACATAAATGTTCTTCAATATGCGCCAGGCTATGTTCAACCCACCGTTGCAGAGTCAGTTCGCCGCCTTGCGATTCGTGGCGGCTCTCACGCGACCAAGCCTCTTGGGGTAAACTGCGCAGGGTTTCGCATACTGTATTTATATTTTGGGCAAACTCGCCTAAAATTTCCTCCAAACTTTCCTGTGGGTTGTAGTCTGTCTTCATCCATTGCTCGGCGTCAAAATTTTTAAATTCTGGGTTGTCTTCGCTGAGGGTGCGGTGAATGCGCTTGCCGTACACCTCTTTTTGAACATGGCGCGTGTGCGCAGCAATTTGGTGTAATGTCCAGCCGTTTTGCATGGCTGCCAGTGGGTTGTCAATCGCCTTGCATGTTGCGCAAAACTCGCGCGCGGCTTCGTCAAGCCTTGCGATCATTTTGATGCGGTATTCAAGTAGTTCCTTCATGCTGTCTCCAAAAGTGAGAGCGCCTCTTCTAAATTTTGAACCGCATGTACTCGAATTCCAAGCGGTTGCAGTTCCAGGTCTGCTTGTTGGGATAAGGCTGTTAGCCCCGCCATGCTGGCAAGATAGGCTCCCCTTGTTTGATCTTTGGCGCGGCTTGATTGGGTGACGATGTTCAAAATTTTTCCCCTGTTCTGGCTGCGCATGACCCGCGCAGCGGATTGCAGCATTAAGAAGGCGCCGGTCAGGTTTACGTCCAATGTGCGGTGCCAGTCCCATTCATCCATTTGCAGCAGCGGGGTGTGAGGTTCAACTGCCGCATGATGGATCAGAATATCAATTCTTCCAAAATCCTCCTCCACGCTATTAACCAAATATTGAGCGCCGACTTTTTTGGCAATATCTTCAATATAGGTTTTGGCTTGACCCCCGTGTGCAATAATCTCTGCAATTGCGGGGTCTACATTAACCGGTGAAATATCATTTGCGGCAATGATTGCGCCGCGTTCCGCCAGAGCCAGCGCCAGCGCGCGCCCCATCCCTTTGCCTGCGCCTGTGATTAAAACAATTTTATCTTTTAAATGATTCATCTTTTTTCTTCCTGTTTGTTTGTGAAATTCGACCCTGCCAGAATCAAAATCCCGAAGGGCAGATGACCATGCAGGCTCCTTCGGGATTGGAAGCAAGGCTGGTCTTTTTCTTGGAAAACCGCGCTTCGCGTATGGCTTGCAAATTATGATCCTGTGTTATTTCTCTTCGTCTTCGTCTGGTTCATCTTCTTCATCGAGAGTTAATAACTCAAACTTATTGAACTCTTCAGTGAAGTTTAGGTTTTCGAGCGCGTCTTCGAGGAACTCGGTCAAGTCGTCATCTTCGGTCTGGTCGAGCAGCGCCATCAGGTAGGTGCGGGCGTCATCGCCGCCGATCTGCGAAAGCGCCCAAATGCAGGCGGTTGCCACATCTTCAGGCTCTTCTTCATCGTCGAGGATTTGGAGCAGGATCGGAACCGCTGCTTCGATGACGAGTTGCCCCGCCGCTTCAACTGCGGCGAATTTTATGAGCGGGTCTTCATCGAGCAGTTTACTTACCACGTTATCGTTCCAGCGTTCATCGTGTGAGCGTCCCATGGCGCGCAGGGCGCTGGCGACCCAGGCGGGATCGGTGCGCTCAAAAGCAGATTCGATCAGGGTGGCAATTTCGGGGCGCGAAGAATAGCTCAACGATTCGAGGGCGCGTTTGCGCAAGGTTGAATCTTCTTCACCGCGCACCACCGAGATCAAGGCATCTTCCATTTTTTGCTGTTGGCTTGGGTTCAATTTATCCAACTCACCCAGCAGCACAAATTCGCCGAGCAGGTGCGCGGCTTCCATGCGCGGCGCGAGTTCTGCGTCGGTTAGGAAAATGCCCATAAGTTTGTTGGCAAGTTTCGGGTCGTCAGATTCGGTGAGCAGGCGAATGGCGCGCGCGCGCACTTCTCCATCAGAATCACCCAAAAGCGCGTTGCCGATCTGTTCGTATGTGACGAGGTAATCTTCTTCGAGGTTGGATAAAAGCCTGTCGAGCAGAATCAGTTTGCGGGTTGGTTGGACGTTTTGCCAGGTTTCCAGAAAAAGTTTCAGCGAATTTGAATCCAGATCTGAATAAAATTTCAGGTGGCTTTGCGGAATGTCCTTGCTGGAATTCAGCAGGTGATCGAGAACATCTTGAAGGGAAAGTTTTTTAGCCATTTTATGGAATTGGAATTTGAGCGGGGTTGACGAAATCCATCACGTTGACAAAGAGCATGAGTCCGATGAGCAGGAGCATGGCAATGCCATTGACGGTGTTTTCCCATTGGGCAGGGATGCGTTTGCGGAAGAGAATTTCGGGCAGGGTGAAGAGAATGCGTCCGCCGTCGAGCGCGGGGATGGGCAGCAGGTTCATCACACCGAGCGAAATGCTGAGGATGCCGATCAGGTTCAAAGTCCAGTTGGTGGGCTGTGGGGCGGCGCCGGCGGGGGCAGCGGCAACTTCCTGACGGCTGGAGACATCTTCCTCGACGGCTACATCAAACATATCGAAGATGCCTTTGAAGCCGATGAAGCGTGCATCGGCGGGGGCGATGGCGCCTTGAATGAGCGCGATGGGCAGGTAGACGATGGTGGCGGCTTGAATACCCGTGACCATGAATCCGCCGGAGACGCTTTCGATGAATGTGGCTGGGCGGGTGGGGTAGCCAAGCCCAACACCCAACGCGCCTTCGCTTGCTTTGCGGGTGGAGAGCGGCGTGGCGCTGATTGTGACTTTTTCACCGTTGCGCTCAACCAGCATTTCAACGGGTTGATCGAGGTTGGCTTTGATGATGGCAATGGCGGCGCTGACATCGGTTACGCTTTGCCCATTGATGGCGAGCAAAATATCATCGGCTTGCATGCCTGCCTGCTCTGCGGGCGAATTTGCCGAGACAGAATTAATTGCTATCGAGCCAGGCATGGGGACGCCTTCAAATGAAATGAGGAAGGAGAAGACCACGATGGCGGTGAGTAAATTCATCAGGGGACCAGCAAACAAAACGACCAGCCGCTTCCAGGGGTTTGCAGAGGCAAGCCCGCCCGGTACGTTGGGATCATTTTCACCTTTTGGTCGAATGAAGCCGCCCAGCAGCAAAGCGTGAATGGTGAATTCCGTTCCCTGCCATTTGAAAAGGGTGGCAATTTTATAAGAGGGCAATCCCAAACCAAATTCTTCCACTTCGATGCCTGCCCAGCGCGCAGCAATAAAGTGACCCAACTCATGCACAAAGATCATTCCGCCCAGTGCAAGCAGAAAGACGATTAATGTTACAAATCCAGATACCATTTTTTATCCTTTGTCTAATTTGACGACAGTGCGGATTATATCTGCAAACAGATTGGGTGGAGTTAGAGGTTTATTAGATAAATTTCCCCGCTTCGCGCACTGCCGCGGGTTGATCCTGTTTCGACGGGCATTGGCGGCGCCTTGCCCCCGCGCTCTTTTACAAAGCCCACTAAAGCGGGCTTAAACCGTCTGCGCCGCGCCGCCCACGCCTGCAACCAGCACATCTCTAACGCCAGGCAGTTCGCGCAGACGTTTCTCCACCTCTTTGGCATACTCTGCCAGACAAATCACATGCACATTCGCACCCGCATCCACCGTGTAGCCGACGGGCAGCCCGCCCGCCCGCCACTCGCGCACCTGATGAAAGATTTGCACCGTTGCCGCCTGCCAATACATCAACGGCGGATTGGAGGTCATCATCACGGAGTGCATGATGTCTGAATCCAGTTCGATGATGTGGGCGAGTGTTTCAAAATCTTTGCCGAGAATCGCCTGGCGGCAGATGTCCAGCCTGCGCGGTGTGTCTGCCAACCTTGCGTTTTGCAGCGGGCTGGTTCCTGCAATGGCGTGACCCTCCGTTGAGCCGGTTTTTTTATGGGCGGCGCTAATCACCGCAACACAGTCTGTTAGATTCCAGTGTTCTGGGGCGGCAATTGAAAACGCAATCGAATTTTCGTCTCCTGTTCCCATTTGCCATTCAACAAACCCGCCGGGGATGGAGCGGGCGGCAGAGCCTGATCCGCGCCGCGCCAGGCGGGATAACTGCGCTTCGGATAGGGTTAAGCCGGCGGCGCGAGAGGCAGCAACTGCCAAAGCCGCAAATGCCGCCGCAGATGAGGCGATGCCTGCGCCAGACGGAAAATTGTTCGCACTGGAAACTTCAGCACGGTCGTGGATATTTGCCATCTCGCGCACCAGATTAAGGATGGACGAGACGCGCTCCAGCCCCTTGCCAGAAATCGGGTGATCGTTGATGAGCAGCGTGTCTTCTGGTGTTTTGTTAAAGGTAACGGTGGTGCGTGTGAACAGCCCATCCAGGTTCATCGAGATGGAGCCGTTGGAGGGGAGACGCAGGACGTTATTACGATTGCCCCAGTATTTAATCAATGCGATGTTTGGGTGGCTGATGGCGGTGGCAGAAGAGGGTTTCATGGTTTTCACCTGTAAAACAGTGGTTTTTGCGGAGAAAAGAGCCGCTATGATGGCGCTTTCCCTTTTTTCAGGCATGTTCGCCTGCGCTTACATAACATCTTAGACTTATGTGCGGGGGCAACATCACCCGCAAAGTAATATTTTATCGTGATGCAGTGCGCCTCTCGGAAAAAAGGAGAAAACAATTTACGCCCGCTATGGCGCCGAAATTGCGTAAGCGGGTGCGCCATAAAGACCCGCCCAGCCATTTAGAATACCTGGCGCAGGGTAGGAAAGATTTTGATACACGTCTGCCTGCTTCACGCTAAACAGGGGAATTAAGGGCAGTTCTACATACAAGGCGGATTCGATCTGGGCAATGATTTGATGCGCCGCAGTAAGATTCGACTCGGCGTGGAGCGCTGCGCACGCAGACTGAAACCTGTTGCCCGTTGTAAAAAACAACTTTTCACCATTGAGCCAGTCACATAAATAGGCGGGGTATTCGCTCAGCCGCCAGCCGATTAATGCCATGTCATATTTTTGCGAACTATAAACCGCGTACACAATATCATTAAGCGTTACCGCCTGCACTTCCAATGGAATGCCCAAACCCTGCGCCTGCTCCGCAATGTAGGCGGCAGCCGCATAACGCAGGGGGTCTTCTTTCAAGGTGGGCGCAAGCAAAGTAACCGTTGGAAAATCGCCGCCGTTGGGCAGGATTATTTTTTTATCTATCTGCCGCCATGAATAGCCCGCGTCCTTCAAGCCCTGCGCGGCGTACGCCAAACGCGCGGCGTGATCCATGCCGCTGCAAGCATCGCTCAGGCTGGAATTATGCCACTGCGGAGACAGCACAAAAGAATTGAGCGGAGCGGCTTTATTTTGCAAAATATCGTCTGCCAGTGCGCTGCGGTCAATGAGGCAGGCAAACGCGGCGCGAAATGCGGGGTCGGCAAGGTAGCCCTGCAAAGGATTAAAGACGAGAAAACGCGCGCTGGAACTTGGGTTGTATCTTGCGCCTGCGGGCGCATTTTCAACGGGTGAGAGGATGAAATCCACCTGATTATTTTGAAAGGCAGACAAAGCCGCCGTTTCATTTTCAAAAAAATGATAGGAGACGCGTTCAAAGCTGGGCGCGCCAAACGGCTGGTCTGGATTGAGTTGGTTGATCCAGACTCCATCTTTTTTTTGGGCAGGCAGCCATGTGCCGAGGGTTGGTTCTTTTTCGGCGCGGGCGGCTTGCAAAGATTGCTGCGCCAACTTAATTTGCGCTGCATAATCTTCGAGCCGATTTTCCAATGTGGCTTGCAGGTAAACCACCTCGCCCTGAATTTTCAAATAGTCGCTTTCGGTTTTTCGATTTTGCTTGCCGTTCACTCTGAGAGAAGTTATCTGGGCGGTTAAGTCGGCAAGTTGCGGCTGGGCAATCTCCAGGTTGGCGCGAATTTTGGCAATTTCAACATTTAAGGCATCGGCAGGCAGCAGGGAAGCCGCCTGCTGTACGGCTGGCTGCCAAAAAGCCTTTTGCACAAGGGGGGCTTGCAATACGCCATATTGCCAGACTTCCACATTGGGTTTTTGCTTAAAGATAAATTTTACAGTGGATGAATTGAGCGCTTCGGCGCGCTGTAAAAACTGGCGCGAATAATATGCGCCCCAGTCATAATCAAATTCAAAAGCGAGGATGGTGTTGGCGCTGAAGGCAACGTCTTCGGCGGTGAAGGGTGAACCGTCTGTCCAGCGCAGGTCGCTGCGGAGTTGTACAAGGGCGGCATATTGAGCGCCCTCTTGAATTGGCTCTGAGGGAAAGCCTGCTGCCGCAAGCGGCTGAAATGAAAAGTCTTGCGGGTCAAGGTGATATAGGCGCAGGAGGCTGCCTTCGGCTAGAGCGCGGCTGGCATAATTTGCGCCAACCTGATCAAATAATTGCCAAATATTGGGTTGGGCGGCAGGCGCGGCGCCGATCAACCCAAATCGAATTTCGGGGGCAGGGACAAAATGGGTGGGGGAGGAAATGGCGGTTGGCTCTGCCACAGAGTCAGTCTGAGGGGCGCAGGAGGAAACCGACAGAGTTAAAAAGAGGCAAGGAGCAAGACATCCTATTAATATTTTTTGGAGCAAGTTCATCCTTTTAGTTTTCACAAGCCTCGCCAAAGTCAATGGCTTCAATGTTCCAAAGCGGGTTGGCGCTGGCGTCCAGGTCAAAATGGCAAAGGTCGGGGCGGGCGGCGGCAATCCGCTGGCGATAATAAAGCGGAATGGCGGGCAGGTCACTGGCAAAAATCGCCTGAGTTTGATAGTAGGCGTCTGTGTAGGTCTGCTCGTCGGGCAGGGCAGCCTGCGCTGCGTGGCAGGCGGCATCATATTGCGGGTTTTTGTAACCTGTGACGTTGGCGCCGATCCAGGCGTTGGCTTGCGTGGGGGTTTCGGCGCTGGTAAACCAATTGCAGGGCGGCTCAATGCCATTAACGCCCATGGCGTATTCAATCAAATCAAAACGCCGCCCAAACAAAGCGCCGCTGGGACCCGGCGCGTAAAGTTCATTTTGTGAGAAGAATTGGGCATTTACCCCAATGCCGCATTGCGCCAGCGATTTCGTGAGGATGTCTGTCACCTGACGGCGCTGGGTGGCGGTGGTGGTGTAATAATTAAGCAGCAAAGGCGTGCCTGCGGCAACATTTTTAACGGTAACAGCCTCCAGCGGAGTGGCGAGGTCGCCATCGGTATCACGCCAGCCTGCCTGCTCCAAAAGTGAAACACCCAAAGCGGGGTCAAATGGAATGGGGTCAAGGTTGACATCATACAAGGGGTGATTAACAGGCAGGTAGGTGATGGGAACTGTGGTGCGTCCCAGCAAAACTTGGTCTACAACGGTTTGGCGGTCGAGGCAGTACGCAATACCCTGACGAGTGTGCGCATCGGCAAAGATGTCCTGACGATCCTTTTGAAACAGGGTGTTGTAGCCGTCATCATAGGCGGCAGGCGTTGTGCCAATGCCCAGCCACTCAATAGTCATGCCAGAGGTGAAGAAGGCTTGCGCCTGTTCGCCTGATTGCATTTCCTGCAATAAACTGGCTTGCGCATCGAGGCGGATGCTGGGGTCGAGGATATCGCAGCGCCCTGCCACTAATTCACTGACAGCCGTGTTGGGGTCTGCAATAAAACGAAAGGTGAGGCTGTCAAATTTTGGAAACCCCAGCGCGGCGCGAAAGTAATATGGGTTTTTAATCAGCGTGATGTGGTCTGCCGCCGCCCATTCTTGCAGCATATATGCGCCCCAGCCGACGGGCGCGCGGGAGGAAACATCAATGGTCGGCAATTGGTCTGTGGGGAATTTCTCCCAGAGATGTTTGGGGGCAGGCGCCCAAAAATTCGTAACGTAAGCAGGGTCTATAAAACCTGGCTGCCCCCACCATTGCACAGTTTGCGCATCGGTTGATTCATAAACCTGCGTGCGGTCTAACAAGTAAGTGTCGGCAATGGCGTTCAAGTCAGAGGCAATGGTAAAAGCATAGACCGAATCATCGGCAGTGAGCGGCGTGCCGTCCGACCAGGTTAAATTGGGCAGCAAACGAAAATTAACCAGCATTTGATCCATCTCAAGTTCGGCTGTGCCGTCATAGGCAATCACGCAATCCTCTGCGCGGCAGCCAGCAGGGCGGACGCGGGTTCCCAGTTCCAACGAAACGAGGCTCCCCTCTGCATTAACAACCTTCATCCCAAGGCTAACCTTTAATTTGAGAATTTGCGCATCGCCGTTTTCAAGCGAGGGCAATTGAGTCAGAATCACGGGCTGATATTGATAGCCAATCGTGTCAATCGGTCCATCGTAAATGGCAGCCAGCACACTGCGCGCGGCGGCGTTGGGTCCGCCAAAGGGGTAGAGTGTGTTTGGCTCCTGCCCCAGGCAGACGGTGAGGGCGCGGGGCGCGGCGGTGGCGGTTGGCAGGGGAATTTCGGACGGGACGGCGGTGGCGGAATCGGGCTGGGCAGTAGGAAACCCGCAGGCGATGACAACGAGGGCGAGGATAAAAAGAAAGGAGAGCAGTTTGACAGGGTGTTTAAATGGGTGCATGGGAACGTCCTTTTTGGCGGAAAGCATAAGCCAATTATACAAGCAAGCAAAGGTTGTCAGCGTGGATTGCAAAATCAGGAGATTTTGCTCGAAAGTCGGGACGCAAAGCGTTCGACTCCGTTCCTAATTTGGCTGTGCGGTGCGAATGCCGACTAAAGTTGTTGCGGCAGAGGTAAAACGCCAAGCCCAACGCCCTGGGGAATAAACAGGTTGGCGCCCTCGTAGCGCAGCCCCCTAAACGAGTCATTTGCAATGAGCAGGGGTCCGTCCAAATCCAAATGATCGCAGAGCGGGGCAATATGCGCGGCGGCAGAAACGCCGACTGAACTTTCGACCATGCACGAGAGCATAATCTTCATGCCATGCGCACGGGCGGTGTGAATGGTGCGCAGCGCCTCACGCAAGCCGCCGGTCTTCATCAACTTGACCACCACGCCATCCACCGCGCCCGCGTAAGCGGCAACATCACGCGCGGTTTTAACGCTTTCATCGGCAAAGATGGGCGTGGTCACGCCGCGCGTTTTTAATTGCTGGCGCAGCCAAAGATACGATTCCACATTCCCCATAGGCAGCGGCTGTTCAACCAGTTCCAGATTATAGCGGGAAAGGCGGGTGATTAATTCCAAAGCCTGCTCTGGCTCCCAGGCGGCGTTGGCATCCACCCGCAGGCGGGCGGATGTGGATTTGCGAATAGCGGCAACAGCGGCTTCGGGATCATCCGCGCCGAGTTTAATTTTGATGACGGGATAGTTTAATTCTTTAACCCGCGCCGCCATCACTTCGGGCGCGTCAATGCCGATGGTGAAGGAGGTTGGGGGCAGGGGCGTGGGCGTCAGCCCAAACAAACGGTAGAGCGGCTGACCGAGCATTTTTCCCCACAGGTCATGCAGGGCAATATCCACCGCCGCTTGCGCGGCATGGGCGCCAGCAGGCAAGGCATTCAAAATTTCTTCCAACGCAAAGGGGTCGTTCCCCAAGGGCGGCAGGCAGTTGAGGTAGGCAGAAAGGCTTTCCTGCGTGTCACCGTAGTAGGGGACAGCCGCCGCTTCGCCGTAGCCGACCAAGCCGTCGTGTTCAATTTTGAGCAAAACATTGTGACGCTGATCACTTGCCCCGTGCGAAACGCGAAAGGTGGTGCGCAGATCAAGGGTCATGGGATGAACGGAAAGTTTCATCGAAACCGCCGCGCGCCGCGATAATTTTCATGCAGCCATGTTCGGTATGTTTTGCCGTTGGGGTCGAAGGTGTTGCTGGAAACGCCCCAGTCCGCGCCGTTGGCGTGGATAAATTCATCGCCGCCGAGGGAAATTCCCACATGGCTGATGTGAACTTCGCCGTCTTCGTCTGGTTCGCCAAAGAAAACCAAATCACCTGCTGCGGGCTTTTCGACCACCTCGCCCGCAAGAAATTGCTGGTCGGCGTCGCGGGGGATGCTGATTCCCATGAAGGCGTAAAACGTACCCGCCAAGCCAGAGCAGTCGAAGCCGTAGGGCGTGCGCCCGCCCCAAAGGTAGGGAATGCCCACGAAGCGCCGAATCAGGCTGAGGGTGTCGGCAGTGGACGCGGGGTGCGCTTCGAGCGGAGTTAAATCTGCGCTGTGCATCTTCCACCTGCGCCCGTCGGGAAGTTGAATCAGCGAATCCGTGCCACGCGTCTCCACCACGTTGATCCGCGCCGCAAACGGAATCTTCTGCACGAGCGCTTCCCCCGCCCAAGCCTCGGCAAGCGGAGCGCAGACAATCGCGTTCAATGCGGCGCGATAATTTTTCACATCGCTTTCGGAGCAAATATGCAGGGACGCGGTATGCACCCAGCCCGAATAACCGTCGTGTTCGAGGCGGATGAAAGACCAGTCGCCCTGCGACTCCATCACCCGCGCCGCCTCACTCATCCGCGCCTGGCTGATGCGCTCCGCGAGAATGGACGGCTTGCGGCGCAGGTCTTCGACGGGGCGGTTGATTAGCGCCCAGAGGGTTTGGGGCGTGAGCAAAACCTGCAACCGATTTTCGGCGGGCGATGCCAAAGCCAAAATTTCGTCACGCATGTCAAAATTCAAAACCGTGCCGCTCAACACGCCCTCGGCGCTCAAACGCGGGTCGAAGATTCCCATGCGGGAATCGGGGTGACGCGCGAGACGGTGGCGGTACAACTTTTCGCTGGCATCCGTTCCGCGCCGCGCGAGAAAATCTGTGACACGCCTGATCCATTCATCCAAAACATCATCGTGGACGTTGTGCCCGATGCCTTTGGGAATCCACAACTCGGCGGCGGGAATGTGGCGGGCGATGAATTGCCCGTGCCTGTTTTCGGCGTTGACGCGGTCGGTCTCGCCTTGAATAACCAGCGTGGGGCGGGTTACTTTGGCAAGGTCTGCGGGCGTGTAGTTCGGCTCGCGGATGATTTCATCCACCGTCATTTTGACCAGACTGCGCCAATAATCTTTTCCAAGCGGCGCGTGGAGCATGACCATTTCGTCCATCCACAGCGGACGCTCGCGCGCAATAAAATCGGGGTCGAAGAGCGGCGGCTCCTTGACCAACAGGTCGGGGCTGACCCAGGCGTTGCCCGCCTGCGGAATGCAGGTCTGAACTGCGTCGGGGTGTTCGAGAAGCATGACCAGCGCAATATTGCCGCCGTTGCTGTGACCGATGATGTGGGCGCGCTCGAAGCCGAGGGCGCGAATCAGCGCCGCCATGTCTGCCGCGTGTTCTTTGAAGGCGTAGGTCATGCGCGGGTTTTCCGATTGACCGTGCCCACGACAGTCGGGGACGATGACAAAATCATCCTCTGCCAGCAGCGGGGCGACTTTATCCCAACAGGAATAGCCCGTTTGGGTGGAGCCGTGAATTAGAAGAATGGGCGTGTGCGCGGATTGTTGCTTGCCGTAGGTTTGGTAATAAAGTTTTGCGCCGTTGATGGTGATAAAGGGCATGTGTACCTCGCGTATTAAATTAAAGAATGGTGGATTAAAAAGTGCGTGTGATTTTTCAAACCCTGGGCTTACGAAAAAAGATCAGGATCATCAAAATAGCCCCTGCGATGAAAAAGAAGAAGAAAAATGGGATTGTGCGGGGCAGGACGGTGGGAAGAAAAGGTTGAAGGGTTGCGGTGGGCGTTGGCGCAGCAACCAAAAGTTGGGCAGAGTTGGCATCGGTCAATTCTTCGCCAGTTGTCCATAAATGATTTTCGCGCAAAAGAAACGCTGTCACTTGCCAGGATTCTTCTTCGGTGAGGCTGGCGGGGTTCCACCAGGGCATGGTGACAGAAATATAGGAACGTAATACCAGCGCGTTGGGGAATCTTTGCAAGGTTCCAGCGCCAATAATGGGTGGAATGACTTTGGGCAGCGTAAATCCGCTTTCATACGGGCGGTTGCCATGACAGCCAGAACTCCAACAGTTTTGTTCTTCTTTGGGATAGGCTTGTTTAAACTCTTCGGTCAGACCTTGTCCACGATCACCGTGACAAGGCAGACAGGTGAGCCAATAGACTTGAGCGCCTAAATCGGCTTGCGAAGGAGTGACGGGAAGCGTGGGCTGGGCAAGACGGTCAGGCGTGGGCATGATGCTTTGCGCAACGGCGGAAGGCATATCCAAGAATAGCCCTGCAAGAAGCAGGGCTATTCCGATACTGAATAATAAAATTTGGAGTGGAAATTTGCGTTGCACGGAGTTTTTATATTTTGCCGCGCATACGCGGGTCAAGGACATCGCGCAGGGCGTCACCCAGCAGGTTGAAGCCCATCACATAAAGCACCAGGGCAAGTCCGGGCCAGACGATGATAAACCAGTAGGTATCGAGGTTGGTGATCCAGTTGCGGGCAAATGCCAGCACCTGTCCCCAGTCGGCGTAGCCTACGTCCACACCAATACCGAGGAAGGAGAGTGCGGCAAAGGAAAGCACCACATCACCGATGGCGAGGGAGGCGAGTACCAAGGTGGGAAAAACTGCGTTGGGGATAATATGCCTAAAAAGGATGCGGCTGTCTTTGTTGCCAATGACGCGGGCGGCAAGAACATAATCTCGCTCTTTAACAGAGAGAATATCGCCGCGAATAATGCGGGCATATCCCAGCCAGCCAAAGGCAACCAAAGAAATCATAACAGGCAGGGTACTGCGCCCAATAACCGGTGTTAACACGGCTGCCAAGATAAGGGTTGCCATGAGGCTCGGCAAAACCATGAGGACATCCACAATGCGCATGAGAATATTATCTACCAGCCCGCCATAATAAGCAGAAATTGCGCCGACCAAAACACCCAGCAAAAGGGTGGAAAGAACAACAATCAATCCTGTTCGAAAAGCGGTGCGCGTGCCCCAAATTACGCCATAGTAGATGTCGTATTGTCCCTGCGCAGTGCCAAATAAATGCACCCATTCATCTTTGCCAGTCACTGCTTTGTACCAAAAAGGAATTTCCGGGGCGTTTTTGGTCCATTCGGAGCCCATTTCACGCGGCTGGGATTTGAATCCGTCACGCGGAATTTTATAAGGGTCGTTGGGATTAACCGGAGGCGCTAATATCGGCGCGGCAATGGCTATAAGAATGAAAAAGAAGATAAGCGTAAAACCTGTAATGGAGGCAGGGGTCTTGAACATGCCCTGCACAACACGAAAATTTTCAGGACCGAGAACGCGCTCAAGACGGCTGATTTTTCGTATGGAAACCGCAGCGCCAAGCAACTCGTTATTGCCAGATGGGGTTATTTGTGTCATTGAAAACCTCTTATGAAAGGCGGACGCGCGGGTCCACGAAGGCGTACAGAATGTCCACCACGAGATTGGCAACAATCAAGATCAAGCCGTTAAAAAGGGCAAAGCCAAGCACGGTAATAACATCCAGTTGCGCCGAGGCAGTCGCAGCCGCCGAGCCAATGCCTGGGTAATCAAAAACCGTCTCGGTAATAATCACACCACCCAGCAAGCCAACGATCTGAAAGCCTGCCAGCGTTACAACGGGCAACATGGCGTTGGGCTGGGCGTGTTTGTAAATCACATCGTTTTCTGAAAGCCCTTTTGCGCGGGCTGTGGTGACATATTCCTGGCGCAGGGTTTCGAGCATGGAACTGCGAGTTACGCGCAGGAAAGTTGCCCAACTAATATAGGAAAGGGTGAGGATGGGCAAAAACATGTGGCGCAAGGCATCGAGAAAAATATCAAAGCGCCCGTTAAGCAAAGAGTCGATGGTTAGCAGGGTGGTGTAACGGATGAATTCATCAGAGCCAACGACACGGCTGAATTCGTCGGTCAGTCTTCCCGGCGGGAACCATCCGAGATTGGCGTAGAAGAACATCAACATTAATAAGCCAAAGACAAAGGTGGGAAACGAGGTGCCGATGATGCTAAAGACACGCGCTGCCTGATCAATTACCCCGTTATGATGGACAGCCGCTTGCACGCCCAGCCAAATCCCTACCAAGATAACCGGCGCAACTGCCCAGAGGGTTAAATCCAGCGTGTTGGGAAAACGCCGCGCAATCAAATCGGCAACGGGCTGTGAGCCGGTTTTTGACCAGCCAAAATTGCCAAACAGAATACCGCCTTCGCGTTCGCCAGTGGTTGAATCCACCTTTCCTACCAGCCAATTGAAATATTGAATATGAATAGGACAATCCAGGCAGTATTTCCGAATCGCCGCATCAATTTGATTGGCTTTAGGGTCGCCGCGAACATACAAAGAAGCCCGCTCAACGGGGTCTAGGAATTGCAACATTCCAAAAATTAAAATAGTGACGCCGAAGAGCAGGAAAGGCACAAGCATCAGGCGGCGAATTATATATGTAAGCATCAATCACCTCAAACGTGGGATTTCAAACTTGTTGTCTCGAATGCGCCGAAGCCTGTCTTCGGCGCATTCAAAAGTACAAGTTTACGCTGGGGACTGTTGCCAGCCCCCAGCGTAATATTTACAAGAAATTAGTCTTTATACATGGTGTAGAAGTAGTTGCCCGAGAAGATCGGGTTGAGGATGGCGCCATGTACCCAGCGCTGCTCAAAGCCGTGGCTGGTGGCAGTAGCCAACAAGACGGTGGGAACCTGCTCGTAGTAGAGCGCGTTGGCTTCTTCGTAAATCTTCTGGCGTTCAGCCAAATCGGTTACTGCAACACCGCGATCAAGAATTTCGGAGAACTGCGCGCGCAGTTCAGCGGGCATCGTCTGGCGGAAGGCATAGGTTCCAATCATGTAAGGCTGGTACCAGTTGTGCGGGTCGTGAATGTCTTCGACCCAGCCGCTGGCGAAGTAAGGAGCCTCGGAAGCGCGCAGGGTGCGCAGGAAGGTGGGCCAGGGCAGACCAACGGTTTCAACTACAAAGAGTTCATTGACCGTAGCCAGATTGGCGGAAAGAATTTCGGAGATAATTTGGCGGGAAGTGTTGCCCTGATTGTAGAGCGCCTGGAGGCGGAAACCGATTGTCCAGAGATCGCCTTCGGGGTCTTCGCCAGCGGCAATGCCGTCTTTATCGAGGTCAGCCATCTTAAATTCTTCAGCGGCTTTTTCGAGATCAAGGGAGTAAACGGGGGCATCTGCCTGATAGCCAGCCATACCCTGACGGGCAAGAACGGGCTGTTGAATGGCTTCGCCGTCAAATACGTCGCTGATGTAGGTTTCCCAGTCGAAACTATAGGCAAAACCCTTACGAACGTGAATGTCAGAGAAGAAGTCCAGCGGAATGCCATTGCCGTCCAACTTGCCGGAACCAACGTAGTTAGAGGTCTCAGAGATGTTGAAGGTCATAAACAAGTCTTGGCTGGCAAGGGAGGGACGTCCGATGTACAAGCGGATGGGTCCACCCGTGCCGGCTTCGCCGCCAGCGCAAGCGGTGAATTTCTCAACGCCTTGCATACCGCCATCGTAAGCACAAACAACCTGGGGTTCGGCGTAAGCGCCTGCTGCCAAATCGTAGGCAGACATTTCGCCAACCATTTCATCCACTTGGGAGCGGCTTTCGGCGGGGACGGCAACCTGGTCAGCATCACCGGCTTGCAGCATGGCGTAGCGAGTACCCCATTCATCAATGGACTTGATAACAACACGTTCCAATTTGGCAGGGTCGCGCCAGTAGGCGTCATTGCGGGCAAGGACGAGTTCTTCACCCTGAGTCCAATGATCAAATTTAAAAGCGCCCGTGCCGTTCATCACGGTCGTGAGAGGATCATTTTCAGAAGGGACGGCGTAGAAGTTTTGCCAGGTATCGCAAGAACCATCCCAAGCGCCGTTCGCAACAGCCCAGTCCTTATCTAAGATGGATCCCCAGCCATTCGCGATGGTCGCGATGAAGGGTCCCCAAGCCTGATTTAAGGTCATGGTAACAGTACCTGCAGCATCATCGGCAACAATCGCGCCGGTCACTTTTTCGCAGGCGGCTTTCAAAGCGGCGGGATCTGCAGCCTTGAGGGCTTCACTATCGTCAGCCATAGCGCCTTCGGGGTCAACCAACAGGGAGACATCGTCAACGCCAATACCAAAGAAGGGTTCAGCCAGCAGCCATTGAGGACCACTGTACCCGCCGTAGAGCAAGCCGCGCTGGAAGGAATAAGCGGCATCTGAAGCGGTCATATCTGCGCCATCGTGGAATTTCACACCGGAGCGCATTTTGAAAGTGTAGGTTTTGCCGTCTTCAGAAACTTCCCAAGACTCAGCCAATTGAGGTACAAATTTGTCGGTGGCTTCGCCATCATAGAAGACGAGGGTTTCGTACACGTTTTGAATAATTTCGCCGCCAGCGGTTTCGTAGGCAAGAGCAGGATCAAGGGTTTCAGGTTCGCCGATGGTTGCAACAACAAAAGTGGTTGGGTCAGCAGACTTAAAACCAGCGGCTTCTTCCGCAGCAGGGGCTTCAGCAGCAGGGGCTTCAGCAGCGGGGGCTTCCGCAGCAGGGGCTTCCGCAGGAGCGGGAGCGCCACAGGCTGCAAGTGCCATGCTGGCGATTACAAGAAGACTTAACAAAGCAAAAATTTTACGCATCTTTCTTCTCCTCAAGAATTTAGAAGGTTTTGATTTAGAAACTCACAGTAAACGATCATAGACATTCATTTTTATTTAGGCTGCCTGCTGAAAACCACCTCCTTTAAAAGATTATTCAATTTTTATTTGACCAAATGACAAGCCACAAAGTGACCTGGAGTTACTTCACGAAAATCAGGACGAGACTCTGCGCACATCTTTTCAGCAATAGGACAACGGGTGCGGAATCGACAGCCAGAAGGCGGATTGACCGGCGAAGGTACGTCGCCTTCAAGGATGACGCGCCTGCGTTTGGAGTCTGCTATGGGGTCGGGGATGGGGACTGCCGAAAGCAAAGCCTGGGTATAGGGATGAAGCGGGGAGAGATACAGGTCGTCACGGTCTGCCAACTCCATAATTACGCCCAAGTACATTACTGCAACCCGTTTGCTAATATGCCGCACCATGGAAAGGTCGTGGGCAATAAACAAATAGGTTAGGTTAAATTGTTCCTGTAATTCTTCCAACAAATTTACCACTTGCGCTTGAATCGAGACGTCCAGGGCAGAGATGGGTTCATCGCAAACAATAAAAGAGGGTTGCAACGCTAATGCGCGCGCAATACCAATGCGCTGACGCTGACCGCCGGAAAACTCATGCGGGTAGCGCGAAGCAAAAGCAGGGTTCAAATTAACCAACTCCAACAGATGCTCAACTCTCTCATTCATTTCTTTCCCAATCGCTGTGTTATGCACCATCATAGGCTCAGCGATGATATCATGCACCGTCATACGCGGATTTAGGCTGGCGTAAGGATCTTGAAAAATCATCTGAATTTTGCGGCGCGTCTTGCGCATTTCCTCATGCTTCAAGGAAATCAAGTCAGTACCCTCAAAAATGACGCTGCCCGCAGTGGGCTTGTATAACTGCAAAATAGCTCTGCCGGTAGTAGATTTTCCACAGCCAGATTCACCCACCAGTCCCAGAGTTTCGCCGCGTTTGACATCAAAACTAACGCCATCCACTGCATGAACAGCGCCCACCTGACGCTGAAGCACGCCGCGATAAATGGGAAAATGCATTTTGAGGTCTTCGACCTTTAGCAAGGCTTCATTGTTATTTTGTAAATTCATTAGCGGCTTCTCCCCGTCTTTGTATCTACCCAACAAGCAACGCGGTGCTCATTTGAGATTGATTCAAGCATGGGATTTTCCTTCCAACAACGATCCATTACCCATTTACAACGCGGAGCAAATGGACACGCAGTCGGCTTTTGGTACAAGACAGGGGGCTGCCCTTCAATTGAAAATAAACGACCATGTTCAACTTCATCCACACGAGGCAAACTTCCCAATAAACCAAGCGTATACGGGTGGGAGGGGTTTGCAAACAAATCGTTCACAGAGGCTTCTTCAATAATATAACCGCCATACATGACCGCAACACGGTGCGCAATGCCCGCCACCACGCCCAGGTCGTGCGTGATCCAAATAATAGACATGCCCAGTTCTTCACGGAGGCGTTTTACCAGCTCCATGATCTGCGCCTGAATCGTGACATCCAGGGCTGTCGTTGGTTCATCGGCTATCAATATTTGCGGGCTGCACGAAAGCGCCATAGCAATCATCACGCGCTGGCGCATTCCACCGGAATATTGATGAGGATAGTCATTTAAGCGCTCTTTGGCATTTGGAATGCCCACAAGGCTTAACAACTCGGCGGCACGTTCCTGCGCCTGATGTTTGGTCATGCCAATATGCAGCATGAGCGGCTCTTCCAACTGGCGACCAATAGTCAGGACTGGATTAAGTGAGGTCATTGGGTCTTGAAAGATCATGCCAATTTGCGCACCGCGCACATGCCTAATTTCTTCATTGGTCATCTTGAGCAAATCCTGCCCAGAGAACAATGCCTCCCCCGCAACCACTTTTCCTGGAGGTGACGGAATTAAGCCTAATACTGAGAGCATGGTCACGCTTTTACCGCAACCGCTTTCCCCGACAACCCCCAAGGTTTCACCTTCTTTCAATCCAAAAGACACGCCATTTACTGCATGAACCACACCTTCGGGGGTCTTGAATTGTGTCTCAAGCCCTTTTATATCTAACAAAAGATCAGGCATCCGTAAGGTCCTTTTCTACGTTGGGATAACTACCAAGACATTGATACTCTCTGCCTTTTTTTAAATGGAATAAACCAATAAATAGTAAGCGGACTGAATTATACCTAATTCTTTTCGCGAGTCAACACTACCCTTCAGCCCAGCCCGCGCAAGTGTTGTGTAGACAAAGCAATGGGTTCACATCAGCCCTTGCATCTGCACGCTCAAGGGCTAAAACTCAATGGCGTTGACAAGCCTCGTTTCCTAACATAGAATTCGGGCGCAATTAATTTCCAACATCGAAGGAGAATATTATGTTAAAAGAATTCAAAGCATTCGTCATTCGCGGCAATGTGCTAGACCTTGCCACAGCAGTCATCATCGGTGGCGCATTCGGAAAGATCATCGGATCGCTTGTCAACGACATTATCATGCCGTTGATTGGGTTGGTGATGGGCGGCGTAAATTTTAGCGAATTATCCATCACAGTCGGCGCTGCGATTATCAAGTGGGGCGCTTTTGTTCAAACCACCATTGACTTCCTTGTGATTGCCTTTGTGGTTTTCTTAATCATCAAAGCCGCAAACAGCATGAAGAAAGAAACGCCTGCGCCCGCGCCCGCCGCGCCAACCACAAAGGAATGTCCGCACTGCTTCTCGACCATTTCCATCAAAGCCACGCGCTGCCCAAACTGCACGTCGGAAGTCAAGTAGTCAGTGACCAGTAAAAAGTAAAAAGAGTCAGAGAGAAAGTCCCGCGAGGTTTTGAGAAGCCTTGCGGAACTTTTTGATTCAGCGTTTATAATGCCCGCATGGATTTTCTCAACAAACTCAACCCGCAACAACGTAAAGCCGTCACCGCCGCCGATGGCGCGGTACTGGTCGTGGCTGGACCTGGCTCTGGAAAAAC
>DYML01000014.1:23183-33951 GCA_020721605.1 Anaerolinea thermophila
GACGATCAGGAACGAATTGTAAAAAATATCATCAAAGAATTCAACCTGAACGACAAGTTATACCGCGCCAGCAGCATCCACGCCGCCATCTCTCGCGCAAAAAATGAACTGATTGAACCCGCTGACTATCCGACTGATGTTTATCGTGATGAAATTGTCAAACGGGTTTATATCGAATATCAAAAACGCCTAATCTCCAGCAACGCCGTAGACTTTGACGACCTGCTGGTTTACACCGCGCGCCTGTTGGAAGAGAATCCAGCCGTCCGCGAGAAATACGCGCAACGCTTCCGCCATGTGCTGGTGGATGAATTTCAGGATACCAATCTCGCGCAGTACGCCCTGGTCAAGCAACTGGCTTCGCATCATAAAAATATTTTTTGCGTGGGCGATCCCGACCAATCGGTGTACGGTTGGCGCGGCGCGGACTACCGCAACATTCAACGCTTTGAGCAGGATTTTCCCGACTTGCAGGTGGTGTTGCTCGAACAAAGTTACCGCTCGTATCAAAATATTCTCGACACCGCCACAAGCGTGATTGACCGCTCCAGCAATCGTCACAAGAAAAAACTTTTCAGTGATCGCGGCGCGGGCGAAAAAATCTTTCTCCACGAAGCCTACAACGATTACGACGAAGCATCCTTCGTTGTGGAGACCATTGCCCAACTCGTTGCGTCCAAACAATTTGAGCCTGGCGAGTGCGCGATCATGTATCGCGCCAACTCCATGTCGCGTCTGTTGGAAGAAGCCTTTTTACAGGCAAGGCTGCCCTACAAATTGGTCGGCGCGCAGCGCTTTTATGGGCGGCGCGAAGTCAAAGACATGATCTCCTTCATCCGCCTCGTACACAACCCCGCAGACGAAGCCGCTCTGGGGCGCATCATCAACGTGCCGCCGCGCGGCATTGGCGAAAAAACACTGACCACGCTACATCTTGTTGCGAATCAAGCAGGCATATCGCCGGGCGCGGTTTTGCTTGATCTCTCGCGCGGATCAGAGTCGCCGTTTTACAAATCTTTCACGGGTCGCGCCGCCCTGCCTCTCGCAGATTTCGGCGGGATGTTCGCAAACTGGCGAACCGCCGCAGAAACATTTACAGCCGTAGAACTCTTTGAGAAAATCGCAAAAGACATCAATTACAAAGACCACATCCTTGAAGATGATTCAGAGGAAAGCAAGGAGCGCTGGGAAAACGTGCAGGAATTAAAACGCCTCGCGCTCGAATATTCTGACCGCACGCTGGATGAATTCCTCGAAAACATCGCGCTTGTCGCCGACCAGGACACCATCACCGACGCCAACGCGCCCACCCTGCTCACGCTCCACGCCGCCAAAGGGCTGGAGTTCGGCGCGGTCTTCATCGTCGGCTTGGATGATGGAATCATGCCGCACAGTCGTTCGTTTGACGATCCCGCTCAAATGGAAGAAGAGCGCCGCCTATTTTATGTAGGCATCACCCGCGCCAAAGACAAACTTTATTTATTGCGCGCCACCCAGCGCGGCGGGCGCGGATTTTCAGAAACCACCGAAGCCTCGCGTTTTCTGGATGACATCCCCGCAAACCTGCTGGCGGGAAAATCGCGCACGGGACGCCCGACTGGTTCTTTTTCCTTCCCAAAAAGTTTTTCCCGAACTCCAAGCCCTTCCGAATCGAAATATGCGGTTCCGCCGCCGCCCAAGTCTGTTCCTGTGGCAAACCTAGTCAGCAGCAAATTCAAGTCTGGAGACCGCATCAAACATGCGTCCTTTGGCGAAGGCATTGTGCAGGAGAGCAGAATTCAAGACAACGATGAAATTGTCGTCATCGAATTCAAATCTGTTGGGCTGAAACGCCTGGCGGCAAGCCTGGCGAATTTGCAAATTATTTGATAGTTCCATTAAGCGGAGACCATGACCAGGTTCCGAAATTAAAAGTGGATATAATTGAAGCATGAAACAACGTCCAAGAGTGCGCGCATTGAAATTAGCCACCAAAGTCCGTGAACGGCTGACCGATTCACTCGGGAAGCCAGTCACGGTCATATTGTTCGGCTCGCAGGCGCGCGGCGATGCCACCAAATATTCGGATATTGACCTTTTCGTGATCGTTCCTGTGCTCAATGATAAGATTCGCTACCTCATTTCAGATGTTACGTGGGAAGTCGGCTTCGAGGCGGGGAAGGTAATTTCTGCAATTCCCACCACCAAAGAAAAAATGAAGCAGTACAGTTTTCTTCCGCTGTATAAAAATGTCGAAAAAGAGGGGATTCCTGTATGAATGAATTCCCCCCTTATAAACAGGCATTGATCGAATACCGCATGGAACGCGCCCGCCAAACTTTAAATGCGGCGAAACTTTTAGATAAACAAAGCGCAGACCCGGCAAGCATAGTCAACCGCGCATATTACGCCATATTCTATGCCGCACTTGCCATGCTCGCCACTGTTGGTGAGGAAACTTCAAAGCACAGCGGCGTGATGGCTTTGTTCGACAGGCATTTCATTAAGACGGGTGTTTTACCAAAGGAAATGGGAAAATTTTTACACACGGCTTTTGACATACGCCAAACAGCAGACTATGAAGACAAGGCGGAAATATCACAAGAAATGTCGCACCAAATCCTTGAATTCGCAAAAGAGTTCGTCAGATCAATTGAGAAAAAACTTCAAGGTTAATTCGGGTTGAAGCGTCTATCTGCAAGCCTCGCAAATATCACGCTGCTGTAAACAACAAGTCATTGAGTTTTCTTCATCCTTCATCATTCATCCTTCATCATTCATCCTTTATCCTTTCGCCATGTTCTTTCGCGTTCTCTACCTCGGCTTTAGAATCTACTGCTTCATCTTCCGTCCCATCCGCATGGGGGTGCGGGTGATGATGATTCAAGACGGCAAAGTCTGGCTCATACGCCAAACCTACATACCCGGCTGGTTCTTACCCGGCGGCGGATTAAAAAAAGGGGAAACGCTCGAAGAAGCCGCCCGCCGTGAAGCACTCGAAGAAACCGGCGCCGAACTTGGCAGCCTTACTTTAATGGGCGCCTACTCCAACTTTAGCGATTGGAAAAGCGATCACAACCTTCTTTTTACCTGCAACGACTTTGAATTTCACGGCAAACCAGACGGCGAAATTGCCGAATTACGCGCCTTTGCCCTCAATGAATTACCCGATGATCTTCTACCCGGTCACCGCCGCCGTCTGCAAGAATATCAGGCAGGCATAGAAACCCCGCAATTTGAAAAATGGTAAAACTCGCAAAAACCGACAAAACCTTCACTGCGCTCTTTGGTAAAATCAATGTGAAATCTTTCACTGGAGAATTATTATGACTATGAAAATCGTTATCCCAATGGCTGGCTGGGGAACCCGTATGCGCCCGCATACATGGAACAAACCCAAGCCGCTCGTCAGCGTGGCTGGAAAAACCTCGCTCGAACATTTACTCGACATGTTCAAAACCCTGCCCGACCCCGAAAATACAGAATATATCTTTATTCTCGGTCCCTACCTCGGCGAAATGCAAATTCCGCCGTTCATCAAGGAACATTACCCGGAACTCAAAGCCAAATTTGTGGTTCAGCATGAAATGAAGGGACAATCTCACGCGCTGTCATTGGCTCGCGAATATTTGACTGGACCGATGATTATGTGCTTCTCGGATACTTTGATGGAAACAGACTTCTCCTTCCTCGCGGACGAGAAATCTGACGGCGTGGCGTGGGTGATGCCCGTGGATGATCCGCGCCGCTTTGGGGTAGCAGAAAAAAGCGCAGACGGCTGGGTAAAACGCTTCATCGAAAAGCCGCAAAGCCTCGACAACAATTTAGTGGTCGTCGGCTGCTATTATTTCAAGAGCGCCGAGCAGGTGCTTGCCGCCATAGACCTGCAAATGGAACGCGGCGTGATGCTGAAGAATGAATATTTTATGACCGATGCCATTTCGATCATGATCGAAGGCGGGGCGAAAGTCCGCACGAACAGCATCAGCACCTGGCTGGATACAGGAACCATCGAAGCCACCCTGGACACAAACAAAATACTTTTAGAGAAGATCGGCTCAAACACCGCAACCTTCAAACAATCCAAAGTTGAAATTATTGACCCAGTATTCATCCATGAAAGCGCAGAGGTCAGCAACTCCACCATTGGACCGTACGCATCCATCGGCGCAGGCTGCAAAATAGAAAACTGCCAAGTAACAGAAAGCATCATCGAAGCAGATTGCCAGATCACAGATGCAACATTAAACCGCTCGCTGATTGGCAAACAAGCAAAGGTACAGGGGCGCGGAGATGGTCACAGGATGCAGTTAAACATTGGCGACACCAGTTCCATCATACAATAATCGCAACCCTGGTCAACGCTCGCAAAAGGGCTTTGGCACAAAAACGCGCAAGGTCTAACATTGGAAATTACGCGCCAGCCGCCTAAAAACCGCTGGCGCGTTTAACCCCTTGTAGGAGATTGACAAAATGGATGAGAAACAAAGACTTTCAAAACGTGTGGCAGATTTAAAGCCCAGCGGCATTCGCAAATTTTTTGATATTGTAGCAACGATGAAGGACGTTATCTCGTTGGGCATTGGTGAACCCGACTTCACCACACCCAAGCCAATTCTGGATGCAGGCATTCGCTCACTGCAAGCGGGCGAAACCCACTACACCTCCAACAGCGGCAAACTGGAACTGCGCCAGGGCATAGCAGACAACCTCAAAAACCTGTACAACGTCCAATATGACCCATCTGAAGTGCTGGCAACAGTCGGCGTGTCTGAAGCGCTGTACCTAACCTTCATGTCCATTTTGGAAGAGGGAGACGAGGTCATCATCCCGACCCCATGTTTTGTCGCCTATCAAGCCGAGGTGATTCTGGCGGGCGGCGTGGCGGTGGAAATTCCCGCGCGTGTGGAAAATAATTTTACGGTTGACCCCGACGACATCCGCAAAGCCATCACCCCGCGCACCAAAGCCATCTTCATTGGCTACCCATCCAACCCCACCGGCGCAATCGCCCCGCGTGAAGTGATGCTTGAAATCGGAAAAATTGCCGAACAACATAACCTGATTGTGGTTTCGGATGAAATCTACGACCGCCTCGTGTATGATTTTGATCACGTCTGCTTCCCCGCACTGGATGAAGGTTTGCGTGAGCGCACCGTGCTGCTCGGCGGTTTTTCCAAAGCCTACGCCATGACCGGCTGGCGCATCGGCTATGCCTGCGCCCCAAAGGATATTTTGCAAGGCATGTTGCGGGTTCACCAATATACAATCATGTCCGCGCCGACCACAGCACAAGATGCGGCAATTGAAGCCCTGAAATCGGGCGAACCCTATGTAAAAGAAATGGTGACCGAATACGACCGCCGTCGAAAATTAATGGTGACAGGCTTCAACAAACTGGGGCTTTCAACCTTCGAGCCGCGCGGCGCCTTCTATACCTTTCCCAACATTCGCGCCTCTGGCATGGACGAAGAAACTTTTGCCGAAACCTTGCTAAAGGAAGAAAGTGTAGCCGTTGTGCCAGGCAGCGCCTTTGGTCCTGGCGGCGAAGGATTTGTCCGCGCTTGCTACGCCACTGAGTACAGCAAAATCGAAGAAGCCCTGCACCGCATGGAACGATTTATGAGCAGGCACGGGTAAGAACCCTTGAAGCACGGCATGGCAAGAGGTGTGGCTGAGCCTATTTCTGGTTAAATCGCTCTGTAAAAAAATCCAATTTTAGGAAAAGAACCATGCACATTCTCGGAATTGACGTAGGCGGATCGGGCATTAAAGGGGCGCCGGTGGATACAAAAACGGGTGAACTCCTCGCAGAACGAATACGAATTAAAACGCCCAAAAATGGTGAGCCTGAACCCATTGCCGAAGTAGTAAAACAAATTGCGCAAACCTTCAATTGGAATGGAGCCATTGGCATCGGCTTTCCTGCGCCGATTAAAGGCGGCGTAACCATGATGGCGGCAAACATCTCAGAAAAGTGGGTCGGCATCAACGCGGATGCGCTCTTCACCACCATCACCGGGTGTGATTGCACGCTGATAAACGACGCGGATGCGGCGGGGTTGGCAGAAATGTCTTTCGGCGCAGGGCGTGGGCAGCCTGGCACAATCATCTTACTCACACTAGGCACCGGAATCGGCTCCGCCATCTTCCACCACGGGTGTCTGCTGCCCAACACCGAATTTGGTCATTTGCGCATGAAAGGGCAGGATGCAGAATTTCGCGCATCGGACGCAGCCCGTCAACGCGAAAATCTTTCGTGGGAGCAGTACGCCAAACGCCTGGATAAATTTTTAAAAAGAATGGAAAATTTATTCTGGCCCAACCTGTTCATCATCGGCGGCGGCATTAGCAAAGAGGCAGAAAATTTTCTACCCCTGCTCACAACAGAAACGCCCATCATCCCCGCGCAATTATTAAATCAAGCCGGCATTGTAGGCGCAGCGCTGGCGGCGCGAACTTTGCCCTGAAACAAACTGCGATTCAACTTTGCACGGCATGAAATAAAAAACATCCCCGAAATAAAAATTTCGGGGATGTTTTTTATAATTCGTCTGAATTAGTTGACAACAACTACGTTGGTAGCCTGCGGACCCTTGGGGCCTTTCTCAACGGTGAATTCTACTTTCTGTCCTTCTTCAAGATTTTTGAAACCGTCACCTTGGATAGCGGAGAAGTGAACAAAGACATCCGCGCCGCCTTCGCGAGCGAGAAAGCCATAGCCCTTGCTGCCGTTAAACCATTTGACTGTTCCGAGAATACGATCTGACATTGTTTGCCTCCTTGGGCAAGAAAAAAATTGTGGAGGACCCGGTTCTTTCGCCAGAACAGACAAAACAAATCGGCTCATGGACTTGCACCCATGAGCCGATGGTTATACTTCCAAAGCGAACTACTGGTATCCGTGTAAGGCAGTTACTTTATCACGCGGCGGGGGATATGTCAATGACGACTTTCGCAAAAAGTTATGATTTGACCAGGGTAAATTTATCTTTGCCAATGCGATAGTTGCCATTATGCTTTAAGACTTTTTCGACCAGTTCATCCGGCACGTCTACATAGGTGTATTTGTCTTCAATACGAATCTTGCCAATGACGTTGCCGGGAATATCGGCGTGATGCGCAATGGTTCCAACAATGTCATTGGGGCGCACGCCGTTTTCTTTGCCTTTGTTTAGTTTCAAGCGCACCATGCCCGCCTCGTGTGAGGCATGGCGATTGCCCGCGTCTCGCTCGCTGCGTCTGCCAACTTCGCGCGCGCCGCGTCTGCCGTCTTTATCTTGCGGTTTGCCGCGCACAAATTCCCGGTCACTGCTACGGTAGGAGCGGCTTTCAGAAACGACTACGTCGGTTACATTTGCCACAGGGCGCTGTTTTTCGTCGGCGCGTGACAATTTGAGGGCGGCGGCGGCAATTTCGAGCGGGTCGTTGCCATCTTCCACCAAACGCGCCACAAGTTCACGCTCACGCTGGTATCTGCCGCGACCCAGCCAGATTTTCATTTGCTCCAGCAATTGATTTTCTCGGTGCTGTAAAATATCGGTGGCGGTAGGAAGTTTGCCAAGTGTGAGCGCCTGCTTGGTCATGTGTTCAATTTCGCGCAAGCGGCGCTTTTCACGCGGGGCAAACAATGAAATGGCGATGCCAGTTTTGCCTGCGCGTCCGGTACGCCCAATACGATGGACATAGACTTCGGCGTCATCGGGCAGGTGATAATTAAAGACGTGTGAGATATCGTCAATGTCCAAGCCGCGCGCGGCGACATCGGTGGCGACCAATACTTTAATTTGCCCGCTGCGGAATCTGCCGAGGATTTGTTCGCGGGCGTTTTGTTCGAGGTCGCCGTTTAGGGCTTCGGCGGGAAACCCACGCGCAGAGAGTTGCCCGGCAAGCTGCCCGGTTTCAATGCGGGTGCGGACGAAAATTAAGGCGCTGGTAATGGGTTCAATTTCAAAGAGGTTGGTTAAGGCTGCCAGTTTATCGCCTTCATGCACAAGGTAGTAGCGTTGCTCGGTGCCGGTCAGGGTCATGGTGGGTTGTTTAATGATGACCGATTGCGGATCGCGCATAAAGCGGTCTGCCAGTGCGCGAATGCGAACAGGCAGGGTGGCGCTAAAAAGCGCGGTCTGGCGCAAGGCAGGCGTGGCAGAGAGGATTTCCTCAACGGGTTCAATGAAGCCCATGTTAAGCATTTCATCGGCTTCGTCCAAAACTACCGATTTAATCATGCTTAAATCCAGCACTTTGCGAGCCATCAGGTCAATGATGCGCCCAGGCGTGCCAACGACAATATCCACCCCGCGTTTGAGTTGATTTACCTGTGGACCATACGGCTGACCGCCATACACTGCCAGCACATGCAATTTAAGATGCTTGCCATATTGCTCCATGGCGGCGGCAACCTGCACGGCAAGCTCACGCGTAGGCGCAAGAATGAGCGCTTGCGGCTGTCGTTGAGGTATGTAATTGTGAAGAATGGGGAGAGCGAAGGCGGCAGTTTTGCCGGTTCCTGTTTGGGCTTGACCAATTACGTCTACGCCGGTCAACATGAGGGGAATCATTCCTGCCTGAATTGCAGTCGGTGTAACATAGCCAAGTTCAACAATTGCCTGCTCCAATTCGGGGCGCAGGTTTAAAGAAGTAAATTCGGTTGTCATGGATTTCCTTTTGTAATGCCAGTGCGCGGCGTACGCTGCCCGCAACAGCACACATAATTATGAAATGTTCTGACAACTCCGCCTAACTTCCTTTCTGTAACAAAGTTTGCTTTTGCAAGCAAACCCGCCCAACAAAAAAGCCCGATTTCGTTTCATCGGGCTTGCAGTTCAGAGTGATCAAAACCATTTCCCAAAAAAATACCCTTCATTAAGGGCGAAGGGAGTTTACCACAGAATTTAATTATATCGTCATTAATACAATGGCGGTCAGCGCGGAGAGAACACCAAACCATTGAATGCGGGTCAGGCGTTCTTTGAGAAGAATCCATGCCAAAATGACGGTTGCGCCAGGGAAGAGAGAACTTAAGACGGCTGCCACGTCCAACCGCCCCGCCTGCCCCGCGAGAATGAAGAACATATTACCGCCAATATCCAGAATGCCGTTTAGCGTAACGACCAGCCAGGCAGATGGGTCTTCCACTTTCCACGAAACACGGGCAACAAGCATGTAAGAAAAAATCATCAGCGTACCGCCGCTGCGCGAGGCAAGCATGGGCCAAATGGTTGCGCCTGTTTTGGTGGCTTCGTGCATGAGGATAAAGTACAAACCGAACCCAACGCCTGCCAGCAGAGGTAGTTTTAAATCAGCAAGATGGGCAAAAATGTCGGTAACGCCGCCCTGAGATTGAGAAATCATCCAGACTGCGGCAAAGGCGAAAGCGAATCCGAAAAAGGTATTTACGTCGGGCAGACCTTCCCTGAAGGCGCCGACAATGACGGGCAGGGCGGCGGCAAGCAATGCCGAAACCGGCGCGGCAACGCTCATTAAGCCGAGAGTCATGGCGTGATACAAAAGCATTAATCCCAATGTGCCAACTGCGCCCGCAAGAGTGGAGATGAGCCAAATGAAAGGGGAGGGCAGATCTTCGTCCAGGAGCGAAAGCACGCCCACCAAAAACACAATGCCAATCACTTCACTATAAAAGACTGCGCGATATGCGCCTGTTTTGCGCGCTGCCAGCCCGCCTGTAAAATCACCTGCGCCCCAACTCAGCGCGGAGGCAAGACCAAATAGAATGGACAACAATGAAAACTCCTTTGTGCTGTGAAGTTAACCGCCATTACCTGCCGGCGGCTCTGGCGCGTTCGATCACTTTTTGCGCATTTTTTAATAAGGGCATGTCTATCATTTTACCGTCAAGCGCATAGGCGCCCTTTCCCTCTTTTTGGCTGACTTCAAATGTTTCAATAATTTGCTTTGCGCGGGCAATGGTTTCTTCATCTGGCGTGAAGGCGGTCTGCACGGGTTCAACCTGCGCGGGATGAATAATTTGCTTTCCGCTGTAGCCAAGCCGTGCGCCAAATTCCGACTCGATGCGCAAGGCTTCGGTATTTTTATAGTCAATGGCAACCATGTCTATTGCCTGCAAATTGTACGCGGCACAAGCCACTACAACAGCCTGACGGGCATACAGCAATTCTAATGCACCGACTGTGCGGGTTGCGCCAATGGATGCGGCGAAGTCTTCTGCGCCAAAGATGATGGCGTCCAAACGCGGGTGAGCGGCAATCTCATTTAGGTTTAAAATTCCCCTGGCTGTTTCCACGCCAACCAAAACGCGAATGGAATTTACCCGCCAGCCATGCGCCAGTTCTGCCGCCTCAAGGATTTGGCTTGCCCAGTTCACTTGGGCGAAAGATTCTACTTTTGGAATGACAATACCCTGGGGCTGGTAAGGCAAGATGGACTCAATGTCTTGTTGCTCCCAGCCTGATCCAACCGCATTGATGCGCACCAGTTTTTCGCTTTTGCCAAAGTCTAATTCTTGCAAAGCCTTTGCAATGGCGGCGCGCGCTTCCGTTTTTTTAGACAGCGCCACGCCATCTTCCATATCCATGCAAATACAATCTACGCCGAGGGTCAGCGATTTTGTAATCATCTTCCATTGGTTACCGGGCATGTAAAGCAGGGCGCGTCTTGCGTGCATCCGTCTCCTCCTGTGAGAAAAAATACAGATTTTAAGAACGGTTAAGTATATGATAAGTGAAAGGAATTTACCACACCCGTCAAGCGGGGGCGCAGCAATTCCCGCTATGAGAATGTCATTGCGAGGTACGACACTTGCACCGCG
>DYML01000150.1:0-5132 GCA_020721605.1 Anaerolinea thermophila
TCCTATTTATGGCTGGTGAAAAAATGACCAAACAACTATTTGGCGGCATCGAAGGCGGCGGGACGAAGTTCGTCTGCGCCGTTGGCACAGGACCAGACGACATCCGCGCCGAAACCCGTTTCCCGACCACCACCCCCAAAGAAACGATGGCGCAGGCGGTGGATTTCTTCAAACAGCAGGAAGCGGATTTTGGACGACTTGCCGCGATTGGCTTCGCCTGCTTCGGACCTCTCGACCCGAATCCTGATTCGCCGACCTTTGGGCGAATCCTCCCGACGCCCAAACCAGGCTGGACGAATGCCGATGTGGTCAGTCCGTTGCGCTCGGCGTTGAACATTCCCGTCGCTTTCGATACGGATGTAAACGGCGCGGCGCTGGGAGAAGGTCGCTGGGGCGCGGGACAAGGCTTGAAAAATTTCATCTACCTGACGATTGGAACAGGCGTCGGCGGTGGCGCCTATGTGGAAGGCAAACTGCTGCACGGTCTGATTCACCCCGAAATGGGACATATCCTTCTGCGGCGTGATAAAGTCAAAGACCCATTTGAGGGCGTTTGCCCCTTTCACGGCGATTGTTTCGAGGGACTTGCCTCTGGCGTGGCGGTGGAAAAACGCTGGAAGAAAAGCGGTCACGACCTACCCGCCGACCATCCCGCCTGGGACTTGGAAGCCGAATACATCGCGCAAGCGCTGGCAAACTACTCGCTGACCCTTTCGCCGCAGAGAATCATCATCGGCGGCGGAGTCGGCGCGTTGGAACACCTCCTGCCGAAGATTCAGCAAAAGACCAAAGGACTCATCAACGGCTATATTCAATCGCCTGCAATCCTCGAACACATCGAAACCTACATCGTCAATCCTGGGCTGGGCAATCGTTCTGGCATGTTGGGCGCAATTGCGCTGGCGGAACAAATTCTGAATCAATAATCATGGGCGGAGTCCAACGGCTCCTATCATTGGATGTCAAAAGTCAGGAGACTTTTGAGTCCGTCCCCAAATCGGAGTCCAACGACTCCTGTCGTTGGATGTCAAAAGTCAGGAGACTTTTGAGTCCGTCCCCAAAATTGGAGTTTTGAGATTCATGCCCCAAACCCCGCTCGAATATCAAGCAGAAAAATCATTGCAGCGCATTTTGCCGCGCGTGGAGCAGGCGCTGAAAAAAAACATCGTCAAAGACCCGCAAGGCTGGGAGCAGTTCACCGCGCGCCTGCGTAAAAACTTCCCCGCGCTCTTTGCGTTGTACCTGCAAATCTATCACGGACAATATGATTTCTTCTTCCACCTCGAAGATTTAGTGACCAGCATCGCCCGCTCGTGGTTCAGCCGTCCGCTGGATTTGCGGGAGTTGGACGAGGATCGGGAGGGGAATCCGCTTTGGTTCCAGTCGAATCAAATGCTGGGCGGAGTCTGCTACGTGGATTTATTCGCGGGCGACCTCAAAGGCGTGAAGTCCAAAATCCCATATTTCAAAGAGTTGGGACTGACCTATCTCCATCTCATGCCGCTCTTCAAAGTCCCCGAAAAAGAAAACGACGGCGGCTACGCGGTCAGCAGTTACCGCGATGTGCATCCCCCGCTTGGCACGATGAAGGAACTCGCGTCCCTCTCGCGCGAACTGCGGAAGACAAACATCAGCCTGGTGGTGGATTTGGTTTTCAACCACACATCGGACGAACATTTGTGGGCGCAAAAGGCAAAGGCGGGTGACAAAGATTTTATGGATTTTTATCGCATCTTCCCGACCCGCGAAATGCCCGACCGCTACGACCGAAATTTGAGGGACATCTTTCCTGAACAACGATCTGGGTCGTTCACCTTTTTCCCCGAACTCTTCAACGGGAACGGCGGCTGGGTTTGGACAACCTTCCACTCGTATCAATGGGATTTGAACTACGCCAACCCCGCCGTCTTCAACCGCATGGCAGAAGAAATGCTCTTCCTTGCCAATCAAGGCGTGGAGGTGATTCGGCTCGACGCGGTGGCCTTCATCTGGAAGCAACTCGGCACGGGCTGTGAAAACCTACCCGAAGCGCACGCCCTGATTCAAGCCTTCAACGCGGTGGCGCAAATCGCATCGCCCGCGCTGATTTTCAAATCCGAAGCGATTGTGCATCCTGATGACGTGGTGAAATATATCTCGCCGCGCGAATGCCAGATTTCGTACAACCCGCTGTTGATGGCGTTGCTGTGGAACACCCTCGCCACCCGACAGGTGAACCTGCTTTCTCAGGCGTTGGCGACCCGCTTCAAACTTCAACCCGAAACGGCGTGGGTGAATTATGTCCGCGTGCATGATGACATCGGCTGGACGTTCTCCGACGACGACGCCGCCCAGTTTGGAATCAACGGCAGCAGCCACCGCCGCTTCCTGAACGAGTTCTATCGCGGACGCTTCGGCGGCAGTTTTTCGCGCGGACTTCCGTTTCAGGAAAACCCGTTCACCGGCGATTGCCGCATCAGCGGAACCTGCGCCTCGCTGGCAGGCTTGGAAAAAGCCCTGCACGAAGAAGGCGAAGCGGAAGTGGAACTCGCCCTGCGTCGCATCTTGCTGATTCACGGAATCATCCTGACGGCGGGCGGCATCCCGTTGATTTATCTCGGCGACGAGGTTGCCACGCTCAACGACTACGCCTACCGCGACGACCCCGCTCACGAGCGCGACAGCCGCTGGGTGCATCGCCCGAAAGCGGACTGGCAGAAGTACGAAAAACGGAGCGACCCCAAAACCATCGAAGGGCGCGTCTTTCAGGGTTTGAAGAAACTCATTCAACTGCGAAGGCGGCACAAGGTCTTCGGCGGCGGTGAGTTGGAAATCATCCCGACCGAAAACGAACATGTCCTCGGCTTCGAGCGGATTCACGCGGGCAAACGCGCCGTGGTCTTCGCCAACTTCTCCGAGTCGCCGCAAACCGTGCCCATGCGAATTTGGGAGCAATACGCCGTGCGCGATAAAAAACGCCTCGCAGGGCGCAGCGGGCAGGACGGCGTGATCGAAGCGTTGGATTTTTTGGTGTTTGGGTAAAAAGCGGAAGTGACGGTCACCTTGCAAGGTGACCGTCACTTTTTTACATCAACCCGTTGGCATTCCAAAGTCAGGAGACCTTGGAGTCCGTTCAGACTTTGGAGTCCGCTCTCTCATCGGCGGCTTGGGCGTGGGCTTCGAGACCTTCGGCGCGCGCCAGAACTGCGGCGTGCTTGCTCAACGCGGCGGCGGATTCTCGGTTCAGCGCAACCAGACTGACGATGTGGACAAAATCCCAGACGTTCAAGGGGGAGGCAAAACGCGCCGTGCCGTTGGTCGGCATCACATGGCTGGGACCCGCGACATAATCGCCCAGCGCCTCAAAAGAATGTTCGCCGATGAAAACACCGCCCGCCGCGTCTATCTTTTCGCTCAACGCCCAGGGTTCAGCAATCGACAGGCACAAATGTTCGGGGGCGTATGCGTTGGCAAAGTCGGCGGCTTCAAAAATATCGCGGGTGATGATTGCGCCGCTGCGGTTCGCCAAAGACTGCCCCAGAATTGCGGCGCGGGGAAGGGTCTCGACCCGCCGCGCCACTTCCGCCTGAACCGCTTCCGCCAGTTTGCGCGAAGGGGTGAGCAAAATTGCCGAAGCCATCACGTCATGCTCCGCCTGCGCCAGCAGATCCGCGGCGACCCAGGCGGGGGAAGCGGAGTCGTCGGCGATGACCATCGTTTCGGTCGGACCCGCCAACCCATCAATGCCGACCACGCCAAAGACCTGCCGCTTGGCAAGGGTGACAAAGAGATTTCCAGGTCCGAAGATTTTATCCACAGCGCGGATGGATTCTGTGCCGTAGGCGAGCGCGGCAATCGCCTGCGCCCCGCCCAACGTGTAAACTTCCTGAATGCCAAGAAACGCGCACGCGGCAAGGGTAATATCTGCCACCTCGCCTGTGGCGCGATTGGGCGGGACAACGACCACAATCTCCTTAACGCCCGCCACCTGAGCCGGCACAGCCGACATGATGACGGTGGAGGGCAGCGGCGCGGTTCCGCCTGGCACGTACAACCCAACACGCTTAATCGGGCGGATGAATTGCCCCAGCGTGCCGTCGCCTTCCTGCATCATCCACGAGTTGAGCGGCTGGCGGTTGTGAAAACGGCGCACGCGCTCGGCGGAGATTTTTATCGCAACCAGTTCTTCATCCGAAATGGATTTGAGCGCGTGCGCCAATTTTTCGACTGGCACGCGGAAGGTTTCAGCGGAGCGATTGTCGAGGCGCTGGCTCCAGTCTTTGAGCGCCGAGTCGCCGCGCTTGCGGACATCCGCCAGAATGCGGGTCACGGCTTGCTCAGGGCTGAGGACTTCGCCGAATAATTTTGCAATGCCATCCAGCACAGATTGCGAGACGGGGAATTCATCCGGCGGCTGGCGTTTGAGAATGCTTTGCTTTGCTTCTTGAATTGAAAAAATATTAAACATCTTCGCTCCTATTTTCAAAACGCAAAGCGCTTTCCACGCTTTGCACAATTACGCCATTGGCAACCAACTGGCGGGCTGTTTCCACATAACCAGACATGATGGTATCTGCTGCGATAAATGGAATTTGGCGGCGCAGCAGGTCGTACACGCCGCGTGTTCCCTGACCGAGTTTTTTTTCTGCCCCGATGGCTTGCCGCCGAAAATCCACGCCCTGAGCGGCAGACATCAACTCGATGGCGAGAATGCGCTCGACATTATCAATCACGCTGCGAAGTTTGAGGGCGGCGGTTGCGCCCATGCTGACATGATCTTCAACATTCGCCGAGGTGGGGATGGTATCTACACTGGCGGGATGAGACAACACTTTATTCTCGGTGGCAAGCGCAGCGGCGGTGTATTGCAAAATCATAAACCCAGAATTCAAGCCGCCATGCAGAGTCAAAAAGGCAGGCAGGACATGCGTGTTGGAACATTCATCGGTCAGGCGCATGATACGGCGCTCGGAGATGTTGCCCAGTTCGGCGACCGAGAAGGCGAGGTAATCCATTGCAATTGCCAGCGGCTCACCATGAAAATTGCCGCCCGAAAGAACGGTGATTTCGTCTGTGGCGTCATCAATAAAAATTAATGGGTTATCGGTAACGGCGTTCAACTCAATGGAAAAAACCCAGCGCGCGTATGCAAT
>DYML01000150.1:5232-8552 GCA_020721605.1 Anaerolinea thermophila
GCGGTCATCACCGAAGTGCCGTTGGTCAGCGCCAACCCTTCCTTTGCGGCAAGCGTGACCGATTCCAGCCCCGCCCGTTTGAACGCCTCTGCCCCGGAAATCACCTCTCCGCGATATTCCGCCACGCCCTCGCCGATGATGGGCAGGCTCATGTGCGCCAGGGGAGCAAGGTCGCCGCTGGCGCCGAGTGAGCCTTTTTCGGGAATGACAGGGTGTACGCCGCCGTTGAGCATCTCCAGCAGCATTTGCAGGGTCGAGAGGCGAATCCCGGAATGCCCGCGCGCCAGGGTGTTGGCGCGAATCAGCATAATGGCGCGGGTGGTGGGAATGTCAAACGGGCTGCCCACTCCCACCGCATGACTGACAAGAATGTTGCGTTGAAGCCGCTCCACCTCGTCGGGCGGGATAATGCGATCCTTGAACGCGCCAAAGCCTGTGGTAATACCGTAGGCAATAGTTCCGCGCTGAAGCAGGGTCTGCACTGCATCGGCGGCGCGTGTGACCAGTTTTGCGGCAGCCGCGCTAATTTCAACGCGCGGCGCGTTGGGCTGTCCGTAAGCAACCGCATAGACCTGATCAAAGGTCAAGTTTGTGCCGTCCAAATAAACGATGTCTGTTTTCATCAATCCTCTTTGCGTTTATTTCAAAAAAACGCAGAAAACTATAACACAAATTATAAAAGCGCTTGAACGATTTTACAGGGGGCTTTGAGATTTATCATAATTTTGCCAACGCGGGTTTGCACACGGCGTGAGTGCGCGCAACAGTTTCCGCAGCGAAAATTAGGGACGATGGCAGGCTTATAAACGGCTGTTTTTTTCTGCTAAAATCAGAGCATTATGAATCATATCTGGTCACCCTGGCGCATGAAATATATCAAGAATCATCCCAAAGAAGAAGGCTGTGTGTTTTGCAACGCACAAGCCCAAGAAGACAATGCAGAGAATCTAATTGCGTTTCGCGGAGAATACGCCTTTGTAATTCTCAATCTTTACCCCTACACCAACGGGCATTTGATGGTCGTGCCGTTTCAACATGCGGCAACACTGGAAGAATTAGAACCAGCGGCACGAGCCGAGATGATGGAACTAACAGCGCAGTGCATGAGCATACTGCGCAAGATATACAATCCGCAGGCATTCAACATGGGAGCCAACATCGGCGCGGCGGCGGGCGCGGGCGTGCCGGGACATATCCACATGCACATTGTTCCGCGCTGGGGCGGAGATACCAATTTTATGACCGTATTGGGCGAAACGCGGGTGCTGCCAGAGTCTTTGGCAGATTCCTACAAACATATATCGGACGGGTTTTTGTCTAAAAATTCCTAGTCAAGCGCCTGCCCAGGCAAATCATACATAAAAAATAACTGCGCCACCCATTTTATGGTTTAGCCAAACGCCAGTTCAAACGAAAAAAGGGTTAAATATTTTTTCAGGAGTCACCATGAGCAAAGAAAATGAAGCCGTAATTTTAAGCGCAGTGCGTACAGCGGTAGGAAGGTTTCAGGGTGGGTTGAGCAGCATCCCTGCCGTGCATCTTGGGGCGGCGGCAATTCAAGCCGCCGTAGAGCGGGCAGGCGTTGCTACAAACGATATTGAAGAGGTTTTAATGGGCAACGTGATACAGGCAGGCAATGGGCAAGCGCCTGCGCGGCAAGCCGCAATTTTTGCCAAACTGCCCGCCACAGTGGGCGCAACCACCATGAATAAAGTCTGCGGCTCAGGGTTAAAAACCGTCATGCTTGCGGCGCAAGCCATCCGCGCCGGGGATGGCGAGCTTTTTGTCGCGGGCGGCATGGAATCTATGAGCCGTGCGCCCTACCTCGTTAATGCGCGTTTGGGTGAACTCAAGTTCGGTCACCAGCCACTCACCGACGCCCTGCTTCACGATGGGCTGTGGGACCCATTTGAAAATTGGGGCATGGGCATGGCAGCGGAATTTATTGCGGATGAACACAAGATCACACGCGAGGCAATGGATCAATTTGCGTTTGATTCTCATCGCAAAGCGGCACAGGCGCAAGCAGCAGGACGGTTCAAGGCGGAAATTATTCCAGTCCAAATTACCGCCAGAAAAGGGGAAGTGACCATCTTTGATACAGATGAAGGTCCGCGCAAAGACACCTCGCCTGAATCGCTCGCCAAACTAAAACCCGCCTTCAAACCTGGCGGCAAAGTAACCGCCGGCAACGCGTCTTCCATGAACGATGGCGCGGCGGCGGTTGTGGTTTCATCCAGGGCGTATGCAGAAAAAACTGGCTCAAAGCCCATTGCCCGCATTGTTGGCTACGCACAAGCAGCAGTTGAACCAAAGTATTTATTCGCCGCTCCGGCTTACGCGCTGCCCAAACTGCTCCAAAAAATTGGGTGGGGATTCGCAGACGTGGATTTGGTTGAACTCAACGAAGCCTTCGCAGCCCAGGTTCTCGCCGACGGCTACGCCCTCGCTGATAAAGGCTGGGACTGGGAGAAGGTCAACGTCAACGGCGGCGCAATCGCCATTGGGCATCCACTTGGGGCAAGCGGCGCGCGCGTACTCACAACACTTATCCACGCCTTGCATGATCGAGGTCTGAAACGCGGCATTGCGGCGCTCTGTTTAGGCGGCGGTGAAGCGGTGGCAATGGCAATCGAAGTGGAATAAAAAAAAACAAACCCGACTTTTACATCGGGTTTGTTTTTTTATTCTTAAAAACTCAAACCGCTAAGGAAGGGTGAAAGCCTCCATCGTAGACCAAACGCTAGGACCATAAGCCGAGTTATTGGAACGCACACGCCAGCAATAACTGCCATTGGGAAGAGACAATCTCAGGCTATTAACGCGCGTAACTGGGGAGGTTAATGCCGTATTGCAGGCTGGTCCTTTTAGAATTTGCAGCGTGTAGCTTTGAGCATAGTCCGCAAGAGACCAGGAGAAAAGTGGTTTATTAGGTGTGAGCGTATCTACCGGGTCTAAAGTTGCTGGCGCGTTTACCGCAACTCGGAAATAGCGAACAGCGGACCAAGTGCTGCACTGAACCGGCAAGGCATACGGAGTAGCAGCGGGATCGGCTTCATTACAGGCACGCACGCGCCAAAAATACCTATGTGCAGTATCAAGTAAGCCCGCAGCGACTGTAATAGTGTTATCGCTTGCATCATTGGCAGCGGTCGTGTCGGTAAGAACGACATCCGAAAACCCTGCGTCTCTGGCAATCTCTATTTCGTATTGATTAAATGTTGTAGTAACTGGAGAGGCGGAATAGCCCCAGCTCAAGGTTGGCGTATCAATTACTAATTGATTCTGGGCGGGACTCCATAAAGCCGGTGTGGTGGGCG
>DYML01000151.1 GCA_020721605.1 Anaerolinea thermophila
ATGATAATGGATTAAAATCAAAAGTGGAAGCATCCAAACGGAGGCAAACAATGAAACTCACATTTCACGGGGCAGCGCAAACGGTTACAGGGTCAATGCATCTGGTGGAAGTCAACGGGTCACGGTTGTTGTTGGATTGCGGATTGTTTCAGGGAAAGCGCAGCGAGTCCTACGAGCGAAATCAAAAATTTCCATTTGACGTAACAAAAATAGACGCGGTGATTTTATCGCACGCGCACATTGACCATTCGGGCAATTTGCCGAACCTGGTCAAGCAGGGTTATTCGGGACCCATCTATTGCACAGATGCCACAAAGGAATTGACCGACATCATGCTGCGCGATTCGGGGCATATTCAGGAGCGGCAGGCGGAGAATCTAAACCATCATCGAACAAAGCGCGGCGAGCCGCCGGTGGAGCCGCTCTACACCGAAAAGGATGCCGAACAAGTTGCGCCGCTGCTGCGTGGGGTCAAATACAACGAAACCATTTCCGTTGCGGATGGCGCGGCGGCAACGCTGCACGATGCGGGTCACATCCTCGGCTCAGCGGCAATCTCACTGCGGCTGGAGGAGAAAAAACAGAAGAAACATTTGTGGTTTTCGGGGGATATTGGTCGGCGCGGAATGCCCATCCTGCGCGACCCAATTTTGCCACCCGACGATGTGGATGTGCTGATGATGGAATCGACCTACGGCGACAAGCCGCATCGCGGTCCCGAAGAAGCCTATCAGGAAATGAAGACCGTCATCCAGCGGACGTTGGAGCGCAAGGGCAAGGTCATCATTCCATCTTTTGCGGTGGGACGCACGCAGGAACTGGTCTACAACCTGAGCCGCATGTACGACGAAGGCGAACTGCCCGCCGTGCCAGTTTATGTGGATAGTCCGCTGGCGGTGAACGCCTCCAATATTTTCCGCAGGCATGAGGAATGTTACGATGAAGAGATGAAGGCGCTGGTGCATTCGGGGCATCCCGCGCTGGATTTCAAACTGCTGACCTACATCCACGACCTGGAAGAGTCGAAAGAATTGAACACGCGCAGCGACCCGATGATTATCCTCTCCGCTTCGGGCATGGCAGAGGCGGGGCGGATTGTGTATCACATCCGCTGGGCAATCGAGAATAAACGCAACACGATTATGATTGTCTCGTGGCAGTCGCCTGAAACGCTGGGGCGCAAACTGGCAGACCGTGAGAAGAATGTAAAGATTATGGGCGAGACCTATCGCTGCCGCGCAGAGATCGCCACTGTTGGCGGACTCTCTGCCCATGCGGGTCAGGATTTACTGATTGAATATGCGTCAGCGGTGAAAGGCAAAGCCCAAGCCGTCTTTTTGGTTCACGGCGAAGAACGGGGCGCGCTGCCGTTAAAAGAAAAGTTGAAAGAAAACCGCGTGAAGCATGTGCAATATCCCCTGCCCCATTCGAGCGTGGAGTTGTAGGCGGCAAAAAGAGGCGCGTCAAAATAAACCGATATTCCGATGATTAAAGCAGACCAAATTCGCAATTACCCATTTTTTACAAACCTTAGCGAGGCTGATCTCGAAAGAGTCGCGGCGCGTTTGGTCAAGCGGACTTTTGCCAAAGGCGCGTATCTGTATTACCCCGGCAATCCCAGTTTGAATATGTACCTGGTTGAGTCGGGATTGGTACGTTTGTTTTTTTGCAACACGCAAGGGCAGGAGTTTCTTGTGAATCTGACGGGTCCACCCTCCGTTGTTGGGCTTGCATTATTGATGGAGGGGCAGGCGCGCGTTATGGGCGCGGCGGCACAGCAGCCTTTGATTGCGCTGTCCCTTTCGCAGGAGGATGTGCTGCATTTTATGAAAACCTCCCCGCAATTTCATCAAAACGTCCTGGTTGAAATCAGCGCCACCCTGAGAAAACTGACTTATCAATATCAATCCCTTGTGATGATAAGCCTACGCGGACGGCTGGCGCTTATGATTTTATATCTGGCAAGGGAACACAAACAAATGGAGTTTGAATTACCCATCACACAGGCGGAGCTCGCCACCTGGCTGGGTTCCAGTCGCGGAAGGCTGAACCGCGCAATGGGCGAGTTGCAACGGCTCGGCATGATTCGCGTTGAGGGGCAAAAAATTACCATCCTCGACCGGCAAGGGCTGGAAAAATTGACCGAAGGAATCGCTCCCCTCAAAATGTAACAAACGGGACAGGTTCCCTGTAACAAACGGCACACAGGAAATAGAAGCGCGGTTCTAAAATGGTTTGGAGATTCCAAACCATTTTTCTATTTAACGAGTTTTCCCATGTCAAAAAAATCCATTGAAACCGCCATTGGCAAAGCCATTTTAGACACAAAATTTCGCGCCGCCCTGCTAGCCGCCCCCGATGAAGCGCTGGCAGGTTTCGACCTGTCTGCGGCTGAAAAAAATACGCTCAAGCGCGTGGACGGCGAAACGCTGGAATGGCTGGCTAGAACCATCAACGTCCGTTTGCGCAAAACACCGCGGCGTTCTTTGAAAACAATTAATCACATAAATCACCAATCACACAAGGAGTAACAGAGATGAAAAAGTTTTTTTGGAAGCGCACAGGCATTTTAAGTCTCGTCTTGGTTTTGACGCTCTCGCTCATCAGCGGGGCGTTTGCCGCATCAGGCGACCTCGACCCCGCTTTTGACGGGGACGGCAAAGTTACCACGTCCTTCCCCTTTAACGGCGGTTGGGTGACGACAAATATTCAAAATTACGACAAGACAGTTACCGCCGCCGGACAGTCGGACGGCAAAATCATTATCGTCAGCGATGATCGGTCGGCTTCATTCAACTATGCCACTTTCGGGTTGGCGCGCTATAACCCCGATGGAACGCTGGACACAACGTTCGACACGGACGGGAAAGTGTCCCAAGACTTTGGCTATGACTACAGAGACAATATTCCTGTGGACGCCGCGCTCCTCTCCGATAATCGAATTGTGGTGGTTGGAAAAGGAAAAGCGACGGTAACTGAAGCGGGCGGCGGCGAGACACAGTACGATAACCCCCTCATCGCGCTTTTTGCTAACGATGGCTCGTTGGATACAAGTTTCAGCGCGGACGGTTACGATATGCCCAATCCGCCAATTGAGGATCACACCGAATACACGGCGGTTGTCGTGCAAGCGGATGACAAGATTGTCGTTGCCAAGTATGCATCTGCCTCTCACGAGTCCTTTACGCTGATGCGCTATAACACCGACGGCGCATTGGACACAACTTTTGATTCGGATGGCATCGCCTCGACCAGTTATGCCGGAACTTACGGCATGGGCGTGATCAAAGACCTCGCCATTCAAACCGTAGGCAGCGTGTCAAAAATCATGGCGCTTGCATCTGCAATAAACACGACAAGTGGCGGTAGCGACTTCATCCTGACGCGCTACAACATGGATGGCTCACTGGACACAACCTTTGGCACAAATGGAATCACCGCGACCAATTTCGGCGCGGTAGGCAGTTCCAATGACGCCAGCGCGCTCGTCATTCAGGCAGACGGGAAAATCCTCGCAGTCGGTTCATCAAACAACGGCGCGGACAACGACTTCGCGCTGGCGCGTTTCACCGCCAATGGCGCATTGGACACAACCTTCGACAGCGACGGCAAACTAACCCAAAGTTTCGCGGGAGAAGATGTCGCCAACGCGGTCGCGCCGCAAGCCGACGGCAGCATCCTCGTCTTTGGCTGTTCAGATAATGGCGAAGACGAAACTGGTTCTGCTTGCAGCCCGGAAAGTTATAGCGGCAAAATGACGATGGCACGCTACAGCAGCAATGGCACGCAGGATACCAGTTTCGGCAAGGGCGGGAGCGCCACCTTTGAGCAAAGCGTCGGAACGAACCTGATCATGCAACCAAGCGGCAGGATTATCGGCGTCGGGTATGGAGTCGCGTCAACTTCGTGGATCCTGCTGGTCGGTCTCAATAGCGACGGCTCCTACGACAACTCCTTCGGCGTGGAATTTGCCGACAGCGACGCGGAAATCAACGCGGTGGCTTTGCAGTCCGATGGAAAGATTATCGCGGCGGGGGATAGCGTCATTGACCCCGATGCAGACGCGAGCGCGTTTTCGCTGGCGCGTTACAACGCGGATGGCTCGCTGGATACTTCTTTTGACGGCGACGGCAGGGTAACGACCAACATCGGGGATGACTGCGGCATCAACGCGGCGGCAATTCAAGCCGATGAAAAAATTGTCGCAGCAGGCTACTGCTGGAACAGCGCCTACCAGATTGCCTTGGCGCGCTACAATCCCAACGGCTCGCTGGATACTTCTTTTAGCGGCGATGGGCTGGTCAGCGCCAGTACCAGCAAAACTGATACGCGGATATACGACATGGCGCTTCAGTCGGACGGAAAAATTGTACTGGGCGGACTGGGGTACACTAGCGGCGAATCGGCTATGTACATACTGACCCGCTACAACGCCGACGGAACGCTCGATACCGCCTTTGGGACAAACGGCGTCACCTTCACGCCTGTCGGAACGAATAACGCTTACATCAACGCCATCGCGCTCCAGCCCGATGGAAAGATTGTCGCGGCAGGCACAGATGAAAGCGACTTTGTCATCGCGCGTTACACAACGGCTGGCGTGTTGGATACCAGTTTCGGCGGCGGAGATGGAATTGCTGTCACCGACCTTGGCGCGGCAGAAGAAGCGAGCGCCATCGCCCTCTACAACGGCAAAATTACCGTAGCAGGCTACCAATATAACGCAAACAGTGATTTTGCCCTGGCGCGCTACAATGCCGACGGCTCGCTGGACACATCCTTCGATACGGACGGATTGTTAGTGACCGACTTCAACGCGGGCAGTGAGGACGAAATCTATGCCGCGCTCGTTCAACCGGATGGAAAGATTCTTGCGGCGGGTAAAACATGGTCGAGCGCAGCCAGCGACGAAGATTTTGCGCTGGTCAAATACAACGCCGACGGCTCATTGGATACCTCCTTCGGCGCGGGCGGAAAACTTGCCGTCAACTTTAGCCGCTCCGAACATGAAGCGGCGCATGCGCTTGCCCAACAAGTGGATGGTTCTATTATTCTGGCTGGCGTAATGACATTTGAAAGTCCTGTGCAGTCCTTCCACTTCGCGCTGGCGCGGGTGGAAGTGGACATTACCCCGCCCTTAGTTGTTTCCATCACCCGCGCAGATGCCAACCCAACCAGCGCGGCGACTGTGCATTTCACCGTCACCTTTTCGGAAGATGTAAGCGGCGTGGGCGTGGAAGACTTCCGCATTGCGAATGCCGCCGCGCTAGGAGCGGCGGTTTCCAGCGTCACGCCCGTTTCCACAACGGTTTACACCGTCACCGCCAGCACCGACCAAAACAGCACCCTGCGCCTGGATGTACCATCTACAGCCAGTATTGTAGATGGAGATGGCAACGCCTTGACACAGCCCTACTCTGGCGGCGAATCCTACACGGTTAGCAAAGGCAATGCGCCCACCGTGCCTGTTTTGCTCTCGCCAGCCGCAAACGCCCTCGTCACGTCCACGCCCGCATTAGACTGGAACGCCTCATCCGAAGTGATGGCGCTGGCGGTCAACCCGTGGTCGTACGAGGTCAATATCACCTCGGCTGGCGGCTACAACGAAACCTTCAACACCGCTGGGGGCGCGGACTCGTTGACAGGGCTTGGCGCTTCATCCCTGACAATTCAAGCCGCAGACGCCCTGCCCGCAAATGCCACCTTCTATTGGAAAGTCCGCGCCTACAACGACCAGGGGCAATATAGCGCGTGGTCGCTCACCCGCACCTTCCGCACCAAATTGGCACTGCCCGCGCTGACCTCGCCTGCGGATGGAATCACCCTCAACAACAAACGCCCCAGTTTCGCCTGGGGAGCGGTGGATGGAGCCGCATCTTACACGCTGCAAATCTTGAAGGCTGGCGCGGCGGTGAAAACTGTCACGGTAACAACAAACGCCTACGCCCTGACCGCCGATTTGCTTCCCAACACCGCCTATACATGGCAGGTCAAAGCCAACGGCGTGAACGCGGGCGACTACTCTGCGCCGCGCACCTTCACCACCAGTTTGAACGCGCCCAAAATCCCGATACTGACCGCGCCCGCCGCCAACGGCTTGGTGGACAGCGCCGTGTTGCAAACGCTGGATTGGAATCCCGTCTCCGCCGTCACCACGACCAACCCCGCCACCACCTACCCGGAAGCGGTCAGTTACGATGTGGAATACGCGACCAACAGCAAATTTACATCCAGCACGCTGGTCAACGTCGTTACAGATCAAAACACCTTCCCTGATTTCCTGCCCGCGCACACGACCTACTACTGGCGCGCGCGTTCGGTCAATGAAACCGGGCAGTTCAGTGCATGGTCAGCGGCGCGGATGTTCAAAACCCGCGTGGCAACCCCCGCGCTCAACATCCCCATCAGCGGCGCAGAATTGAACAACAAACGCCCAACCTTTGAATGGGACGCGGTGGACGGCGCGACTTCGTACACCTTGCAAATATTCAAGAAAAACACCACGAATCTGTTCACCGTGTTGGCGCATACCGGCACGATTCTTGCGCCGAAATACACCTACACCCCAACCGTTGATTTGCTGCCGAACACGGAATATGCGTGGCGGGTCAAAGCGAACAACACGCTTTATCCGGGCGCGTACTCCGCCCAATCCACCTTCACCACCAGCGTTAACCCGCCCAAGACTCCCGTTTTGTCCCTGCCAAAAACGGGGACGGTAATTTCGATTACAGATAACCCAAGCCTGGGCTGGCTCGCGCCGTTGCCAGCGGTCAATGCCAACCCCCTTCTGAATTATCCCGCCGCCGTAAGTTATGACGTGCAGGTTTCGACCAATGCCGCCTTTGCGGACGTAAGCGCGAACAACAACGTCAAGACCCTGAACGTCACCGCGCTCAACGCCACGCTTTCGAGCGTATTAGCAGAAGGAATCGCGCCGGATGATGAAATCCGTCCGGGTCGCACCTACTACTGGCGCGTGCGCTCCGTTTCGGCGGACGATCATCACAGCGCATGGTCTGTGGCGCGGATGGTTTTGGTCAAGTTCGGTGCGCCCACGCTGGTAGCCCCAGCCGAAGGCGACATCAACGTCAGCCGCACCGCGCCCACCTTCACCTGGAGTTCCGGCGACAATGGCTTATGGACGAGTTACACCATTCAACTGGCAACGACGCCGCCCACCGCGACCTCATTTGTTGTGGCGAAGAGTTTCACCGTCCTTGCGCCGCATCAAACCTACACGCCAGCGCTCACAACCGCAACCCGCCTATTGGGAAGCAAGACCTACTACTGGCGCGTGAAGATTAACGGCTTATATCTGCCGATTTTCTCCACCCCCAGCGGCATAGACACCTGGAGTTTCATCACCGCGCCATAACCGAAGGCGACAAAAAAGTTGTAATATACATAGACCGCCGAGTTCTTGATGAACTCGGCGGTCTTATCATAAAAGGGTGAATGGTTTTAGACTTTCGACATAATTTCTAAAGCAGCCGCGCCTGCCCCTGCTCTATATAAGGATACCCCAAATGCTCATAAGCGGATTGGGTGGCAACACGCCCCTGCGGGGTGCGGTCTAAAAAGCCAAGTTGCAAGAGATACGGCTCCACCACATCCATAATCGTATCCTGCTCTTCACTGATGGATGCGGCAATGGTATTCAAGCCAACGGGTCCTCCGCTATATTTTTCGATGATGGTTTTTAGCACGCGGCGATCCACCTCATCCAAGCCGAGCGGGTCTACCTGTAACAAATCCAACGCTTCTTTGGCAACATTTTTTGTGATGATTCCATTGGCGCGGACTTGGGCAAAATCTCGCACGCGGCGCAGCAGGCGCAGCGCCACACGCGGCGTCCCACGAGCGCGGCGCGCCATTTCGGTAACTCCCTCTGATTCGGCTTCCACCTTTAACATGCGGGCAGCGCGCGAAACAATGGACTGCATGGCGGGCAGGTCATAATAATCCAAGCGATAGACTGCGCCAAAACGCGCGCGCAGCGGGGCAGTGACCAGCGCCAGCCGCGTGGTAGCGCCAACGATGGTGAAGCGCGGCAACTTCAGGCGAATGGAACGGGCAGACGGTCCCTTGCCAATCACAATATCCAACGCAAAATCTTCCATGGCGGGATACAACACTTCTTCGACTGCCCTGCCCAAACGGTGAACTTCGTCAATGAAAAGCACATCCCCCGCCCGCAGGTTGGTAAGAATGGCGGCAAGATCACCCGCGCGTTCAATGACAGGTCCAGCAGTCACTTTTACGTTGACCTGCATCTCATTGGCAAGCACATGCGCCAGGGTGGTCTTGCCCAAGCCGGGAGGTCCATAAAAAAGAACATGATCCAGGGCTTCGCCGCGTTTACGCGCCGCCGCAATGAGAATGGATAAATTCTCCTTGACCTGATCCTGCCCGATTAGGTCATTTAGTTTTTCGGGACGCAGCGCATGATCTACGCGGTCATCGGGTTTAGATTCGGGGTCAAGAGGGCGTGGATTTTTGGTCATGGCGTGAATTATACCCTGCGGGCAGTTTGTAACCATAAACC
>DYML01000152.1 GCA_020721605.1 Anaerolinea thermophila
TGATTGTGGTGTTTTGATCTTCCTCTTCCACTCTTTTTCGGTCTGCGGGGTGAATCATCTTCTTCCACAGTTGGGGGTCTTCAATCCATTCGGCGGGCGTCCAGCCGGTTAGTTTTTCGATCTGCGGGCTGATGTATAGCGTTCTTCTGGTTTCTGCCGATTCGGTGTAGATGGTGGTTGGCGCTTGTTCGACCAGAGCGCGTAGTTTTTCTTCGGATGCGGCAAGCGCTTTTTCTGATTGCCGTTGTTCGTGGCGAATGGCTGCCTGCGCCACTTCGCGCTGCACGGCGGGAATCAGCCGCGCCAAATTCCCCTTGGTTAAATAGTCATGCGCGCCGGCTTTCATCATGGCTACGGCGGTTTCTTCCCCAATGGAGCCTGAGACAATCATAAAGGGAATATCCAGCCCTGTTGTTTGTAAAATTTTAAGCGCGGCGCTTCCGTCAAATTGCTTTAGGTTGTAGTCCGAAATGATAATGTCCCAGGTTTGGCTTTGCAGTGCGTTTTGCATTTGCTCGGCAGTTTCAATTTGTAGATAGGCAGGCGCATAGCCCGCTTGTTTTAGCAGGCGTATGATGAGTTGCGCATCGCTTTCTACATCTTCTATGATTAAAACAGCAAGCGGTTTTGACATGATTTAATTATCTCACTTTAAATAAAATTTTATATCTTCTGAACGCTTCGCGGCAAACAGGTGGTTGCCATCTTTTCTCGCGTTTTGCGGGTGAACGGCTCACAGCCATTGGTTTTTTTCTTTGTGCAAAAAACAAGGGCTGAACATTTTATCTTTAAAAGCAATTTTAAGTTTTGGCGGGTTATATGGTGGCGCGGTTTACTGGCATTTCATTACACGGTTGCGTCCGGAGTGTTTTGCGTGGTACAACGCCGCATCGGCGCTTCTGAGCATGTCATCAATGTTCATCATCTCTTCTGTAATGGCAGATATGCCAATGCTGACTGTGATGGTGATTGGAGGATTGTTCTGTACCTCAAACGGTGTATGCGCTATATTTTCTCTTACCCGTTCCGCCAGGCTCAAGCCTTCGGGCAGCGCCGTGCTTGGAAAAAGCACGGCAAATTCTTCGCCGCCCATGCGACCTAAAATATCCACTTCGCGCAGGCTGAACTTTAAGGTTGCCGCCACTTGCTGCAATGCCATGTCGCCGGCTTCGTGACCGTAGGTGTCGTTTACTTTTTTAAATTCATCAATATCCAGCATTAAAAGGGTTAACGCCTGGCGGTTGCGTTTGGCGCGCTTAAATTCTTCCGCGCCGCGCTGCATAAAATAACGGCGGTTGTGCAAATTGGTTAAGTAGTCGGTGATTGCCAGTTGTTCCAAGCCGATGTTTAGCCGCGCAATTTTGCTTTCGTTCTCCTTGCGTTGCGTAATATCTTCATTGACTGCCACAAAGTGGGTAATGTTGCCGTCTGCATCGGTAATGGCTGAGATGGAAGATAAATCCCAGTAGAGTTCCCCATTTTTTTTGCGGTTCAGTAATTCGCCGCGCCATTCCCGACCCGCTAGAATGGTTTGCCACAGGTCTGTGTAAACTTCTGGCGGGGTCTGACCTGATTTTAAGATGCGCGGGGTTTTGCCCAGCGCTTCTTCCATGCTGTAGCCGGTGATGGCGGTAAATTTTGGGTTGACGTATTCAATGCGTCCATCTGTTGCGGTAATGATGATGGCTGCCGGGCTGTGCGTGACGGCGCTGGAGAGTTTGCGTATTTTTTCTTCTGCTTGTTTGCGCTCGCTGATGTCGCGCATAATTCCCTGCACGTTTCCGCCGGGCAATTGCCTGGCGCTGATTTCAACGTCAATCAGCGAGCCGTCCTTGCGAATGAGTTTATGCTCCCCGTACAATGTTTTTCCTGATTGAAGTTCCATTTTGTGCAGCGTTTTTGGGTGTGAATTCCAGGTGATGTCGCACATTTTTAATTGTAGAATTTCATTGCAAGCGTAGCCCATTATTTTGCAGAGGGCAGAGTTTACTGCAAGGTAGCGCCCTTCGGCATTGACTATAAATATGCCCTCCACAGCCTGTTCCACCAGGGTTCGATAGCGTTCTTCGCTTTCGCGCAGTTTTTGTTCGGCTTGTTTGCGTTCCTGCCGAATCTCTGCCTGCGCGAGTTCGCGTTTTATGGCGGGCGACAGGCGTAATAAGTTTTCTTTCATCAGGTAGTCGTGTGCGCCGGCTTTCATTATGGCTGCCGCGCTTTCTTCTCCAATTGCCCCCGATACTAAAATAAACGGCGTATTCATCTGGCTTTCTTGCAGCAGTTCCAGCGCGGCGCGCCCGTTAAATTGCGGCAGGTTGTAGTCTGAAACAACAATATCCCATGTCTGTTCTGCCAATGCAGCAGACATTTGAGCGGCTGTTTCCACCCGCCGATAGAAAATTTCATAGCCCGCTTTTTTTAATAAGCGAACCATTAATTGCGTGTCGCTTTCTGAATCTTCGACAATGAGAACAGCAAGCGAATTTTTCACATTACCTCTTTTTGGGTGGCGCGGGTTCGTTCATCACCAGCCAGTATAAACCTAAATGCTGCACTGCCGTTACAAATTGTTTAAAATCCACCGGTTTGCGGATGTAACTATTGGCGCCCAGGTCGTAACTTTGCGCGATGTCATCCTCTTCGCTGGATGTGGTTAAGATGACGACTGGCAGGCGGCTGGTGCGTTCATCGGCGCGAATTCGACGCAGCACTTGCAGCCCATCTAATTTTGGAATTTTAAGGTCAAGCAAAATTAAGGCGGGCAGTTCATTCACGGTCTGCCCTGTTTGCGGGTCTGTTTTAAATAGATATTCCAGGGCGTCCAGTCCATCTTCGGCGACCACCAGTTGATTAACAATGTGGCTTTTTTGAAGCGCGCGTTTGGTTAATCCAATGTCGCTGATGTTATCTTCAACCAGTAAAATATTTTTTGGTTTCATGGTTTGTTTTTTTCCTCAAAACATTAAGTAGGCGGGAAGGGGGGCAGTGTGAAGTAGAAGGTCGTTCCCAGACCTATTTTTGATTCAGCCCAAATGCGCCCGCCGTGACGGTGAATAATGCGCTGCACGGTTGCCAGCCCAATGCCTGTGCCAGGAAATTCAGATTCTTTGTGCATTCGTTGAAATGCGCCAAATAATTTTTGGGCATAGTTCATATCAAAGCCGGCGCCGTTGTCGCGTATAAAAAAGGCGCGTTCTCCTTCTACTTCTGTTTGCCCCAATGTAATTTGTGCTGCGGCGCATTTGGATGTGAATTTGAATGCGTTTTCCAGCAGGTTGGCAAGCGCCGCCTCCATCAGGTGAGAGTCGCATTCGGCGCAGAGGTCTGTTTGAATATTGAAATGAATCTGGCGCTGCGGTTCATGTTGTTTGAGGCGTTCTGCAATGGCTTGGGCAATGGCGCTTAAATTGACTTGTTTTTTTGTCATTTCCACGCGGGTCAGGCGCGATAGTTGAAGCATGTCGTCAATCAAATGTCCCATGCGCTGTGTTTCGGCGCGCACGCGGTGAATGTACTCTTGCGCTTGCTCGTCCAGTTGGTCTTGATAATCTTCCAGTAGCGCCTGGCTCCAGCCGTCTATGCCGCGCAGGGGGGCGCGCAGGTCATGTGAGACCGAATAATTGAAGGCTTCCATTTCTTTGTTGGCGTTTTGCAACTGTTCGGTGCGCTCGCGTACGCGCTTTTCCAATTCCACGTTGAGGTGCAAAATTTTCTTTTCGGCTTGCTTGCGGATGGTGATGTCGTTGGCAACGCCGATGACTTTTACCACTGTGCCTTCTGCATTAAAAATGGGCGAATAGATTACATCAAAGACCGTGCCTTCCACCTCGGTTTCGTTTCGAGTGGGCTGTCCGCTTAGAGAGTTTTTGATGGCGGCGATGATGGAGGGGTAATTGTGATATAGGTCAAAGGCAGACTGCCCCACCACCTGCCCAGGTTGCAGCCCCAGGTTTTTGAGCGCCTTGCCTTCGGACAGGGTGAATACGCCTTGCGGGTCAATAATAAATGCAATCAGCGGCGCATTGGAGATGACCGCGCGGTAGCGTTCTTCGCTTTCGCGCCGCGCTTCTTCTGCCATTTTGCGTTCGGTAATGTCTTGAATGGAGCCTTCAATCATCCCTGTTTCAGGGTAAAGGTGCATGGACATGACGCATTTTTTTATTTCTCCCTGCTTGTTTAACATATTGCATTCAAAATCTGTCGCGTGTCCTTTTGTTTTGAGCAGTTTGATCATTTCTTCGCGTTCACGGGGATCTGCCCAAAGGCTGGCAGACGGCACAAACTTTAATTCCTCGGCGGTGTAATTAAGAATCTGAAGATATTTTTGGTTAAACTCAACCATTTCCGAACCGTCCAGCCGCGTTCTAAACATGCCGATTTTTGCATTGTTGAAGAGGTTGCGGAATTTTTCTTCGCTTTCGCGCAGGGCTTTTTCTGCCTGTATGCGCTCGGTGATGTCGTGTGTAATGCTGATGATGTGCGGCGCGCCGTTTATTTCTAAAATGGAAGCAGACATGAGACCATCTTTCATCGCTCCATTTTTAACGCGGAATTTCGCCTCAAGGTTGGTCACAGTTCCTGTTTTTTGCAAGTCTTCCACCAGCCTTTGGCGGTCTTGCGGGTTCGCCCAAATATTTAAGTCCAATGATGCTTTGCCAGCCACCTCAGACGGTGTGTACCCGGTAAGCGTTGTGAAGCCATTGTTGATTGAAATATATACGCCGTCTTGCAGGCGATTAATATTGATGGCATCGGGGCTGAGCATGAACGCTTTTTCAAATTTCTCGTTGCTGGCTTGTAATGCCGCCGCCGCTTCTGCCTGGGCGCGATAGAAGTGTAAAAGTTCTTGCCGCCAAAGCATAATCAGGCTTGTGCTTATCGCTAGTGCGGTGATGCCTATGAACGCAAGGGTCTCCCACACTCTGGCACGCAAGGGTGCAAAAACTTCGGCGATGTCAATTTTGGAAACCAGAAACCAGGGCGAATTGGGTACGGAGCGCATATCTGCCAAAACAGGTACGCCGCGATAGTCCACCCCTATGGCTGTTCCTGTTTGTCCCAACGCGGCTTTTACCGCAGGCAGTTCGGTCTTGGTTAGCGGGGAGCGTAACGCCATTGCCGAATTTTTATTGAAGCGTGTTATGTTTAGATACAATACCGTTTGTCCGTCACGGCGCAGCAATAATGTTTCGGCGGTTTCACTGGGAATGGGCCACTGGTTTAAGAGCGGGTAAAGGTAGGTGTTTGGGTCAATATCCAACACAATTATGCTCAACGGCTGGTTGATGTTTTGGTTGGCATAAATGGGAATTAAGATAGAGAGGTGAATGGTCTTGTCCTGGTGTTGATGAAAGTCAAAAAGTCTAACTTTTCCAGCGGCGAGGGTTGGCGTAATTTCAGCCAGCAGGTGCGGGTCTATTGTTTCAGAAGTGGCAGGCGATGAAATTCGCTCCACGCCGCTGGGGGCCAGCATAAAAACCCGCCGATAGTGATAGGAAATGCGGGCGCTTTCCAGCCGAGAAAATAGGCGGTCTTTGGTTTCTGTGTCTTGGGGGTCTTGTAGAAATTTTTCTATCAGGCTTGTGAGAATACTGTTTTGGCTTAAGAATTCCGCATTTCCCATTCGTTCCATGCGCCAGCTTTCCAGGTTGTTTATTTTTAGTTTAGCAATTGCCGAAATTTGATGCGTCGCCTGCTGCTGAAATTCGTGTTTGAAGTTGAGGTAGGACTGGTAACCGCCCACTGCAAGACCAATGACCATGATTAAGAAAATGGAAACATAATTAATCAGGATGTGCTTTGACTTTTCATCATAATATTGCATGGGCAAATTTCTCCAATGGCGCGCAGCGCCGGTCTGGTGGCTGACGATTCTGGAGTTCTTCCGTTTGTTAATTTGCAAATTATTCTTTAAAGACTACCGTGCGGTTGCGACCGGCTTGTTTGGCTGCGTATAATGCCTGATCGGCGCATAGAAAAAGGGTTTCCACTCCTGCGCTTACGGTTATGTTTGGTTGGGGCGCGGCGGTCTCGGTAATTTGCGCAATGCCTATGCTGATTGTAATACAAAGCGCGCCTTTCTCTGTATGGATGGCGGCATCAGAGACACGAATTTGAATCCGCTCGGCAAGCTGCAGCGCTTCTTCTGTGTTGGTGCGCGGCAGCAGAATCACAAATTCATCGCCGCCGTAGCGCCCAAACATATCTGCCGTGCGGATTTCTGCCAAAACAATTTGCGTGATGGTTTTTAGCGCGTGATCGCCGGTAAGATGCCCATAGGTGTCGTTGATGTGTTTGAAGTAGTCAATATCAAACAAAATCATCGAAAAATCCTGCCGGTAGCGCATGGAAATATTAAACTCGTGTTCGGCAAGTTCAAATATAAAACGGCGATTGTGAATGCCGGTCATGGCGTCGGTGCGCGCCAGATTTTGTTCGCGCTCAAAGGAGCGTTCCAGCGCATGGTGGGCAATATCCAGCGTTTGATTGGCGTTTCGCAATTCCACTTCCACCTGCTTGCGCTCTACAATCTCATGTTCCAAAGTGGAGAAGAGCCTGGCTCTATCCAAAACCAGAGCGGCAAGTTGGGTAAATAAAATGCCGTTGTTAATTTGCGTCTGGTCAAAAAAATGACCAGGTTCGGAGCGCCTTAGCCCCAACACGCCAATACATTGATTTCTGATTAATATGGGAAAGTCTGCCGTTGTGCAAATGGAATGGTGTAAATAAAAATTGTGGTTATCCTGGTTGGGGGCGTAGTCATTCGCAATGACTGGTTTTTTTATATCAAATGCCTGCCAGCACAGCCCCTCTTGTTTGCGCGGTCTTTGGCTTTCAATCAGGAAGGGTTGGTTTTGGGTTAGGGCTTGGGTAATCAGAACGCCGTCTTTTTCCATCATCAGTTCGCCGTAGGGGGCGTGCAGCAAGAACGCCGCGCGCTCCACAATGATTTGAAGCAGGTCGTCCATGCTGCGGTGGTTAAGCAGGTCGAGCGTAATTTCATGTAAAACGGAAAGGTAGACGTTTTGTTGTTGAATGCGGTCTTCTGCCAGTTTGCGGGTGTTGATGTTCTCATGCGCAACTACCGCGCGCACAGGTCCATCGCCCGTAAAGCGCGTAATTTTGGCATTAAACCAGTTGTGTTCTTTGTCGGCTGGGTCGGAGGAGCAGCAGTGATATTCGAGCGAAAATTCGCTTTGTTTGCCCTGTATCACCCCGCGAATGCCCTCTGCAATGGCTTTGGCGTACACTGCGTCATTTCCATAGGCGGAATCGCAAACGGCAAGGTAGTTGGCGCCTTCACAGACGGCGGCAGGGTCAGGCGCGTTATGCTGCGCCAGTTGGCTCCAGGCGTGGTTCACGTCTATAATGACGCCGTTTTCATCCAAAATGGCAATTTCGCCTGTCATTGAATTAACGGTGGCGCGCGCAAAGCGTTCTGATTCACGCAGGGCTTCTTCTGCCTGTTTGCGGCTGGTGATGTCGCGGTTGCTTTCGCGGCGACCCAGGCACAGACCTTCCTGGCTGTAAACCGTTGTGCAGTGATGGCTGACCCAGCGCATTTCTCCACTTAAGGTAATAATGCGAAAATCCAATTGCGCGTCTTCGCCCTGGCAGCAACTGGTTGCTGTGTCAAAATGTTCGGTTACTCTTTCCAGGTCTTCAGGGTGTGTAATTTTTAATACCAGTTTTGAATCCGCCAGAAATTGTTCGGCGGTGTAGCCGCTGATGCGCTCGCAGGATTTGGAGATATAAAGGCACTCGCCGTCGGGCGCGTGCCATGCTTCCCAGTCGTAGGTGAAATTTGCCACTGTGCGATATTTTTCTTCGCTTTCGCGCAGCGCTTTTTCTGCCTGCTTGTGTTCGGTAATGTCTACCAGGGTTGTTAAGAGGCATTGGTTTTTGCCCAGGTAGATTATGTCGGCGGAAAATAAGCCGTTGCGCACCGCGCCATTTTTGGTTTTTACCAGTACCTCAACGCCTCTCACCATTTTGTCTTGCTGTATTTTTTCTACAATCAGGCTGCGCTGGTTTGGGTCGGCAAAAAGTTCAAGGTTTGTAGATTGTTTTCCAATCACTTCCGCGCGTGAAAAGCCGAGAGTCTGAAGGAACATCTCGTTTACGTCAATGTATTCGCCGTCTTCCAATTTACTCAATGCCATGAGTACCGAATTGGAGTGAAAGGCTTTGGAGAACTTTTCTTCCGATAATTTAATTTGTGAGATGTCTTTGGTGACGCCAAAGATGGCGTTTTTGTCATTCCAAAAACCGGCTGTTACCCTTGTTTCCACTGGAATTTGGTCGCCTGTTTTGGTGATGAGCGGCACGGGGCAAAACTCTGCTGTGCCTGCCAGCATTTCCCCTACAATACGCCCTGCTTCCTGTTGGCGTTCTGGCGGGTGAACCATCAACACCGATTGCCCCAAAAGTTCCTTCGCAGAATATCCCAGGCGGTTGGTGACAGTTTGATTGACGTGAATCATATTCCCCTGTTCGTCAAGGACAAACAGGAACTCGTCTATGCTGTTAAAAAAAGTTT
>DYML01000015.1:0-18212 GCA_020721605.1 Anaerolinea thermophila
TAACACAGTCATTATACAAGAAAAATCACAAAAACATAATCAGAAACCCCTTACATCCTCATAATTTTAACGCCATTTTAATTGAAGTCACCGTCTCAAAGATAAAAAAACGATCATCCGTAAACTTCTTCAGGGTGTTCTTTGCTGATAAGTAACACAAGCGGGACTCTATTAAATAATTTAATAGAGTCCCGCTTGTGTTACTTGAAAATTAGACTTTGGCTAAACTTGAATTCATCATACTAAATGTGTTACCAATTACAGGACCCAAAACCAGCATTGCAACAAGAACGACGATAGCAACCAAGACCAAAATAAAAGCATATTCAACAAGCCCCTGTCCTTTTTCTTTTTGGAAACATAACATTAAATTTCACCTCCTTTCACATTTAACATACAAAATAAAAACGCTTAAAACATTATACAGTTTCTCGCTTGGATAAAACAAGTACCAAAAAATAAAGCCGCCTACAATATTGTTAGGCGACTGGTAAACGCAATGCAAATATTACATTTTTGACGGAACGCCAAAAGAGATTCTTGACCCAGAACCCGCAGCGCTGTCAATTTCAAAACTTCCACCCAGCATTTCAGCGCGTTCACGAATGAGTTTTAAGCCAAGATTATTGGACTCCTTTAGTGTTTCAGGTGAAAACCCCTTTCCGTTATCTTCAACACTAACACGAATCATTTCGTTGCCAAGATCAACCTGTATCTTTATTAAAGTAGCCTGGCTGTGGCGTGATGCGTTTCCAAGCAGTTCTTGCACTGCACGAAAAATCATCACCTCTAAATACGGTTCAAGGCGACGCTCGGTGCCTGTCACCATTACGCCCACGTCTAACCCTGCCTGTTCTTTGAAAGCGGTGGTGTATCTATGCAAGGTGGGAATTAACCCCAAATCATCAAGCATCATTGGGCGCAATTCAAAGATGAAATTACGAACCTTTTGAAAAGTGCCCATTGCGGAAGTTTTTAAGTTTCCTAATTCATCCTTTGCCTGAACAGGGTCTACATCTAAAAGACGCATGGCGATTTCTGTTTGTAAGATAAAGTTTGATAGCGCCTGAGCAGGTCCATCATGCATCTGGCGTGATAAGCGTTGGCGCTCAGATTCCTGCGCATTGACCATCATTTCAATTCCCGCCATTTGACTTTTGACATTGGCGGCGGCAATGGAGGTTGCGGCTTCTGCTCCGCCCACGTTTCCAGATACTATTTTCTCTAAAATTGTCTTGTATTTTTGAAAATGGTCTTTATCGTTTTGAAGTTTTTCCAATTGACCACGCATCACAAATAAGCGCTGTTGAACATCCAGCGCTGAGTCGTAAGACATTTTGAGGTCTTCAATGGTTGTGCTTTGTTTTTGAATTTGCTGAAGATGAGAGGTAATGGCGGTGTTGCGCTGTGTAATTTTGCCAAGTTCGCCCTGACTTTGTTCAATCATCAGCGTCACTTCACGCAGCGCGCGTTGTGTTTCTTCCAACTCAGTTTGATAATCCATTGTTTCATTATCGGTCATGTTAGCACTCCTGAGGATTAATGTTAGAGTCTCGAAGCGTTACCCAGCCGCGTTTTAAGGCGTAAACAACTGCCTGAGTACGGTCTTCGACCCCAAACTTACGCAGAATGGCGGTAACGTGATTTTTAACTGTTTGATGGCTTATGCCAAGAATTCCAGCGATTTCCTTGTTACTCATGCCGCGCACAACACAGGAAAGCACTTCCATTTCACGTTCTGATAATGGGTGAAAGGGGGTGCCGGGTTCACTGTAAGAACGCCGTGCGCCTTCAATTCTGTCTTCCACCCAAAGATCCAATTCTCGACGGGTAAACACAGTGTGATCAAAAAAATATTTGCCCTCGGCAACTTCACGAATGATACGGGAGAGAGTTTGTGGTTCAATGTCTTTTGAGCAATAGCCATACGCGCCAGCAAGCGCGGCATGGATGGCTTGTTCAATATCATCATAGCCGGTCATCAAAATAATGCGGGTGGGCAGACGATCTTGCGTAACTTGATGTGTAATCTGCTGACCATTCATACCCGGCAAATTTACGTCCAAAACGGCAATGGTTGGTTTTTGGGCGCGAATTACCTCCAGCGCATTATCGCCATCTGCACACTGGGCTACAATACGCATATCAGGTTCCAATGATAAAGCATCCACTACACCCTGACGAAATAATGGATGATCGTCAACAATTACTAGGGTAATCTGGTTCATCCCAAGCCTATTCTCTCTTGTTTGTTATTTTTTATTCAATCCATTTTAACCCATTATGGGGTTTTCCACAGATAGACAGCCATGTTGCGCTGATTAAAAGTTAGGGTAATGGCGCTATTGGTTACAAAAATAATTTTTCTATTTTCAGTCAGCAGTGGGTAAAAATCTGGAAAGGCAATGAGATACCCCGCACCACGCTGATTAAGATAACTGGCAAGGCGCGGCTCATCCCGAATAAACGGGATTACTTCAGGGCTGATTAATCCCGCCAGGTCAATCAATTCATGTTGATCAAAGTAGCCCAACGCGCCAATATCGTGAGCCGCAATTAACGCCTCGGGCGGCAGGTGGGCTGCCACCCACTTGGCAGTAACGACCATTTCACTTTCGATCACTGCCACATCTCTGGCGTAGGATTGTGCGCCAAGAAAAACAAAAGCAAGCGCCAACATGGCAATGCTGGCGCGCCAGACAAATTGCGCTACCCAATGATAGCGGGCAAATAATTTCCCTGCGTCAAATTCGGCAAATGCCAGCAAGCCAAACAAAAAGAAGATGGGCATGGCAGGCATGATGTACCGCCCATGTTGATAAACAGGGAGGCGGGAAATGTAAAGAATGAAATAGCCCGCGCTCCAAAGTAGGGCGGCAAGACTACCCCATAATTTAAGTCTGACCGATTTAACAGCCCAGGCAATAACCCCAGGGATTAATACCAGGCTGGGTCCCACCAGTAGCTGCAACAGCATATCGCGCAGGCGGGTGAAGATGGGGAGATGCTGCCACGCAATATATTCGGCTTGTTTGGCGTAAAAAGTATTGGGCATGGGCGTGCCGCCAACAGCAAGGTTGAAAAATAAGTAAAAGCCAAACAAGACGCCAAAGCCAATCAAGTAACGGGTAAGGTCAATGAACCGTGCGCGAAGCCCCTGCCCCGCCAGCAAAACCGTCAGCAGGACGGGGGCAAGCAAGGTCAAGCCATCGGGGCGCACCCAAACTGCCAGCCCAGTTAACAGCCCAAGGCTTAGGTAGCGGGGTGAATTTGTCATAAGCAAGACAAGAACGGTTGTCGCAATCAAACCGTGCAGCAGGGTCTCCATTCCAGATACCGCCGCCCATGCAAAATGCCACTCGAAGGCGATGAAAATTCCCACCCAGGGAAAACGCGGGCGATAGGTAGAAATCAGTTCGCGGGCTGCCCGCTCGCAGACCACAGCCAGAGCAAAAAGTGCAAGTGCGCCGAGGACGTAAGCCCAAAGATAGGGTGAAAGTTGAATTAGAAAGCCGAGGGCGAGCAGAGCCGACCAAAGCGGTGAGGTTGAACCAGCCGAGAGAATGCCAGAGCGAAACGCCCATTCGCCGCGTTGGGCAAGGTTGCGAGCGTAGGTCTGGTGAATCCAGGAATCGTCGAGCGGAAAGCCAATGCCGTAGGTCAGCTGACTGGCAATTAAATAGACTGCCACAATGCCCCCCACTGCGGCGGCAAGAAGCGCAAGATCGCGGAGCGGCAGGTTATTCGATTTTGATACGGTAGATTTTGGCTTCATCATATTCGCCCAAATAAATAAATGTGCTGTGATTTTTAGGGTTTTGAAATAGATTCTGAATGGGGGCTAACGCGGCTTCTGGCTCTAGCACAAGATAGTGCGCGTTAAACTGGTCGGCGGCGGCAAGGATGGCTTCTTCGCCGCCGTATGGAATGACGATAGCCGAGCGTCCGGTTTCCAAATAATAACCAGGCGCGTTACGAACCATGACGATGTCGCTGTCTTCCATGCCGTTCTTAATCAAAATTTGCTCCACCACAGGGTAGGTGGTGTCTTCGCCTTCGCCCCAGCCCAGCGCAAAGATTCTAAGGTAAACCACAAAAACAGTGAGAATCATAGCGATCATAACGAGAATGCTGCGAAACACAAAACGATTGCCGCCATGTCCCACGCCGCGATTTTGAAGGGACTGCAAAATAGATTCCAGCCCCAGCGGGGCAAGCGCCCAAAAGACAGGTTGAAGCGCAGCCCCTGCATGAAAAAACGCGCCGCGCGCGCCCGCAAAAGGAAAGAGAAAGGTCATCACAAAGAAGAGAATCAACCAGGCAAGAGCAGCCAGTTTCACCCGCTCATCTTTCCAATAATAAATGAACCCCGCCACAATAAATGGAAATAATATGATTCCGCCATGTGCGGCAAATCCGCTTTGGAGATTGCTAATCAGCGCCCAAACTCGATCTTTGCCAATGTGCTCCCAACCGAGGGCAAAGAAAGACTGCGGCGTAAGCGAGTCGGGCGGGTAAATGAAAGTCTGGTCGTAGTTTGCCAGCCAAAGGGCGCGACTTGCGCCTGGCGCAGTAAGGGAGCCATAAACGCTGAGGTTGCGGGCATACCAGGGGGCGGTGACAAGGAAAAAACCAAGAATTGCAAAGAAAAGATAGTAAACAATCGGCAAGCGTGATGGAAGGGCGATGTTCTCGCTTTGAGTTGTCTGTTTTTTGCGAGAGAAGGCAAAAAGCAGAGAAACACCAAGCCAGAGCAAACCGTCACTGCGGGAGAGGGTCATTAAACCTGAGAGAATTCCGAGAAAGAGCCAATTGCGTTTTCGGGTTGGGTCTTGAATCAGTTGGGTAACGACAAGGAAGTACAGCCCGCCGAGGAGCATGAAGGGGCTGAAATTATCCGTCACACCGACAAAGGGCGCGTGGTAAACAGAGAAAATTGCCAGCAAACCAGAGGTTACGGCAAGGTCGCGGCGCCGAGAGAAGGTGTACGCCAGCGCCGCCGTCAGCGGGGGGACGAGGGCGGCAAGTAGGATGAAGAAGAGCCGCGCGGCAGTGAAGGTAGTTTGCCCGGTCAGCCACATGCCCAATGCGGCAATAACGGAGGAAAGCGGCATCCAATAACCATGTGAAGGGTGCGGAATGGAGATGGTGTTATCCAAATAATTCCACAGATACGGCTCAGTAAATCCTTTGCCCGTTACCAGTTGAATACCGCCCGCAAAATAGTAATCCGAATCCAGGTAGCCTGGGATAGGTTCAAAATAAGAGATAACCGAGGTGACGATCAGACCAAAGAGGAAAAGGAAGAGGTAGGTGCGAAGGGACATGGGGAGGGTAATTGGGTAATTGGTAATTGGCGGGTCATCAATTACTATTTAGGGTTGGCGAAGTCGCTGAAGATGCGCGGGGGACGGATTGCCCACCAGCGAATCCAGTATAAGCCGATAAAGGTGAAAAAAGGGAGGAAGAGAAAGAGCAAATCTTGGGGCAGACGAAAAAAATAAAACAACCAGGGGATGAGGAAGAGGGCAGACATGAGCAAAAGAGTCAGGCTGTCTTTAAATTTTTGCCAGCGGTCGTGAATGATGGCAAAAATGAGGGCAAGCGGAATGACAAGCACAGCAAGATTTTCCATTTCGGTACGAAAGCCCAGCAGGGGCGCGGCGGCGAGAGAGAGGCAGGCTGTCCAATAAAAGCGGCGAAACTCTCCGCTGCGGGCAGCGTTCCACTCGTAGCCCAGGGCAAGGATTAAGCCGAGGGTTAGAATCCAGCCGAGGGCGTTGCCTTGGGCGGGGAAGAAATCTAACAAAATGGCGCGGATGTTAAATCCAAAATCAGCCCGCAGGTTGTTTGCATTGGCACGCAGGAAGGGAATGAGCCAGTTGGGGTAGGAAAGAAATGAAATAAAAAACAGGATGAAAGAAAGCATAAAAAAGCCAGAGAAGACTCCCTTGCGTTTTTCGTGGTGAGCGCGCCAAAAAACAAGCAGCAAAAATAACGCGCCAACTTCCCAGGAAGAAAAAGCAAGCGCAGCCAAAGCGCCTGCCAGTTCATCCAACTCGGCGCGGTAGGCGAACAAAATGCCAACATATAAAAGCGCCAGAATCAAAACAGGGCTGGCTTCGGAAATGGCTTGAAAGGTATAAAAATTAAACACGGTGAATAAGACAAATAAAATGGCGAAGATGCGCGGGGCTTGCCACCCAGTCAGCAGCAGGCTAAGAACAGCAAGCGCAAACAATGCCAGTTCCAGCAGCAGGGTAAACAGGGCGCGGGCAAGTTTTGGGTCGGGTAAAAATGAGAGCGGATAATAAAATGGAATGACCTGAAAGGGCGTGACCAAAATGTAAGGTTCAGAATCAGACGGTGCGCCGATCAGTTGTTGCACGTGGGCTGGAGTTTCTGCGCCGTAGGGGTCAATTTTTTCAAATAAAAAGGCGCGTGCGCCAACCCAGTGAGCGTAAAAATTACCGCCGCCTTTAAGGCTGAGGTTGGCAAATACCAAGGCGGCGCAAAGAGCCAAAAAAGCCAGCGTGACCAGTACAAGAAATTGATAATCGCGCGGGGTGAGAGATTTGGGAGGGGGTTGAAAGCGAGCGTTCAAGTTTGATGGGGGGGCGTGGGTGAAATAAAGTAACGGAAGATGGGGCGGGTTGGCGAGCGGCGGGCGACTTCTTGAAAACCTGCCTGTTGAAAGGCAGAAGCCGTGCCAGTGTAAACAAATAGGTCGGGATAATTTTCTGGTGCGTCCACAGGGTATCCTTCAACAATTGCCCCGCCCTGAGATTGAACATAATCCACTGCGGCTTTTAACAAGCCGACTGTGATTCCCAGTCGGCGGTGTTTCTTTTCGACAAAAAAACAAGTGATAGACCAAACTGATTGTTTGTCTACGGGTTTGAGGGTACGCGAGTGCGCAAGTTTGGGGTAGGCGCTGCGCGGCTCGACTGCAATCCAACCGACGGGGTAGCCTGCGGAGTACGCCAGCAAGCCAGGCACAATCTTTGAATCAACAATATTTTTTTGCATCTGACGCGCGTTGTCGCCTTTATTTTGGCTAAATTCTTTGCCACGCAGTTTCCAGTACATGCACCAACAGCCGTCACAGGCTCCGTTTTCGCCAAAGAGCAGTTCAAAGTCACGCCATAATTTTCGGGTGAGCGGGTGAAAAGACAGACCTAAATCTTCGCTCAAATTGAATTCTTCTTCCATAAATTTATCTTCCCTCCACCAAATGTTTATGATCAATTATGCCTGAATTCCACTCTTTAAATTGTGAAATTAAAACGGCAATAAATATCAGCAGACAGCCAAATATTTGAATGGCAACCAGCGTTTCATTTAAAAATAACCAGCCCGCCAGCACCGCAAAGACCGATTCGAGGCTTAAGATGAGAGCGGCATCGGCGGGTGGGGTGTGGCGCTGCCCCCAAATTTGGAGGGTGTACGCCAGCGCCAAAGAGAAGAAGGCGGTGTAAATCACTGCGCCCACCAACGACCAATGAAAAGCGGGGATCGGCTCTACAAAGATGCCCAAGCCAAAGTTTAACATGCCACAGATGAAAAGTTGCCCAACCGAAAATGTGAAGGTCTCAAATTTTGAGGCGTACTTGCCCAAGACAATGACATGAAAAGTCCAAAACAGGGCGCCGATTAAGACCAGCATGTCGCCTGCCTTAATCTCAAACTTGCCGCCGGTAGAAAGAAGAAAAGCGCCCACGCCCGCCAAAATAACTGCCACAATGGAAAGCCAGTGTTGTTTTTCGCGCCAAAAGACAAGCAGCGCAAGCGGAACGAGTACAACGTATAAACCTGTGATAAAACCGGCATTGCCGGCTGTGGTGTAAACCACGCCCACTTGTTGCAACGCGCTGCCAGCAAAAAGTAGAAAGCCTGCAATCCCCATCCACTTATATTGTGCGCGTGAAATTTTTTTTGGGCTAAAAGACTGACCAGCACGAATGGCAAGCGGTAAAACCGCCAGCGCAGCCAAAATATAGCGCGCACCATTAAAAAGGTACACACCTCCCATTTGACCCGCAATTCGCTGGGCAACGAATGCCGATCCCCAAATGATAGAAACGAAAAGGAGGGTTAAATCTGCTTTTAAGCGCATGAAACTCCAAATGAAGAATGAAGAATGAAAAATGAAGAATTTTGAAATGATACAATGACCAAGCCGTACACGGCGAAAATACCTGCCGAAAGTACCCGTCAATCATAGCATAGAACCCCCGACAACCTCAAAAAACACGGAGCGAAAATGAAGATGAGAATAGAGCATGACCTGCTCGGAGAGCGCGAAGTACCCGCAGACGCATATTATGGCGTTCACACCCTGCGCGCGCTGGAAAATTTTCCAATCAGCAAGATTCCCATCAGCGCCTACCCCAATTTAGTGAAGGCGCTGGCGTGTGTCAAGCAGGCATGTGCCCTGGCAAATCAAGAACTGGGGCTATTGGACAATTCAAAAGCGACTGCCATCATAGAATCTTGCAAGGAAATTATGAATGGAAACCTAAATGACCAATTTGTGGTGGATGTAATTCAGGGCGGCGCAGGAACTTCCACCAACATGAACGCCAATGAAGTCATCGCCAATCGCGGGCTGGAACTGCTGGGCTTGGAGCGCGGCGACTACAAGAAACTGCATCCGCTGGAAGATGTAAACATGAGCCAAAGCACAAATGATGTTTACCCGACTGCGGTTAAAGTAGCGCTGCACTTCAAAATTGACGAGCTGATTGCGGGCATGGAAATTTTACGGCTTGCCTTCGCCGAAAAAGCCGAAGAATTCAAAGACATTCTCAAAATGGGACGCACTCAATTGCAAGATGCCGTGCCAATGACCCTTGGACAGGAATTTAGCACCTACGCGGTTATGTTGGAAGAAGACCAAAATCGGCTACGCGAAGCCGCCCTGCTGATTCAGGAAATTAACCTCGGCGCAACCGCCATCGGCACAGGCATCAACGCCCACCCCAATTATGCCGCGCTGGCGCGTAAACATCTGAGCGCCGTTACGGGCATTCAATACAGCACAGCGGGCAACCTGGTGGAAGCCACACAAGATGCAGGCGCCTTTGTGCAACTTTCTGGCGTGTTAAAACGCGTAGCAGTCAAATTATCAAAGGTCTGCAATGACCTGCGCCTGCTTTCTTCTGGACCTCGGACAGGGCTGGGCGAAATTAACCTGCCCGCCGTACAGGCGGGGTCGAGCATTATGCCGGGAAAGGTTAACCCCGTCATTCCCGAAGTGGTGAATCAAATTGCGTTTATGGTGATTGGCAATGACGTGACCGTCTCGTTTGCCGCAGAAGGCGGTCAGTTGCAGTTGAATGCATTTGAGCCAATCATCGCGCGTAGTTTGTTCGACAACCTTGTATATTTGCGTCAGGGATGCGTAACCCTGGCAGAGCGCTGCGTAAAAGGCATCACCGCCAACCAGGAACACCTCACCGACATGTTAAATCACTCAATTGGAATTGTGACCGCCCTCAACCCGCTCATTGGCTACGAGAATGCCACCGCAATTGCCAAAGAAGCCTACGACACAGGCAAAGGCGTGGCAGAAATTGCACTGGCGCGCGGCTTGCTAACCAAAGAACGGTTAGATGAAGTGCTGCGCCCCGAAAATTTAACCCAGCCTGGCTGGTTCAAAAAATAAACACCACCCGATATAAAACAAGGAGATTTAATCATGCCCATTTCATCTGGAATTCCCGCGCCCAATTTTGAACTATTGGACGAAAACAGCGCCCCGCACAAACTATCTGACTTTCTCGGTAAAAATGTAGTGCTTTATTTTTACCCCAAAGACGACACCCCAGGCTGTACAAAAGAAGCCTGCAATTTCCGTGACGATTACTCAGCCTACGAAAAGGCTGGGGTCGTAATTTTGGGCGTCAGCCCAGATTCTGTCAAATCACACGCAAAATTCAAACAAAAATTTCAACTCCCCTTTTCCCTGCTGGCAGATGAAGGGCACAAAATTTGCGAACAATACGGCGTGTGGGGACTCAAAAAATTTATGGGCAAACCATACGAAGGCGTACTTCGCACCACCTTTCTCATTGACACAGAAGGCAATATCAAAAATGTGATTGAAAATGTGCGCCCTGCCGAACACAGCGCAGATTTGCTGGCAAAATTAACTGCGGCATAATTACACATCCGCGCAAATTTGCAGAACTCTCCATTGAAATACGCAGACAGCCATAAAACGCTGTCTGCGTATTTTTTTGTACCCATCGCACACTTCACAAAGAATCGCACCGCACACGAGGCTTGGAGTGGAAGTAAGAAATCTCCTCAAAAATAGTGACAAATATCATAAATTTTGGTATATTAGTTGGGTTGTGAAAATAACGACAATATATGTGCAATTGGTCTTCTTTGACCAGGACGGGGCTTGGGGTACTTTCCCACCGTTTGAAATTTCATCAGGAGAGAGCGCATGGGACATTTTTTGATTGTGGGAATTTTAGTAATTGCGGTTTCGGTTCTTACTTATTTTGGGCTGGACGCAGTAGGGCTAATGCCTGTACAGGCAAGCGCGCAGGCAGTTTCAATTGACTGGCTATGGAATTGGGAGATTGTCGCCATTTCATTCCTGTTTTCATTAATTGTTGTGCCAATGACCTACAGCCTAATTGTGTTTCGTCGCAAAAAAGGCGACACAGGAGACGGAGAACATATTGAAGGAAATACGCCGCTCGAAATTGCATGGACGGTAGTTCCGCTCTTAATTGTGCTGGTTTTTGCCTACATGGGCGCGTACTCACTGGGAGAAATCCGCCGCATTGACCCCGATGCACTGGTAATTAATGTCAAAGCCCAGCAATTTGTCTGGACTTTTGAGTACCCTGAATACGGCATCATCAGCAAAGAATTGCATTTACCACTCAATCAACAAGTGCTTCTAAAAATGCAATCAGCAGATGTGATCCATTCGTTTTGGGTGCCTGAGTTCCGCATTAAACAAGATGTAGTCCCTGGGCGTGTGACCGAGTACAGAATTACCCCAACCCTGCTCGGTGACTACAAAGTCCGTTGCGCAGAATTATGCGGGTCTTCACACGCCTACATGGAAGGTCCTGTCATCGTAAATACACAAGCAGAATACGACACTTGGATTTCAGAACAGGCAGTGATCGCCGCCGAAGCCGCAAAAACACCCGAAGGGCAAGGCGAACTTTTGACAGTGAAAAATGGCTGTATTGGATGTCACTCGCTGGACGGCTCCAAGATGACAGGACCCACCTGGCTTAATTTATACGGCTCAGATGTAAAGTTGGAAGACGGCAGCACGGTAATTGCAGATGATGCCTTCATCACAGAATCCATTCTTTACCCGCAGGCAAAGGAAGTGGCTGGGTTTGCCCCGACCGTCATGCCACCTTATGCGCTTAACGAAACTGAAATTGCAAATATTATTGCATATCTAAAGACACTGAAATAATTGGCGGAGGAAAAATAATGAAAAGTGTATCCCCTCTAATCCGTGGCTGGCTTTCGCTTGCCATTGGAGGAATTGCTGCCTATATCATCGGTATGGGTTTGGTTTTTGCCGTCAGCGGCTCGTGGACGTATGTTCATTTGGTGCCCATACTATTTGCAACTTTTGGCGGCGCAATGGCGTACGCTTGGGGCGCGGCGGGAATCAGCCCACTGACCAAAGGGCTAATTTGGATGAATGCAGGCGCGCTGGGCGGGTTTGCATTGGGGCTAATGATTGACTGGCTTGTGCAAGGCTCGCTAGACTGGGCAGCCCCAATTGCAAGTTTATTTTCACTGCTGGCTGGCTTTACCGCCTTCTTTTTAGGAGTGGCGGGACTCAACGCCGTTTCCAAAGGGCTGCTTTGGCAAATTGGCGGCACGCTATTGGGCGCGATTTTTATATCCGCCATCCGCGTTGCAATGGGTTTGACATGGAGCGGACCTTTTCTGTTCACCGAACCCGCTTGGGTTTTGGGCGGCTTTATGGGCGTGCTGTTCTTTTTAGGCGGCAACGGCGCAGTAAGTGACTGGTTTAAATGGGCGCGCGGAATGGACACCCCAGAACATCACGAAGAGACGCACACAGGCTGGGTTAAATATCTCAACATCTCATTTGATCACAAGGTCATTGGTATTCAATACACCATCGTAGCCCTCTTTTTGATCAGCGTTGGCGGCTTGTTTGCGCTGATCTTCCGCACAGAACTTGCCGCCTCTCAACTCCAATTTCTAACCACTGATATTAAATTGTTCGGGCAAAACGGACCGCAACTTTACAACACTTTCATGTCACTGCACGGCATGATTATGATCGTATCCATTTTACTGGGCATGGCAGGCATTACCAATTTTGCTGTTCCACTATTGCTTGGCGCACAAGATATGGCATTCCCGCGCCTAAACTCATTTGCTTTTTGGATTTCCGTACCTGCCACAGTCCTTTTATTGATGAGTTTAATTCTCGGCGGTTTTGATACAGGCTGGACAGGCTACCCACCTCTCTCGGCGCGTGCGCCCGTTGGGATGCAAATGTTCTTTCTGGGGGTCTTCACCTCTGGCTGGTCTTCCATTTTAGGGGCGCTTAATAATATTGTCACAGTGATACGAATGCGCTCAAAAGGCATGACCGCCTTCCGTATGCCCATTTTTGTCTGGGCGGCAATTGCCACATCCATTATTGCGCTGACCGCAACGCAATTCATTGGGCTTGCGTTTCAATTGGTGATGTTTCAGCGGCTCTTTGGTATGGGATTTTTTGACCCAGCCCAGGGCGGCAACCCCGTACTCTTTCAACACTTGTTCTGGTTCTATTCACACCCGGCAGTTTATGTCTTCATCCTGCCAGGTCTGGGTGTAATTTCGGAACTTCTGCCGGTCTTTGCGCGCAAGCCGCTATTTGGCTACCGTTGGATTGCCATGTCTTCGCTGGCAATTGCGCTGGTGGGCTTTTTGGTTTGGGCGCATCACATGTTTGCCTCTGGCATGAACGAATACCTGCGCGTACCGTTTATGTACAGCACGCTGCTGGTGGCAATTCCAACCGGTGTGAAATTCTTCTCGTGGGTTGCCACACTTTGGAAAGGAAAAATTTGGGCGCCAACGCCCATGCTCTTCGTCTTGGGCGGAATTGTCGTCTTTCTATTGGGCGGTCTGACCGGTCCCCCCAATGCGACTGTTTCGACAGACCTTCACCTGACTGATACCTACTTCATCGTCGGTCACTTCCACGACACCATCTTCGGCGGATTTGTCTTCCCGTTCTTTGCCGCAATCTATTACTGGTTTCCCAAAGCCACAGGACGCCGCATGAACGAGGCGCTCGGCAAACTTCATTTCTGGCTAATGACACCCGCATTTTTTGTGCTGAGTTTTGGCATGATGCGGATTGGTCTATTGGGTATGCGCCGCCGCATTGTAGATTACGATCCCGCGCTCAATTTTGACTACACACATCTGGTGATGACAGTCGGCGGTTTTCTGATTGCCATTTCGGTTCTGATCTTTATCTACAACTTCTTCAACAGCATTAAGTATGGTGAAAAGGCTGAAGGCAATATTTGGAACTCGCGCTCACCCGAATGGCAGGTTGCTTCACCCATGCCCGCCCATAATTACGATCAACCATTTGAAGTTGTTGGCGAACCGTACGACTACGGCTTACCTGGCTCAAAATATGTTGAATTTGCCGCGCCCGCCAAAGCAACCACCCATCATAAAGGGGAGAACTGATTATGTCACATCATCAAAATAAATCTGCCGCCTACGGGCAAGGCATGGTAATCTTCATCTACCTTGCCGCACTCACGGCATTGGAATATTTCATCGCAGTTACCTTCAACGCAGTTTCCATTCTCGTTGTGGTGGCGCTCATTAAAGCCGCGCTGGTCATGTATTATTACATGCACATTTACAAGTTGAATGAAGACAGCGATGACGACATTCACTCCTACGCCTACAAAACAGGCACCAACCGCCTGGGTCTCTGGCTCTTCCTGCTTTCGGATGCCTTTGTTTTTGCAGGCTTGCTAACCACCCGCATTAATCTACTGGGACTCACCCGCCCGCACCTGAACCAAATCCTCGGTTTGGCAGTCACCGCCCTGCTGTTGATCTCCTCCTTCTTCATGAATCGCGCCGAAACCGCCATGACGCACGGCGACAAAAAAGGCTTCATCACCAACGCCCTAATTACCTTGGTCTTGGGGCTGGGATTCCTGCTCGGTGTGGTGGCGGTGGAATGGCCCCTGGCTGCCGCAGAAGGTCTCACCGCCAGCAGCGGCACGGCTGGCGCAGTCTTTTACATGCTGACGGGTATGCACGCCTTTCACGTTTTTACAGGTCTCATCTTCCTGCTTGTTATTATTAATAATGCCCGCAAAGATGTTTACTCCGCCGACCAACACTGGGGAGTGGAAGCCGCAACAGTCTACTGGCATTTTGTAGACCTGGTCTGGATCTTCTTTTACCCAGCCCTCTATTTAATTGGAAAATTGTTGTAAGTATCGCCATTCATTGCAGGTCACGCGGTAAACGTGACCTGCAATGAATTTGGAGTAACAATGAACACGAAGACTCTTTGGGTGGGGATATTTTCACTCCTGGCAATTGGCGCAGCCGCGCTCACTCTGGTTTTTACAAAGCCTGCCAGTTTTCATGGAACCAGTTACGGCGAACCGTATCCAATCGCCCCACAGGTGGAATTAACAAAATTAAATGGGGACACCTTTCGCCTGAGTGACCAACAAGGGAAAATTGTTCTGCTCTTTTTTGGCTACACCTCCTGCCCCGATGTTTGTCCCACCACACTGGCAGAACTCAAACAGGTAATAGATAAATTGGGCGACAAATCCAACTTAATTCAAGTGACTTTTATTTCCGTAGACCCAGAACGCGACACCGCCGAAAAAATACAAAAATATGTCGAACATTTCAACCCAGGGTTTATCGGCTTAAGCGGCAGCACAGAACGGCTCACCCCCATTTGGGATGCCTACGGCGTGATTCACGAAAGAGTCGAATCTGATTCCGCCTTTGGGTACATCATCAATCACACAGCGCGTATCTATTTAATTGACACACAAGGAAACCTGCGGCTTTCGTATGGCTTCCAAACGCCTGTGGACGACATTGTCAGCGACCTCAAAATTTTGTTAAATCAATAATGTCACACCTGCACTTGCGTGTGGTGCAAGTGTTGCGAGCCGCCATGCTTTTCGGCGGCGAAGCAATCTCCTATTCGACAGGAGATTGCTCACCGCACTCCCGAAAAAACATCGGGACGATGTGGCGTGCGGCGCACACTTGCCCTGGCGGGCAATGCCAGGGAGTGTCGGGCAGGAGAACGCCGCCCTCGCAATGACATGACAAAGGCAACCTTATGCCACCTCTAAAAATCATCGTTCACAGAATTGTCGTTTCCATGCTAATTGGTCTTGTATTTGGCATTGCGCTTAACGAAATTACATTTTTATTTCTGCGCGAAACCGCGCGCGCGCCCAAAATAATTGAAATTGAAATTAAACAGGGAACAGCCGCACAGGTCGCGCGGGGAGAAAACCCGCCCGCCATTCCCGACTCGATGAGTTTTGTCGTTGGCGACACTTTGCTGGTCAAAAACAGCGACAGCGCCGACCACGAACTCGGTCCACTTTGGATTCCTGCCGGTACTTCTGCCAGCCTATTTTTAGACGCAGCCGAATCTTATGCCTATTCCTGCACCTTTCAGACGGGGCAATCCTTTGGCTTGGATGTTTACGAGCCGCTCACAACTTGGACACGGTTGTATGGCATCTTCTTTTCGGGCGTGCCGCTTGGCATTATGATTGCGTTGTACGCGCTGGTGATGCCTGCTAAAAAGACCTGACAGGTTTCCGCAAAAGTTTAATTGCCAACACGACTCTGATAAAACTTATCAGGTCTGAGAGGAAAATTCTCGTGAAAAAAATATTTAGCCGCGCATGGATTTTGACAACCCTGCTTGTTCTTGCAGGGACTGCATTTTGCATCCGCATGGGCATCTGGCAACTGGATCGCCTCGAACAACGCCGCGCATTTAATGCCCAGGTCGAAACCATGCGCGCGATGGAAATGCTTGACTTGAATCAAACCGTGCCTGACGATATTTCCAAAATGGAATGGCGCGCAGTCACCGTCACCGGCGAGTATGATTTTGAGAATCAAGTGACACTGCGGAATCAATTCAACGGCGCTGAGTATGGATACCACCTCATCACGCCGCTTCGCTTTACGGGTGGGGCTGTTTTGGTCAACCGAGGCTTTATCCCCGCTGATGGAAATTCCACGCCGAACGATTGGCGAAAATATGACGAGGCGGGCGCGGTCACGCTCACGGGGCAGATTCGGCTTGGGCAGGGCAAACCAGCCTTCGGCGGAGTGGCGGATGCGCAGGGAAAACTCGACGTGTGGAATAATCTCGACGTGAACCGAATCGCCGCGCAGAGTCCACACCCCATGCTGCCTGTATTCGTTCAGCCCAATGAAATTGAAGGTGATGAAATTCCGCCCATTGCTTTTCAACCCGAAGTGGAATTGACCGAGGGTCCGCACTTTGGCTATGCCTTGCAATGGTTTTCGTTTGCCACGATTTTGTTCTTTGGCTATCCGTTTTACCTGAGGAAACAAATATGAAATACTCCCTAAAATCGTCCTTTGCGCGGCTGACGCTTGCGCTGTTTGCCGCCGTATTTTTGATCACCGTGCTTGGGCGCGCCGTTGCCGTGACGGGCGCATGGGCATTTTGCGAAGGCTGGCTGATCTGCGCCCCAACCGCTCCGCTTGGATATTTGAAACTGGCGCACATGCTGATGGTCGCCTTTGCATCCGTGCTGATGTTTCTTCTGCTGAGAAAAGCCTGGCGTGAACAACGTGACCAAAACTTGCTGCTGCCGCTGACCACCGTGACAGGCGTTTTATTTTTCGGGCAGGCATTTGTCGGTTCAATTTTGGTCACGCGAGGTTATCCGCTTCATCTGGTTGTTTTGCACACCATGAGCGCCATTGCCCTGTGGATTTCGCTTGGCGCGTTGGTCTTTGCTTCGGGCGTGTTGGCGAAGGATGCGACAAAAATTGAGAAGCTCGATTTCAAGCAGCGTGCAAAAGATTTTTTTGCTTTGTCCAAGCCGATCATCGTGGCGCTGCTGCTGGTCACAACGTACAGCGGATTGGTCGCGGGGAGCAAAGCTTTCCCTTCGGCTTCGCTCACGTTTTGGACATTGCTCGGCGGCGCGCTGGCGGCGGCGGGTTCGAGCGCATTGAATCAATACATTGACCGCGAGTTGGATAAAAACATGCAGCGCACCGCAAAACGTCCGCTGGCAGATGGGCGGCTGACGGCGGCGGAAGGCTTGTCCTACGGGCTGGCGCTTTCGCTCATCAGTTATTACGTCATGGCGGGCTTTGTCAATTTCCTCGCGGCGTTGCTTTCGCTGGCGGGAATTTTCTACTATGTAATTTTTTACAGCGTGATGTTGAAAAAAGCCACCGTGCAGAATATCGTCATCGGCGGCGGCGCGGGGGCAATTCCGCCGATGGTTGGGTGGGCGGCAGCGACGGGTGAACTTGGTCTCGCGCCCTGGATTCTCTTCGCCATCGTCTTCTTTTGGACGCCGCCGCATTTTTGGGCGTTGGCGATTGTCCGCATGAAAGATTATGCGCGGGCGGGCGTGCCGATGATGCCTGTGGTGCAAGGCGAAGAAAAAACCCGCAGGCACATTTTGGTGTACACCATTGAATTAATTGCGGTCACCCTGCTTTTGCCGCTGTTCAATCTGGCGGGAACGGTGTACCTAATTTCGGCTCTCGTCCTTGGCGGATTCCTGCTCTACGCCGCGTGGCGCGTCTTCACCGTCGGCGGCAACAAGGTCGCCTGGACGATGTACCGCTGGTCGAGCATGTATCTGGCGTTCATCTTTCTGGCAATCATGGTAGATGCGGTGGTATAACCATGTTCGGGATCATCACAGAACGAAATGACAAAAGAGCGCTTTACCCAATTTTTGACACAGATCAACCAGCCGCGTTTTGGGGTGATGTTTTTAATCCTCTTTGGGGCGTTGTATTCCTTCCGCGCTTTAATTTCCCCATTTTGGGTTGGCAATGACGCATGGTCAAACCTTCTGCCCATCATTCACTACCGCGATTCCATTCTTAATCACCATACCCTGCCGCTTTACACAGACCTTTGGTATGGCGGG
>DYML01000015.1:18261-33435 GCA_020721605.1 Anaerolinea thermophila
GCCCGCCACACTCGTTTACCTTGCCACTCCGCTGGAATGGGGAACGCGCATTGTATATTTTGGGCATCTACTTTTCACCCTGCTCGCTGCGCGAAAACTTTCTGCCCTGTTTCTCAAAACAGAAGTCCAAAAAATTTCTGCCGCCATAATTCTGGCTTCTCCCGCTTTGCCCGCCTTTACCGCAGGGCAAACAGAAAAAATTATGTCGTGGGGCTGGGTGTTGCTTGGTATCTATTTTTTATTGGAGACTAAAAAAGACGTATGGCAAAAGGGGCTTTTGGCTGGGCTTTGCCTGGGCGTCATCCCAATAACCGGCTCAAATTATTACGCTTTTTACGCAGGGATATTATTTATATCTCTGGTAGTCAGTTTCAAAAATAAAAAACTAGCCCTGTACTTTATGGCGGGCGCGTCTCTTGGGTTGGTACATGTGCCGAGTGTTTTGCATCTCATTGGGCAGCCCAGAGCAAATGCAGAACAATCCATTCAGAATTTAAGTCTCAGTTTTGCGGGCATTATTTCTTCACTTTCGATTGGGCTGGCAAAGCCAATGGGCTGGGAAACCTGGGCGCCCGTTGGCGTGCCTGTCATGTATCTGCTGTTCAAAACAATATTTTTGAAAATAAAACAACGCAGCGGTTTTACGCCGCTCGAAAAACCGCTGACCTTCTCGCTGATAATTTTTGTGCTTTTGGCAACTTCACTGGCATACCAGGGGCATCACCTGCTGGATTCGTTCCGCGTACCGGCGCGCGCCATTGCGTTTATTGCGCTGGTTGTTGTCCTTCTCACGCTGACAGACAAAAATTTCAGCGCGGGAAAATTACTCTTCCTTTCGGCGGCGCAGGTTGCGATTATGTCTTTTATGATTCAACCCTACGGCGCACCGTTCAGCCCCCACGATTCACAAGCGCAAACGCTGGTCAATATCCTCAAGGCAGACAACACAAAAAGCGCGTGGATTTCCATGCGTGACCTGAACGACATGTATATTCAAGCGGTTCTCAATCAAAATCAAATTTCCCTGCCCAATGTCTATTATGGAGATATGGGTCAGGAAGTGAAAATAACAGGAACGAATTGCGGCTATTCATTTGATCATCTAATTTCGCCTGCCCCCATTACAGGCAACATCATTGAATTAAAAGCAGATATGGAGTGGTCGGATACCAAAGGAGAAATCCCGCTGAACGATTTATACCTGATCGGGCAGGCTACCGTACACGACCTTCAATACAATCTGTATCGCGTGCAGTGCAATTCCCAAACCAGCCTTCCGTAAAAACCTTGCGGCATGAATTTATTGAATCCCACCAATTCCTTTTTATTAAATCACCGATACATGACAGGCGTATTGTGCTTTTTCTTCTTCCTGTTTTTTTATGGTTTAACCTCCAGGGCAGAAATACAAGTGACAGATGAAGCCGCTGTTTTTACCTCTGCAATATCCCTGGCAGCGCAAGGAGACTTATCAATTGATGAGATGCAATGGTTAAACCAGACGATTAACATTGGCGAGTTTGGCAGGGACGGGCATTTGTATGCAAAATATTTTCCCGGTAACATCTTCAGCGCCGCAGCCATTTATCGCTTAACTCAGCCGCAGGCAGATCAGCCCTATTTTTGGCATGTACCAAAAGATGTAAATGCCAGCATGGGCGCAGTGGAACTGGCTGCCTCAAACCGAGGCGCGCACTTCGCTCTCAGCCTCAACGCCCTATTTGGGGCGCAGGCAATGACCGCTCTGCTGCTGCTTTTGCTGCGCCGCTTTCGCTGGGAAACTGCAATCATCTCCGTGCTGATCGTAGGCGTTGGTTCAGATTGGTGGTATCAATCACGCGGTTTTTTCTCCGAAGTGGGCGCAGGCGCCTGGCTCATTACCAGCCTGTATTTTGCAGACCGCCAAAAACCACACGCCAGCGGCTTGGCGTTGGGGCTTTCACTCCTCTTTCGCCCCACAAATCTTATTGCCGTTCCCATTTGGCTCCAGGCGGCATGGGAGAAAAAATCCATCGGGTCGGCGTGGGGCATTGTCCTAGGCGGGCTGGGACTTGCCTTCTTCAACTGGATTCGGTTTGGGTCATTCTTAAATTTTGGGTACGGCAGCGAAAGTTTTTTGCCGCGCCTGTTAGATGGTTTATACGGAATTTTACTAAGCCCAGGACGATCTATTTTTTTGTATTCCCCAATCTTAACCCTGGCAATTCCTGGCGCGTGGCTGTTTTACAAAAAAGAAAAAACACTGACCCTCGCGGCAGCGGTGAGCGCGGCGCTTTATATTTTAATGGCGGCTTCGTGGCACAGTTGGGATGGCGGCTGGTCTTGGGGTTCGCGCCTGCTAACCCCCATTGTTCCCCTTTTGGGGTTTCTGGCTGCGCCCGCAATTGATTCGGCTTGGGGCAGGCGCGGCGACTTTGCTGTTGTGCTAATTCTCGCCCTGCTGGGGTTTGGAATTCAACTGCTGGCTCTGGCGGTAAACCCGCTGGAGACACTGGTGAATGCGGTAGTTTTTAGCGGCATACCGTACAACGAAACGGTAAATTCCATTGGGCATTCATGGCTTGCGCTGCAATGGCAAAGCCTGCAAGGCTGGCAATTTTGTCAAATAGATTCCTACGCCCTGCGCCTCTGGCTGGGGAGTTGCGGCGGCTAACACAAAGCGGATTGCATTGCTAGCGCAAAAATTTATAAATCACCACACGCTCATTTTCGTACGCAACCTCCAGCCCCTCCGCCCTCGGCAGGCTGTTTTTATCTGCCATGACCCAGCGAACGCGCGTTTGCGCCAACCAGCCGGGCGCAGATTTTCCGTCAAAAAATAATTCCATCGCGCGCTGTTTTTCTGCATATCCCAAAGTTTCCATTTCATGCCCCACATACACCTTCAGCCGCGTGCGCTGGGCAATCAACTGGCTGGTAGAAACATCTGCCAGCACAAAGTCGTTGGGCGCGGCGTTTTGATTAAGCCAGACCAGCGCATCTTCCACCTGACGCGAATAAAATTTTTCGGCAGGCAAGGTCTGCAAAAAAAGGCTCAAACCCAGGCTAAGATACATAGACGAAATGGAAGCCAGTAAAATGTACGAAAAATAGACCAAATTTTCACGCTTCGCCAAAACCGAAACGCGGCGGATGAGGTTGCTCAAGCCATGCAATGCCAACCCCGCCAGCGGAATGGTTATGCCAAAGATAAAACGGCGTTGAATGGCAACCGGCAGGTAGGCAAATGCAAAGCCGCCAATCACCCAAGCGGTCAGCGCCAACAAACGCGGATTGCGCTCACGCAAAGCCAAAAACATTCCATACACGGCAAACAACCAAAAGGGGGCGAATCCCCAAAAGTAAAAAACGGGCGGAGGCGAGAGGGTTTGATTCTGCGCGGTAAATTGACTCCAAAACGGGTCACGGCTCAACACGAGAAAGTTATAAATCAGCAGGGGCAATTGCGCGAGAGCAATGAAGAGCAACGCCAGCCCATGACGCAATTCTATTTTTTGGTTTTTCCACCACAGCGAAAAAACCGTGCCCGCGCAAGCCAGGTCTACCACTGCGAAGGCAATTGGGTTAACCGTCTGACTAAGAACCGCCAGCAGGCTGATAAGAAAAATGGACTGCGGCTTGCCTGTTTCCAGATAGCCAAAAAATAAATTCAACGCCCACGCCATCAAGCCCAGCGTAAAGGAAAAAGATGGGAAAAGTGAAATGCTAAAAAAGAGGTAGGCATCTATCAGCCAAAAATCAATGGGCGAAATGGGTTCAAGCGGCGCACCGAGGATGAGTTGCAGCCAGCCCGCCCCCGCGCCCAATGCCGCCAGCAAAAACGCCGCCCGCGCATGGCTGCGGCTGGAAAAAATTTTGCAAAACAATTGATACACAGCAAACAAAGCCAAAAAGCCAAAAAGCCAGCGTGCCAGGTGAAAGGTCGGCTCCACGCCCAAGCCCACCCACAGACTCACATGCCCCAGCACAATGTAAAACATGCGCAAAACTGCGGCAGGGTGTTCTTCATCCGTGAAGCGCATTTGATACGCCCACTGCCCCATGCGCCCCGCCTGCATCATCGAGAGGTGAACGGCATAATCGGTCTCGTCAAAATACGTTCCGCGAAACAGCAGGTCATTTGTTTCGGAGGACTTCCCGACCCAAAAAGGAATTGAGGCAAAAGAAAGAATGGCAAGCGCAATTGCCGAAAACCAAAGCAAGTCTTTGTGAGTGATTGTTTTTTTCATTTTTGATAAAGATAAAGCCTGAGGTCGCCCAAATCTTCGGTGGAGAGCAGATTAAAGTTTTGGTCTAAATATTTTAAGTGCGGGTGAAGTTGCCCCGCCTCGGCGTATTCATTCAGCGATTGCTGGTAGATGATGAACCAGACCCGCAAGGCATGGGCGGCGCCGTCTTCGATCTCTGCCAGGGGATGCAGGTGCAGAATTTTCTGTGTGGCAGGCGAGAGGGTGTCCACGCTGCTCTGAGGGGGGTCGGCAATAAAATACTGCGGCAGGCTTGGGTCAAAATAGAAGGCGGGCAAATAACTGAGTTTGCTGGAATGAATCACAACATCTCCCGCTTCAAGTCTGTTTTGAATGTTTTGAGTTAGCACGGGGGAAACGTACGGAAAATCTTTGTATGTAATATGTTGATAAATTCCCATTCCCGCAGAGGCTAAAATTAATGCAAACGCAAAAACCTGAATGGGACGCGGGAGTTTGGTTTGAGTCAATGCCCAAGCCAGCCAAATGCAAAAAATGGCATGAGACGGCAGCAGGGCGCGTTCCACATACATGGGGAAAAACTGCGAAACAAGCCACAGCAAAAACGGCGGAGCAAAAGAAAGGTATGCCAGCCACAGCCCACTTGAATTTCGGGCGCGATAAGTTTGAAAAACCGCCAACGCAATCACCAGCGTTGCAATAAGCAGACCCAACATCAACAGGGAATTGGGCAGCGGCAAATGCGGCAGGTACATCAAAAAGAGCGTGAACAACTTTTCAATACCCGGTTTCTCGATCCAAAAATGAGACGTGACTTTGGAAATTTGCGCGGGGAGTTGAATTAGCCAGGGGGAGTACAAGGCAAGGGCGGCGAATCCTGCCAGAGTGAGGGCGCGCAGCGTTTTCCAATCTTTTTGAAAAATTGGCGTAAGCGTCAGCGGAATCAAATAGAAGGCGGCGAGGTTGTGGGTGTACTGTGCCAGCGCAGCGGCGAGGCTGAACAAAACCCACTGGCGTTTTAGAAAGGCAAGGGTGGCAAGGCTTAACCAAAATGACAGCAAAACATACATGCGAATTTCCACGCCATAGTGAATTTGAAATGGAAGAATTGCAGAAAGAAACGCAGCGACCAATGCGGTTTGCCTGCCAAACAAGTGACTGGCAATCAGGTAGATAAAAACAACAATTGCCAGCGAGAGGACAATGGACAGCAGGCGGACGGAACTTAGCGAACTGCCGAAGAGCTGAACCCAGCCCCAGAGCAAAAAATAATACGCGGGCGGGTGTTCCTCGGCGGCGGAAGAATCGGCATCGGCGCTGACTGTGCCGCTCAAAATGGCGGCGGGTCCCTGCTCGGAGATTAAAATTGAAAATGCTTCGTCGTACCAAATTGGACGCGCCGTTAAGCCCGCCAGCCTTAGCAACAGGGCAAGCGTGAAAACGGCAAGTATAATTAAGGCTGCTTGTGAATTTTTTTTCATTTCGCATCATCCTGGGCGGGGGGTTCACGAAACCCTTGCAGCGCAAAATATCATCTGCCAAAGGTTTTTATGACTGCTTTGAATTTTACCCTTATTGATCTTCTTGGTGTTTGGGCTGGCGTTTTACTTTTTTCGCTGATAGCCCTGCTGCCAGGCTACGCGGTAGGCTGGGCATTTCACCTGTTTGACTTCCGCCGCCGACTTTTTGGGTCGCGCCTTGTGATAGGGGTTGTACTCTCGCTGGCTTTCAGCCCAATTTTTATCTATCTTACGGCGCTTATTTTTTCGCTAAAAACAGCCGCAGTGGGCTTGGCGCTGCTCTTAATCATTCCAATTTTCAAAGAGAAAAACATAAAAAGATTCAACAAGCGCTGGCAGTTCTTTGCCTGGGCGGGCGCGGCTTGGGCGGTCTTTGCGGCTTTCTCTTTGGTCAATTTACAGTGGGGCAATTCATTGTGGCTGAGTATTATCTCATTTGACCAGACCGGACGGGTTTCAATTGTAGATGCCATTACCCGCAGCGGTGTTCCACCCATCAACCCAAGTTATTATCCGGGCGAGGCAGTTCCGCTCATGTTTTTATATTATTTTTGGTACATCCTTTGCAGTTTAATAGACATGCTTGGCGGTTCGATGGTGGATGCCCGCGCCGCGCTAAATGCCAGTTCCATTTGGGCAGGCTTTGGTCTGATTGCCATAGTCCTGCTGTATCTTCGACTGCGGAACGGGGATGCGTGGCAAACGGCGTGGCGCGGCGTGGCTCTGCTTTCTGTCAGCGGGCTGGATGTGCTGCCCGCACTGATGCTGATGTTGGCAACACGCCAGATTATTGGCTCGGTGGATGTGTGGAATACCTGGATTGTCTCGTGGGCTGGTTCGGCTTTGTGGGTTCCGCATCATCTTGCGGCGCTGGTTGCCGCGCTAACGGCGATTTTGCTCATTCAATATGCGCGGCACAAAGACATCCCCCACCGCCGTCTGTATCCGCTATTTGCAGGCGCAGCCCTTGCCTCTGCTTTCGGGCTTTCGGTCTGGGTAACTTTTGTCTTTGGCGTCTTTTGGCTGCTTTGGTTCATCACCCTTATTGTGCAGCGCGAGCAGGGTTCGGCTTGGGCGGTTTTTCTATCGGCAGCGACTGCCCTTTTTTTTTCAAGCCCGTTTCTTGTCGGGCTAATTCAATCCGCTTCGAGCGCAGGTGAATTCCCAATCATTTTTGAGGTGCGCTCTTTTTTACAGTTGGAATCTTTTGTAAAAGACCTGCCCGTTGTATGGCGATCCTTTGTTATGCTGGCGGCATTGCCCTTTAACTATATCCTTGAACTTGGCTTCTTCTCGCTGGCGGGGCTTTTGTGGTTTACCCTGCACGACAGAACATCCATCCTTTCCAATCCCTTTTATTTGGCGGAATTGCTGCTACTGGCGGTGACGCTGATGATTGCCTCCTTGCTGCGCTCAACACTTGGCAGCAACGACCTGGGCTGGCGCGCATGGCTGGCGGGGCAATTTGTACTGCTGATCTGGGGTGTGGATGTCTGGATTGCGTTGCAAATTCCGCTGCGAACAAAACGCATTCTGCTTATCTTTGCGCTGTTTGGGGTTTTAAGCTCGGCAACCGATGCCGCATTATTAAGGTCTGCATGGGTTTTTATGACCGATGGCGAAGAAAGCCGCCGCTATTATTCGGCGCGCCTTGCCTATGAATTTATCCGCGACCATACGCCAGGCTCGGCAATTGTGCAAAATAACCCGTTTCACTTTGTAGACCGCCCCAGCGGATTGTACGGCACGCGCCAGATGGTTATCTCCAGCCGCACGCCCTACGGCATGGTGACAGAAGCGGAATTTGAGCGTCTTTCCAATTCAGTGGGCGCTTTATTTTTGGCGCAAACGGCTGACTGGCGGGAAGCAGATCAAATTTGCGCAAAGCACGCCATAAACATTTTCATTTTGAGCAGCGCAGACCCAGCCTGGCAAAATCTATCGGCGCTTAAAATACAACGCGCCCCCCGCTACGAGAACGCGTACTATGCCATTTTTGATTGCGGTGAAAATTAACAGTGTAGAAAACCGCCAAAACCAAAACGGCATTCAGCGCATCTAAGAGCGCAAGTCAGAAATATTCACCACCGTGCGAAACTGATAACGCGCCAAAATTGTCTCAAGAATTCTGGCATCTTCCAACGAAATTTTGGAAAATTCAAAGCCGATATTAAAATACTGCGGGCTGTCATCCTGCCTGCACCATGCCGCACGGGCAGAAATGGCAACACGCGTGGCTGGCATTTCGGGCAGGGCTTCGGGAAATTCAATCTCAAGTGTGAGGTGTTGATCCACCTCCATCGGCTTTTCGCCAATCACCATCACGCCTTGCAGGGTCAAATCCCCAACATAGCCCAGCAAGGTTTTATGCAGCAGATCATATACCGGCGTAAACGCCATCAACTTCTTGCGAGATTCTTTTCTTTGGGTGGGCATGAGATTTTCCTTTCTACATCAAAAAGACTTCCACAATTTCGCCCGCACTCAAACCTGTGGCGTCGGGGTGAATTTTCAACATGCCGTCAGCGGCGGCAAGGGTGAAGATGAGGTTCGATTTGCCGAAGATGGGAACGGCATCGTAATTTGCGATTTTCGATTTTTGATTTTGGATTAATTTCACCGCCCACCAATCTTCGCGCCCAGCCTGAGAGGGGAGGTTGACCGTGAGAACGGCTTGCACGCTTGATTTTGGCTTGGGCAACGCGCCCAACAATTTTTCGACGACTGGCGCGACAAACAAATACCCATTCACCAGCGCGCTGACGGGGTTGCCCGGCAGCCCAATCACCGCCTTGCCGCTGCACACGCCTAAAATAGTCGGCTTGCCTGGCTTGGTGTTGATGCCATGCACAAGGACGCCAGGCTCGCCCAATGTGCGGATGACTTCGGCGGTCATATCTCTGGTGGATGCGGATGAGCCTGCGGTGATGATGAGCATATCACATTCGGAAAGCGCCTGCGCCGCCGCCGCTTGCAACGCCTGAAACTGGTCGCCAAAAATCCCATAGCGGGTGGCAACGCCGCCAGTTTTTTCAACCAGCGCCGCCAGCGTGTACGAGTTGATGTCTCGCACCTGCCCAGGTCGCGGAGTCTGGCTTGGGTCAATCACTTCGTCACCCGTCGAGATCAATCCCACACGCGGCTTCCTTGCCACATTGATTGATGTAAATCCCAGCGCCATCAACCCGCCGATTTCCGCCGGGCGCAGTTGAGTTCCCTTCGGGATGACCAGTTGATTTTGCGCCACATCCTCACCAATGCGGATGACGTTCTCGCCATCGGCAACGGATTTGAAGATTTCGATTTCCGCCCCCACCATTTGCGTATATTCCACCATCACCACGGCATCGGCGCCGTTGGGCAGCATTCCGCCCGTGTGAATCAAGGCACATTGACCCGCGCCCAATTCAAAGGCGGGCGTATCGCCCATCGGCACTTCGCCAATCAAGTTGAGGTAGGCGGGGAGCGTGTCGCTTGCGCCGAAGGTATCGCGGGCGCGGACGGCGTACCCGTCCACAGTGGTGCGGGGGAAATCAGGCAGCGGGTGCGGGGCGAAAATATCGGAAGCGGTGAATCGATTCAAGGCGTGAACAATGCCCACAGATTCAGAATCAATTATCGGCGTGGCGAGGTGCGAGAATAATTCATCGCGGGCTTGATCAGGTGGGAGGAGAGTCAAAAATTCAGGCATGGGTTGGGAGTCAAAAGTCGAAGGTTAAAGGTCTAGCGGAGCCAGAAGGTGAGGGTGATGAAGTAGGTGGTCAAACCAAAAACGGCGAGGGCAGTGGAGGTGATCAACGTCCAGTTGGGTTTTGCGCCGAGTGAAATATTGCGGACGAGGATGATTTGAAGGATCGCAAAAGGCAGGGTCAGGAAGGCTGTCCAGAGAATCGAAAAACGAAGCAGGAGAGCGACGACAAAAAGGGCGTAGGCAAAGACAATCAGACTGTGATGAAGCGGGACGGCGCGTTCCCAAGTCAGGCGGCGCAGAAGGGTGGCGCGTTGATATTTTTGGTCGGCGGGGAAGGTGGTGAAATTGACCACGAGAAAATAGGCGAGCGCCAGCGCGGTGAGCGGGATGATGATGAAGATGAGCAGGCGGTGATTCTCTTTGGCTTGCAATAAAAAGCCGATGGACGGGATGACATAAGCGATGTGCGCGGCGAGAGCCAGTTCGCCAAATCCGCGATTGAGCAGGCGGATGGGAGGAATGGAGTAGGCAAGGACAAGGATGAAGGATGAAAGATAAAGGATGAAGGAAGGCAGGGCAAGAATTTGATTAATGTAAAGAAGATAAATAATAAATGCGCTGGATGATAGCGCGGCAATCGAAATATAAAGCGCGTTGTTGCGGAACATCTCTTTTTGCTGCGGGGTTTCGTCTTCGACCAGCGGCTCATTGTGTGGGCGGAAAACTTCGGCAAGCAGGGTCATGCTCAACTGTGCGAAAAGTATCCCTGCCAACCCAAGCAAAAACGCCAGCGATTGAAACGGCTTGCCAAGATAGGCGGGGATACTCGCGCCGAGGGTGTAGGTCAGCGCGGCAAGAAGAAGGTGGAGGGGGCGGGTGAGTTTGAGGAAGGAAGTCATCAGTGGGCAGTGGGCAGTAGTCAGTTATCAGTAGTCAGTAGTCAGCGCGGGAAAAGATTACTCGCCTGCAATATTCAAAATCTCGTCAATCACCGTTTGAGAAATGGAGAAACCTGTCTTTTGCAGGTTTTCAATTTCACGCCGCAAATTTTCAAAAAGACCAATTTGCCTGGCTTTAAGCAGGATACCCAATGTCCCAATCTTGGGAATATCCAACTGCGTCAATCATTTTTTGCGGCTTGGTTCGATTTTCTCAACCGACGCCAATTCTTCCGCCAGTTCATCCTCTGTGAAGTTAATGAAGGAAATCCCGCGCGCTTGAAGGAGTTTAATAAATTCCACGCGGGATATGCCAAGCAGTTTCCCCGCCTTTCCCGATGAAATTTTCCCCTCGGAAAAAAGCGAAAATACCAACCACTCAGAAACGCGGCGTTGAATTTCATCCTGGGTTAGACCCAAGCCAAGCAGGTCATTTGAAACACGGACATTAAGAGTAGTTTCAAGCATGAGGATCTCCTTACTTGACGGTATTTTAGCACACAGGCTCACAAACCAATTTACCGCCTCAAGTACCCTTCCAGCCGTTCCACCGCTTGTGGAAGATTTTCCCTGCCCAGCCCCAGGCGGAAGTGGTTGCGGGAGTCGTCATACATGGTTCCGGGCAAAAGCAGGACGCCCGATTTTTTCACCAGGTCATCGCAGAATTTTTCAACATCGCCTTTCAACAATTTCGGGAATCCCATCGAGCCAGCCTTTGGTCGAACCCAGTTGAAGAGAGACGAGTAACGAGCGAAAAGGTTGTCAATGACGGTTAGGTTGTTTTGGATAATGCCGAGGTTGCGGTCAATTAGTTTTTGGCGATTCCGCAGGGCAACTTCGGAGAGAAATTCGCTCGGCGCGGAGTTGCAGATGGTGGTGTAGTCTTTGAGCGATGCCATTTTCTCGTAGATTTTTTTGTTCTGCGTGGCAATCCAGCCGATGCGCAAGCCAGCCAACCCGTAGGTTTTGGAGGTGACTCCCAGTGAAACGGCATGGTCGCCATAATCACACGCGGCGGGCAGACGGTCAGCGGGGTCGTATTCTGATTCCCGATAAACTTCGTCGCAGAAAAGAATTAATTTCTTCTCCTGCACAAATTTATTTAATTCATCAAAATCCGCGCGGGACATGAGATAGCCCGTCGGGTTGTGTGGCGTGTTGATGATAACCGCCTTGGTCGTTGTCCGCATGAGATGACGGAGTTCATCCAAATCAAGCGCCCAGCCGTTTTCTTCGCGCGCCAGCCACGGGCTGATCTGACAGCCGATGCCCTTTGCCACTTCGCTCAAAGATTGATAATGCGGCGCGTGGACAATAACGTGATCGTTCTCTTTCAACATGGCGTGCATGAAAAGATAGATCGCCTCCTCCGCGCCCGCGTGAACGAGAATGTTTTCAGGCTGCATGGAAGAATACAAGTTGCAAATCTCTTTTCGCAAGGCAGGACTGCCCTGTGATTCAGTGTATCCCAGCCAGGTGGATTGGAATTTCTCCGCCGAACCTGGTTCAAGCGCGAGCAAATCCGCAATGGACATGGCTTCGCAGTCCGAAGAACACAGCAGGAATTCAGTGTTGAATTCGTATTGGGCAAAGTAGCGTTCGAGTTTGAAGGGAGGGAGGGTCATGGGAGGAAAGGATGAATTATGAAGGATGAAGGATGAAAATATGTTACGTGGCGCGTGTTCCGTTTTTTACTTCTTACTTTTTACTTCTCACTTTAATGCTCTCTTCAAATCACGATAATGAATCTGATTGTGCAGGTACAGCATTTTTATCATTTCACGAAGAACCGTCTCACCCAAAAACGGATGACGACCTTTGATCTCAAGTTCTTCGTCTTTGAAACCTGAAACCCAACTCACAGTATTACCGCGCACCTCTTTGTATTGTTCGAGCAATTCAGCAGGCAGCAGGTCTTTCGTCTTTTTTTGCTGTGACTCGTTGAAACGGTCAATCGAAAAATCATCCGCCGCGCCTGCCCCGCCCTGACGGATGGACTCAAACAATTTGACCAATCCGCGCTCGGAGGTGACGAAATGCGAAAGCACATTGCGGATCGTCCACGTTTCACCTTCGGTGTAGACCTCAGCCTGCCACTGGTCATCAGTCAGTTCGGAAAAGATACGAATAAATTTTTCGCCTTCGGTTTTTAGTTTGTCAGCAAGTTCTAAAGTTTCGGACATGAAAGTACTCCTTGATAAAGTTGCGTGATTAATCCATGTTGCGTGTTCCGTAGCGCCAATTACCAATTACCAATTACTGATCGCCATTCACCAATCACGGCTCTTGAAATTCCGCATAATTAATAGACTTCTTTCCCGTCGGAGACCAGTAATATTTTTTCATGGTTGATATTTCTTGAATCAGCCGTTTGCTATCTGCAAAGTCTGCGCGGACGTAATAATAGTGTGTGTCGTACGGACTGTCACCAAAGACCGCCGCCAGAACGTAGCCATTTGACTCGGCGTATTCCTTCATCATAATCGTCATGCTGAACCAGCGCTGCGCCAGATTGGCTTCGGTCAATTTGGGCGGGACAAGCGGCGAATAATAATCATGGAACATGATAATCTCTGGCTTGTACTGGTCGAGATACTCCGCAGTCAAGCCGCCGTTGTGCGCGATGAACTGGTCATTCAAGCCCCAGGTGTCAATCGCGTCCCAGCCCGAGTAATACGGAAGCAAGCCCGCCTCGGTGGTCGCAATCACATAACCCTTGCCGCGATACTCCGCCAGCAACTTGCCCATGTCGTAACGTCCATCCCGTTCATACGGGCGCGCGCAAGTTTGTTGATAGGATGTGAGGAAGCAATTTTGAACCCATGAATAATAAATCAGACTGGCAGACAAAGCAATGAATGCGATGAAGTACGCGCCTCTTTCCCTACCCGAAAGTTGATTCGGTTTCGAGAAATTGAATCCACCCGCAAGCGGAACCCAAGCCATGAGCGCAATCGGAACCAGCGCATACTGAAAACGCGCGCCGTAATTCATCTCGTCTGAAATCAAAATAAACGCCGCCGCAAAACCGAGGATGGGAATGAGATAGGCAATCGCCCGTTTTGTGGTCTCGCGTGAACGAAAGCCGAGGATGAAAGCAAACGCCATCGGCAGGCACAAGCGCAATAAATTCAGCAATGAATTGTTGAACGAATCCCAATGCAAACCGCTGTCCCCTTTTTTATAGAACGGGTTGGGAAGCGGATAACCGAAGTAATTCCAACGCCACAAAAAGTATGCGCCGCCCAGCAAAAGAAAAACTGCGCCAAAAGTGACAAGTATCGAAACAGAGTTTTTGAATCCGCGCATGACGAGGATGGCAAGCAGCATCAACGACGCAAGGATGACTCCTTCGGGGCGAATCAGCCCAGTGATAAGTCCGCTCAAAGCGAAGGCGAGAATCAACTCAAAGCGAGGATTCGGCTGTTGAATCAGGATCAATCCCAAAGTCCAAGTGGTTGCGGCGGCAAGGGCGAAGAAAGGCGTCCCGAAGTAAGCCGACACGTAGGAGAGTCCAGTTCCAACGGCGAGATAAAGTCCGCTTAATAAAGAGAAGGGAATGTTGGCGTTGTTGATACGGCGATTTGTCCAATAAACAATCAACACAGTCAGCAGGTGTGACGCAAACCCAATGCCGCGCACCGCTTGCCCAACTGTGAGTCCAAGTTTGATGAGCGCGGCAGAAGCAGCCATGAAAAGAAAATCAGTCGCACCGTCCACTGGATGTTCGCCGACATTCCAGACAATTCCGTGACCATCTGCAAGATGTTGTGCATAGCGCATGAGCATGGCGGCATCTTCAAACGGCGGGATGGCGAAATCAATGTAGCGTGTTGCGTAAAAGATAACCGCCGCAACGAGGGCAAGGGAGATGAGGAGGTCGGGGAGGAGTTTTTTAGGAGAGGTCATCAGAGATTGGTAATTGGAGATTGCGTCAAATTAACGAATAGCCGCCGTCTACGACGATGGTTTGTCCAGTAATGTATTCGTTGTGAATGAGAAATTCGAGGGCGGATGTAATTTCATCGAGGGTGGCGGCGCGTTTGAGCGGAAGTTTTTCGACGAGTTGATTCCATTGCTCCCGTGTGACCACATCCGACGGCAGGACAAGCCCAGGCGCAATGGCGTTGACTCGGATGGTCGGCGCGAGCGCGCGGGCAAGCAGTTTCGTGAGCGATTCCAAGCCTGCCTTGCTGACCGCATACGAAGGATAGCGACTCCATGCTTTTTGCGCGCCAATATCGCTGATGTTGACAATCAACCCGCCAGCAGTCATGCGTTTGGCGGCTTGCTGTGCCAGCAGGAATGGCGCGCGCAGGTTGAGGTCGAGAGCTGAGTCCCAATCACGCAATTCAAGTTCACGCGGATTTCCGACAGGCATCAACGCCGCAGAATTGACCAAAACTTTTAACGGGGCATGGAGTTCATCCAGCATCCCGAACAAAAAATCCACTTTTTCAGAAACAGTCAAATCGGCGCGGATTGGCAAACAGTCCACACCGAGGGCGCGGATTTCCTTCGCCGTTTCCTCTGCTTCCATCACAGAATGTCGGTAATGCAAGGCAATGGAATATCCCATGCGGGCAAGGGTCAACGCAAAGGCTTTGCCAAGTCTGTGCGCGCCGCCAGTGACAAGGGCAAGAGATTGGTTCATGGATGGGATTGTAAACGAAAAAACCGATTCAAAAGCATCGCGTATAATTTGAAAAATGAGTTTGGAGAAAATATGAGCAATATCGTTATGCGCCTGAAAGAAAAATTCGTTAATTACTATCCGCCGCTTTGGGGTGCGGGAATTCGCTCACAAAACATTGACG
>DYML01000153.1:0-1391 GCA_020721605.1 Anaerolinea thermophila
GAGAGCAAAAGCACACCCGCGCCCACCAACAAAGCAGAAATCATTCCGCGTTTGCTTCTTCCGAAAAAGAGGAAGATCATCAAGCCGCCCAGCGCCGCATGTAAAGCCGTCTGCGGATGACTCAGCGCCGCGAGTGCGCCAAAAAAAATGGTGAGCGCCAGCCGCTTGTGCGCGTACTCCCTAAATAATTGAGCAGCCTGTCCCAGCATGAGAATCAAAAACAACATGCCGAAGGCGCGGGTGATTCCGCCGCCCATCACCTGCCAGAGAAAAGCGCGTGAAGAGAGCGCGTACACCAGTGTTGCCAGCGCGGCAGTGATACGCGAAGGCAGCATTTGTTCGGCAAATTTATAAAAGAAAAAAATGGCAAGCGTATTAATCAGCGGCGGCAGCCAGAGCAAAACCTGAAGGTCAGAAACAGGCAGCAGGCTGGAGAAAATCGCGGCGATGTAAAATCCAAGCGGCGGGTAGGCGAAGGGAATATCCACAAAATTATAGGTTGTGAAATATGGCAGGATGAAGTGATTCGCCTTCAGGTCGCGGATCATGGTGTAGAACATGCCGCCATCGTTGAGCGGGAATCCGTTGGAGGCGGCGGGTACAAAGCGCACCACTGCGCCAAAGAGCAGCGCGGTAAAAAGAAAAAGAACAGACCAGTCCAGTTTGCGATTCATAAAGTCTCAGGGGATTTTGAAAATTTCGCGCAAAATGGGCGTCAGCCCGCTGAAGAAAAACTCAACGGCAATCACCATCACAATCAACCCCATCAGGCGCAACATGACCTTGTTGCCATTTTCTCCGATGAGATGCGTAACCTGCTTTGCGCCGAGCAGCAAAAAATAAGTAAGCGCAATCAGCGAGATAATGACCGCCAGCACCACCCCAGATTGAAAGGGAGAGGTGGATTCATTCATTAAAAGAATGGAAGTGGTAATGGCGCCCGGTCCGCAGATGATGGGAATGCCAAGCGGGGTAATCGAAATGTCATTAATATATTCATGCGTGGGTTCATCGTCAAATTGAATGCGGGTGAGGTGGGCTTGGAGCATTTCGTAGCCCGTCAAAAAAAAGATCACCCCGCCCACGATCCGCAGGCTATTAATGGAAATGGAAAAGAAACGAAATATCCATTGTCCAGTTAAGGCAAAGGCAAGCAAAATAAACAAAGCGGTTAGGCTGGCTTTGCGCGCCACACGTTTGGATTCCTGAGGCGATAATTTGGCGGTCATAGCGGTAAAAACAGGAATCACGCCAATTGGATTAACCATAGTAAACAGGGAAATAAAACTAAGCAAGGCAAATTCAAACAGCGGCGGGGCAGACATGAGACTCCTATTTTAAAGCAAATGGGTGACTGCAATTCTACAACCAAAAAGAAAGGTCACCGATGA
>DYML01000153.1:1491-8420 GCA_020721605.1 Anaerolinea thermophila
CCTTCCTCCAGCGTGCTAATGCCGCGCGGCAGGGTGATCTGCCCCTGGCGGATAATTGCCGCCACGATACATTGGTCGGGCAGTCCCAAGTCTTTAATTTTAGTGCCAATTGCCTTGGCGCCAGCGGGGACTTTTTCTTCCACCACCGAATAGCGCCCGCGCCGCAATTTGAGCAGGGTCATCATATCGCCCAGTGAAATTTCTTCCTGAATGAGGTGCGCCATCACATCGGCTTGATTGATGGTCTCGTCCACATGGAAACTCTGATCGAACAACCAGGCGTTTCGCGGATTATTGATGCGGGCGACTGTGCGTCTCACCTTGAACATGGTGCGCGCCAGGTAACAGACTACAAGGTTGGAAGCATCGTCATTGGTGGAAGCGACAAGCACATTTGCCTTGTCAATTCCTGCCTGCTTTAAGACGCTTGGGTCTGTCACAACGCCCTCGTAGATCACCTCGGTGGGAATTTCATGGTGCAGCAAACTCAGCAGTTCGCGCCGATGTTCAATCAGGCGTACTTGATGGTTTTGCTCCAATAACTGCATAGCCAATTGTGCGCCGGTTCTTCCGCCGCCAGCAATAACAACAAACATATTAAGCCTCCATTCCTGCCTGCAAACGTGCTTGCAGGGCGGTCACGCCTTCCAGAGTTGCGCTAATGGTGAGAATGTCGCCAGTTTTTAGCAGGGCTTGGTGAGTAACCAACTCTGCGCGTCCGGCGCGGGTTAACGCAGCGATGACAATTGTGTTTACGCAATCCAACAGAAGAGCCGAAACTGCAATTCCATCCCAGTCGGCGGGAATTGACATTTCATATAATTGAACTTCGCCGTTCCCCGCCGAAAAGACCGCGCGAAACGATGCGTCAATCAGCAGTTCTTGCAGACGCTCTGCGCCCCAGGCAGTGGAACTGACAATCTGTAAGCCGAATGCTTCGAGCATTTCACGCATGGATGGGTCATAATTGCGCACAAGCACCTGCTTCACCTGCGGATAATGCACGCGGATGGTGTGACCAATGACGGCATTCATGGCATCGGAGTTGGTTACAACGGCAACGCCCGCAGTGTTTTCAATGTCGGCGCGTTTTAGGGTGTCGGCAGAGAGGGCTTCGCCTTCCACCGTGCGCCCGTGAAAGTCCGCGTGAATTCGATTGAAGGAATCTTTGTTACTATCCACTACCACCACTTTATGCCCATTTTTATACAGACGGTAGGCAAGTTCTGACCCAACCCTTCCACACCCTATGACAACAAAATTCATACTCATAGATTTTTACTCCAAACCTTCTTCATGTATATGGTACGGCACGTTTGTAATCACAATGCCATGCTGATTTTTCAGCTGCTCACGCAAAATATTTGCGGTATTAGTATGCAATGCGCTCGTGATGCGGCTATCGGAGACAAACTCAGGCACCACAATGGTAATGGTCTCTCCCGCCTGTCGTTTGGATGCGACTTCAGAAATATAGCCCAAAATTGGTTCTACAAAAAGGCGGTAAGGTGAATCGAGTAAAACCATGCGCACTCCTTCGCCCCAGGTTTCCCATTTGGCGCGGACTTTTTCGGCGTCTGCTGGTTCTATCACCACATGTACCGCCGTCACATCGTCCGACAACATGCGCGCATAGCGCAGCGCGGCAAGCGTTCCCTGATGCACGCCGCTAACAGGCAAGATCACGCGGTGACGCATGGCGTGATGTGGAATAACGCCAAAATTATCGAGGGAAAGTTTTTTGGCAAGATTCTTGTAGTGCATGTGAATCAGCCACAAGACGCCGATCAGCGCCGGAATTAGGATCAAGACCACGTACGCCCCGTCTTTGAATTTGGTGATAGCAAAGACAAACATCACGACGCCGGTACAAATCGCGCCGAATCCATTGGTAATCATCTTCAAGCGCCAGAGCGGGTCAAATTGCAGCGCTGAAACGCGGTGAGAGGTTTGCGCTTCCACTTTTTCGGGATGAATGCTTCCGCTCCGCCGCCAGCGCAACGCCATACCAAACTGAGCCAGAGTGAATGACAGGAAAACGCCAATGGCATACAGTGGTATCAGACGAGTAACACTTGCCTGGAACAAAATAATCAAAAGAGATGAGAGGAGCGCCAGAGCCACAATACCTCGAGAATACACCAGGCGGCTGCCGCGATATGCCAACTGGCGCGGGAGAAACCCGTCCATGGACATCAACGCGCTCAAACGCGGAAAACCGGCATAGGCAGTGTTTGCCGCCAAAATCAAAATAATGGTGGTAGCAAGGATGGTGGCATAATACAAAAAGCCCTGCCCGCCAAAGATGGTGCGTCCCAACTGTGAGATAACAGTCTCGACCTCTGAAGGTACCGCGCCAACCTGGCTTGAGAGGAAGGAAATTCCCAGAAACAAACCCGCTAAAATAAAAGCCATCCAAGTCAAGGTCACAGCGGCATTTTTACTGCGCGGTTCCTTGAAAGCCGTGATCCCGTTGGAAATGGCTTCAATTCCTGTTAATGCAGCTGTTCCGCTCGAAAAGGCGTGAAGGATCAAGAAGGGTGTGACAACCGTTGCAATCCCGTGCATTTGAATTTCAGGCGGATCCAGCACCACGCCCAGCGTACCGGTGAAATACTTGTACATGCCTGCAAAGATAGCAACAAACATGATCACAACGAACGACATGCTTGGCACAGCAATGGCAGCGCCCGACTCGCGCACACCGCGCAGGTTGATCATCATAATGAGAATCACCGCAGCCACCGCCAGCGCCACTCGATATTCATACATATTGGGGTATGCAGACACAATCTGCGCCACGCCGGAGGAAATGGATACGGACACGGTCAGGATGTAATCGGTCAGCAGGGACGCCGCCGCAATCAAGCCGGGCAATTCACCCAGGTTATCGCGGGCAACCACATACGCGCCGCCGCCATCGGGGTAGGCATGAATCACCTGCACATAGGAAATGGAGACAATCGTCAGAAGCAGCACAATAGCGATGGAAATTGGAAATACATACCCAAATGCCATGGTTCCTGCCGCCGCCAAAACCACCATAATTTCCTGTGTGGCATAGGCGTTGGACGAAAGCGCATCCGATGCGAAGACAGCCAGCCCGACCATTTTTCCGATAGTCTCATGCGGCGCATCTGCCGTTGAAAGCGGACGCCCGATCAGCCAGGAGCTTAAATTGCGTGGCGGCTTATAAGTTGTAGTGCGTTCAATAATTGGGGTTGGGGATTTGTTTTCTTGATTGATCATAAATACCAACTTGCGAACAAAATAGATGTTGCCGTAAAAACAACAAGGGGTGATTGTAATCCAAATTCAGGTTGTTTGTGATTTCGCGCAAAAATGCAAAAATATTGACGGCGGCGGCGCGTTTGCCCGGCTTACTGCCCGCGTTCCACTTCCACGCGCATGGAGTCGCCGTCTGTATGAATGGCAATCCATCCGCTGCGGTCTGTGCGCAGCATCGAATAGCCGCCCAGGGTTTGAATCACCTCTGGCGCGGGCAGTCCGTTGGGGTCGCCTGCGGCAACACTCAGCACCGCCAATTCGGGGTTAAGGCTTTCGATCAACTCTGGCGGGTTGGATGGCGCGTATCCGGCATCTGCCAGAAGCAACACGTCCACCTTCTTATTAAGGTTGTCTTCCTTCAGCGCGTCCAACATTTCGCTATTTATGCCAATGGGGAGCAGGGCGCGGAAATTTTTATATTCGATTAAAAGCACCATGCCGCGCGGGCTAACCGCCTGCACCTCCACCCAAGCCTGATTGCCCAACGGCAGCCTTTGCCCCACCTCGGCAGGGCTGACTGGAATTTGATGTTCGGCAAAGTATTGATCTAATCGTTGTGCCGAAAAAGACGCTTGCATGTTTCCGCTCCACAACACGCTTTGCGGCGGGTATCTTTCCACCACACGCGGCAGTGACCTTAATTGATTTTCCTGCGTAGAGGCAACGATCAGCCAGTCTAGTTCGCGCCTAAAAACTGGCAGACGCCTGCCAAGTTCATCAGATAAATTTGCAGCGCTTTCTCCGCCGTTAATGAGCAGGTTTTTGCCTTCCGGGGTTCTAATCAACACTGCGTCTGCCGAGCCTGCTTCCAAAAAGATGACGTGCAGTTGCCCATCGCCTGCCGCCGCCGATTGACGCCAGATTAGCATGGCGCAAGCAAAAACGAGGATCAACGCGCCGCTCAAAAGCAGGGGGCGTAGAAAATTTTTTAGTGCGCTAAACCCCTGTTTAATGGCGCCTGCCCCAAAGGTGACGCCAAAAATCACAAGGTACACCGCCGCTGTCTGCCAGGCGGATACTTCTTGAATAAAAATAGAGGCTTGCGGCACACGGTCAAATAGTTCGACCGTGTGAATGGTGTACGAGGAAAAGGGCAAGGCAACCCACGCCAGCGCCTGCCCCAGTGGAAAAAGAATCAGGCTGATAAAAACCGCCAGCCCGCCGAGAATCATCACCAACGGTTGTACGGGCAAAATAAACGGGTTGGCAATGAGCGAAATCAAAGAGATGCGTTGAAAATGATACGCCATGATGGGAATGGTGGTTAGTTGCGCGGCAAAAGTTAGAACGATATTGTCGTTAATAATCTGCGTAAACATGCTCACATCCTGTTTTGAAAGTTTGGAAATCAGGCGGTGGGTGAAGTTGGAAAATGGTTCGGCGTATAAAATAAGCCCCAGTGTGGCAAAGAATGAAAGTTGAAAGCCCACATCCCACAACACCAACGGATTCCAAATGACCATTCCCAGCGCCACTGCCGCCAGCGCGTTCATGCCGTCATTGCGTCTTCCCAACTGCCGCGCCAACAGGGACAGGCTGCCCATCCACGCGGCGCGCACCACTGCCGCATCTGCGCCCACCAGCAGCGTGTAAAAGAAAATGCCCAGAATGGCAAAAGCGGCGCCGTTTTTTTCGCCCAAGATGCGTTTGAATAAGGAAAATAAAATGCCGGCAATGATGGCAATGTTAAAACCCGAAATGGCAATAATGTGCGCCGTGCCAGTATTTTTGAATGCATTTTGTAACCTGGCGGGCAGTCCGGTATCTACGCCGAACAAAATACCCGCCAGAAGAGACGCTTCGGGGTCGGGGTACAGCCGATAGGTATTTTTAAGCAGACTTGCCTTTAATTGATAAACCCACCGAAAGAACAGGCTGCCGCCATTGCCCGGCAGCACGGTCACTTTTGCCGCCGACATGCTGGCGTAAATGCCCTGCTGCGCAAGATAATCCCTGTATGAAAACTCTTCATTTTCGGGCGGAGTTTTTAAATGACCGCGCAGCCGCACCTGCTGACCATATTCATAGTCTGTCAGGGTTGAAGTGCGCGCCAGCATCATGCCTTTTACGGGCATAGTTCCGCTGCCCGAATCTACGGCTTCTACTTTTATACGCAAGTTAGTGTAGGTGTCGCGCAGGTCGGGCGGTTCTGCCAGCGTGCCTGTCACCAATATTTCATAATTACGGTCGTTGTAAAAAGCGATATGGAAGGCATTAATCTGCGGTTGGCGAAATTGATACCAAACCCCGCCCAGCATGAAAGCGACTGGCGATAGAAAAAAAAGAAAGTGAGCGTTTGAAAGGGGGAGAAGGGCGCGAATATTTGAAACGAAAGGGCGGCGCAGCAGAATTAAAAACACAACCAAAAACAGCCCCGCGCCCAGCCATACATTCGCAGACAGGGCAAAGACTCTGGCGAAAAAAATTCCCGCAATCAGTGAAATGGAGAGCCATACCAAAGACATGCCTGAGATTGTACATTAGATTGTAAAAAAACAATGCGGCTCTATTTTAGGGTGTGCAAGCAAAGGTTGTCAGCGTGGATTGCAAAATCTCCTGATTTTGCTCGAAAGTCGGGAGACTTTCGACTCCGTTCCTGACATATTTTGCATGGACACATTTTAGGGGCGCGGTAAGTTGAGCAGCAACACCTCTGCCAGTAGCCGCGAATTTACGTTTCTATCCATTTTCTCCAGCGCAGATTCCAAGTCGCCCACTACGCGCCGCGCGCGGGATAAATTGAGTCTGCCGGCGAGAAATTCAATTTCCATATTGCGGTCAATGTTAATTAAAGGGGTTTCCGCCTGCGCCACACGCAGCATGACATCACGCCAGTAAGAAAGCCAAATTAAGATGGTTTGGCGCATTCCGTCTTTGTCTTTGGCTAATTTTTCGGCGTAGGAAAATTTTTCCACCCGCGAGGCGGGCAGCAGGGTTTGCAGGTCATTTAGGCGTTCCTCCCGTTGGTCTAGCACACTTGATTCTTCTGCCAATTGACGGGCGTAGCCGGGGCGTCCGCCGCTGATGTGCGCCAGCAGGCGGGCGCGTTCTTCCTCGACGCCGCGCTCCAGCAGGTTGGATTCTACGGCGCTAATCGGCAGGGCGCGCAGGCGAAAAATTTCACAACGCGAAACGATGGTGGGCAGGAGTTGTTCGGGGGTATCGGCGGTGAGCAAGAGAATGGCGTGCGCGGGGGCTTCTTCCAAAGTTTTAAGCAGGGCGTTGGCGGCGCTTTCGTTGGCTTCTTGAAAGCGCAAAAATAAAGCCACACGATATTTTGCCTGATAGGGTTTCAGTGACAAAGAGCGCTGAACTTCGCGCACCTGATCCACTTTGAGCGTGCCGCCTTCTTTTGGCTTTTTATCGTCATCCAGCGCCTGAATCACATTCAGATCTGGGTGCCGCATGGCTTCGATCTGCTTGCAGTCGCGGCAATGTCCGCAGGGGATACCGGCGGCAATGGGTTGGGTGCAGTTTAATGCCTGGGCGAGGCGCAAAGCCAAAGTGCGCCGACCCAGACCAGGCGGTCCGCAAAAGAGGTAAGCGTGGCGCACATCTCCGTGCGCTGCATGCTGGCGAAGCAAATCCACCGCCCATTCATGTCCGAGCATATTCCAGTTATCTGTCATAAGTTATAGGTT
>DYML01000154.1 GCA_020721605.1 Anaerolinea thermophila
GATGAAGCCTTGGGTTCCATACTTGAAGCGCTTAAGGAACTTGAATTATATGACAGCACGCTCATTCTCATTACCGCAGATCACGGCGGGCATGACACCACACACGGCAGCAACATGCTCGAAGATATGACCATCCCCTGGGTAGCGGCGGGAACGGGGATTCTGCCTTTGCCATTAACCACCCAAGTCTACATCACAGATACGGCTGCCACTGCGGCGTTTGCCCTGGGACTGCCAATTCCGCCAGAGTGGGATGGAATGCCAGTAAAAGAAGCCTTTGGTCTGCCGATTGAAGAAAGAACGCCCGCCTGCCAGTAATTTTTCGGTTAATTTTTACGCGCCAAATAAAAGGTGTATGCACCCTGCGGGTGGGCTGGGGTTTGGACGTGCTTGCGCAAAAAGCGTTCGGTAAAATACAAATTCCAGCGAGTCGGTGAAAGAATCCAGCGGCGGAAGAGAACATGCGCAACCAGACTCGGCAAGCCGAAATAATGCCCCCATTCCAGCGCAGATAATGCCTGCGGAGAAAAATAATGCCACCAACGCACCAGCGTAAAATTATTGGCTTCCAGCCGCGCCTGCCAAATAGAGGAGTCATCACAATGGTAATGACGGGATATTTTATTAAAAAAAGCGCGGTAGATATTTCCAACAGAACGCAAGCCAATCTGATTCAAGCCGCGCCCAATGGAAAGGGTGTCTAAAAAATTATGATTCGGCACGCAAAACACAAAAGGCGCGCCGGGCTTTAATACGCGGCTGGTTTCTTTTATCACCTCGTCCACATGCGGAATATGCTCCAAGACTGAGTTTGAAAACGCGGAAGAAAAATACCCGTCCGAAAAAGGCATATCGCCACCGTCGGCTTCCACCAATACGTTGTATTTTTGATAGGGTTTTGCCTCGTGAATGGGACCATGCCAGGGGTCGAGTCCCACGTCAATTTTATAGTCAAAGGTTAATGCGGCAAAGTTACCGTCACCGCAGCCCACATCCAAAATGGGAGAGGGCAGGTCAAGGTCTTGATAGTAGGCGCTTTCCACGGCGCGTAAAAAAGCGCGAAAGTAGGGCAGGGCGCTTAAGTGAAGGAAGAGAAAGTCTTTTGAAGTTTTTATTGCAGAATGACGATTGGTCATCGGTTCATCAGCCTTTGAAATAAATTTTCATATTCCCGCGCGATAGCGTGAGGGTCGTAAGATTCTTTAATTGCGTTCAGGTCGCCGCGATAGGTGTTGGCATTTGCCAGAACGCCCAAAATTGATTCTGCGAGCGAGGCAGAATTTCCAATTTGAGAGACAAGCCCCATGCCGTGCATTTGAACCGGTCTGCGCACACCCGGCAGCGCCGAAGGCACGCTAGGCACACCGTTCATCATCGCCTCAATTTGCACCAATCCAAAGGCTTCAGTTGAGTTGAGCGAAGGCACGGTCAGCACGTCCAAGTTGGAGTAAAAGGCAGCCATTTGTTCAGGGTCGAGATTGCCAAGAAAGGTCCAGTGCCCTTGAATTTCATACTCGCGGATACGCGGCATAAGGCGGTCGGAATAGGATTGTTCGCCCATCACATTTTGATATGTGCCGGCAAATAAGACCTGCGCATTTGGGTATTTTTTCAAAATCAGTGGCAGGGCATCCAATAAAACTTCCACGCCTTTTTCGGCGGCGAGGCGCGCTGCCATGCCAATAACAGGTTTGCGCTCGTGGGTGCGGTGCGCCTCGGCAAAAGCAGAAACAGCCTGAGAGGTGGGAATGGGCAATTCTACTGGGGGCAAAATGGGGGTTAGTTTGGTTGAGAAACGTGAAAGATAGGGCGAGTGATCGGCGTAGTCTTGGGTGTAGGTCACAATATGGTTGGAAAGCCAGCCAGCAATATTATTTTGAAAATCCAAAATACGATTGACCAAACGATTGAACATGCCCGGCGGAAGTTGCACGTCGCAATGATAGGTTAGCACGGTGGGTTTGCCAAAAAGCCGCGCGCGCAAGGCAACGCCTGGGGCATCAAACTGAGGCAGGTGCAGTTGCACAACATCATGCTGCCAGACAAGTTTGGTTGCCATTAACCCGAAGGTAGGCGCCAGCACGCCCTTGCTGATGCGCGCCGCAACAGGAATGCGAATGACGCGCACGCCATCCATCATCTCTTCGCGCGGCAGGGAAGGCTCGTATTGGGTGGTCATTACGGTAACTTGATGCCCGTGTTGAACAAAGGCGCGCGCAAGGCGCTCGGCATAAATAGTCAGCCCGCTGGTGTGCGGGCGGTAATAAGTGAGTACGGTTAGAATTTTCATAAAATAGGATGTTTACAAATAAGGCGCATTGGATTTTGCAAGGCTGGCTTTTAATTCTTGCAGCATTTCACGGGCTATATCAGTCTGCGACTGTGACAGGTCGTTCATCTCGGCGGGGTCCTCTTGCACGTCAAATAATTTAATCAAGTCGCCGCCGCCAATTTCGGCGTAGCCAAAATAATAATGCAGTTTGTAACGCCCCTTAACCAGCACAATGGATGCCTGAGTTAGCGCGTCTGTCATTTCGGCTTCGTACGCGCGTACCGCATAAATGCTGCGGGGGGCTGGGGAATTTACTGGCAGATAGGGCGGCAGCAGGATGCCCTCTGTCCACTGCGGAGAAGGAAGCCCGGAGAGATGCGCCAGCGTTGGCAGAAGATCAACCGCGCTGGTTGGCTGGTAGACATCGGTGCGTTTATTTACGCCAGGTTCAAAAATTAAGAGGGGGATGCGTAAGACAGGGTTGTAGAGTGCGTTGGTGTCGTGCATGGCAATACCGCGTTCAAACATTTCTCCGTGATCGGAGGTGAGTACCAGAATAGTATTTTCCAATTGACCGGATTTTTCAAGCAGGTCAAACATGCGCTTGAATTCACGATCTACATAGAGAATAAATTCATCATAATTTTGGCGCAGTGTATCCAGCCCCATCTTTCTGGCGCGGTCTTGTTCGGTTGCCAAAATATCAATGGGTTTATTGTCGCGCGGGTAGCCATCGTTGTCGAATCTGCCCGCAAATTCAAGCGGGGTTCTGTACGGGTCGTGCGGAGGGAGGAAGTGAAAATAGCCAAAGACGGGCGCAGGCGCAGCCTGAATTTGATCCACAATCCAGTCTACGGCATGTTCGAGCAAAAAGCCTCCGTCGGCGCGGGCGGTGGGCAGCAGCCCGCGTGGAAATTGGGCGCGGTACTGGGCGGAGTATTTTTGCTCCAGGGCTGTGATAATTCTGGAAAGGAATAAGGAGTAGGCGTAGCCTTCCTCTTGTATTTTAATATTGCGAATCCAACCCACCGATGAAATATCACGATCATTGGGAAAGACTTTTTGCACCAGGCGGTCGGATGAGAACAAAGTTAATTGTTCGCGCGGAATGAGCATGTCTATATTTTCTTTAAACTGTTCAAATAAAGTGTTCGCCCATTCGTTGTGAGTGTACGCAATGGAGTAGTAATCTTTGAAGACGGAAAATATATTATGCGCCGTGTATTCTGCGGAAACCTGTCCGTTGGGCTTTAACGCGCGGTGAGTCCAGGGGTAGGTTCCAGTTAAAAGGGAGGCTGTTCCGGGTGTGGTGTAATTTCCTGCCGCGTAATGGTTGTGATAGACGGTAGCGCGTTCTGCAAGTGCGTCAATGTGAGGGGTGGTTTGCCTGCCGTAGCCGTAGAGGGAGATGTTGTGCGCGGTAAAGGCGTCAAAGACAATGATAATGACATTTTTTTTATCGGCTTGCAAGCCAAAAGACTTGTGCAAGGTTGGCGCTGCCAATCCCAGGGGGAGCAGCCCAGCCAGTTTGAGGAAGTCTCTTCTGTTAAATTCAGGCATACAATTTCCTTTAGAGGTTTCTGGCGACAACCACAATCAGCGCCGCTACATCTAAAAACAGGTAAAACATGGTTAAGAGTGAAATTCTGCCGATCAAGTCAAGAACGACTGCCAATGTCTTTTGGCTTTTGGAGAGCGCCAGAATTGGCAAAATCACGCTGGGGAGTATGAAAATAAAAGCAAAGAAATAGGCAACCCGCAAAGGGTGAGCAAAGCCAGCCAGCATGGGCGCCAAGACAATTTGGATGTGCCAAACTTGCAGCGCAGATAGTTGGGGCAACATTGCCCAAAATGCCAGAATCAACATTAATGCGCCGATGATTGCCAGGCGTTTCTCTCTGCCCCAGCCCAAGGGGATGAGTAACCCAAGCAGGAAGGCGAAGGTAAATAACAGCAGGCTTTCAAAAAGGGCAAAAATCATTCCGTAGGAGAGTACGCCGATTGCGTCTCCAAAATTGGTGCGTTCGGCAAGCCAAGACAGGTCGCGAAAAGCCAGCAGCAAAGTCCACAAATGCAGCGGAAAGGCACACATCAAAAAAAGCGACCAGAGGTCTTGTTTGGAGTAGTATTTTTTCATGGAATAATTTTACGCCCTGCCTTTTTTTAAAAGGCTTGTTTGTTTTCCATGACCCACTCAAATAATTTTTGCACGCCTGCTTCAACGTTAATGGCGGGCTTCCAGCCCAATTCTTTTTGAGCCTTTTCAATATCGGCGTAAAATACGCGCTGATCGCCGGGGCGCCAGTCTCCGCGCGCCACAGCAACGGGCTTGCCGAGCAGTTTTTCCAACCTGGGTTGAAACTCTGCCCAAATGGACATCACATTTTGAGCGCCGCCGCCGAGGTTGTAAACTTGCCCGCGCGCGACATCATTTTTTTCAACTGCCAGATCATACGCATTGAGCAGGTCATCTACAAAAAGAATATCGCGCGCCTGTTTTCCGTCACCGTAGATGGTGATGGGCTTGCCAGTGACCGCCGCAATGATGAACCACGCCACCCAGCCCTGATCTTCAATGCCGAATTGGCGCGTGCCATAAATGCAGGATTGGCGGAAGACCACAGACGGCAAGTCGTACATTCGGGCGTAGTCGCGCACATATTGATCTCCCGCGCCTTTTGAGCAGCCATAGGGGGAGTGAAAATCCAAAGGCTGGGTTTCGGGGCAGCCCTGCGCCAAGTCTTTGTAACGCCAGCGGGTTGGCTCTTCAAACAGGGCAACGTCTTCCATGCTGCCGTAGACCTTGTTGGTGGAAGCATAAATAAAAATGGGATTCCTGCCCGAAGCGCGCGCCGCCTCCAGCACGTTAAATGTACCCAACGCGTTGGATTCAAAATCGTCACGCGGATTGGTAACAGAGGTTGTGACTGCCACCTGCCCCGCAAGGTGGACGATCACATCTGCGCCCCGCACAGACGCGGTGATTCGGCTGGCATCGCGCACGTCCCCTGCAATCACCTCAAAGGCGCTCTCGCCAAATTCCTGCTTTAGCCATGCCAGGTTACGCGGTGCGCCGGCGCGCGCAAAGTTATCATAAATAGTGACCTGCTCGCCGCGTTTCAACAAGCGGTGAACGTAATTGGAGCCAATAAAACCGGCGCCGCCGGTAATGAAATATTTTTTTGTCATTATGCTTGTGCCTCATCAGAACTTTCCATGTTTTGTTTGTTTCTCATGCTCATCAACTGTTGATACACACCCAAAAGCGTTTGTCCTTCACGCAGCAGACCTATGCCGCCAATGACGCTGCTATTAAGATAATTATACAAACGGGCGGTTAATGCCACCGCCAGCGATGTGGATTGGTCTTGGGTAAAAAGGAATAGGGCGGCGCTGATTGCACCTTCAAATGTGCCAACCCCGCCCGGCAAAGCGGGAATTGCCCCGCCGAAGGCTGCCGCCCCCAAAATAAACAAAGTCCATGCTGGCTGTGCCTGTGGAAAGAACGCCAGCGTAATTGTGTAATAAGAAAGCAGCGCAACCGACCAGTTCAGCGTCATCCAAAACAAAAAGCGCAGGAAGAGCCAGCCATCGGTTAGCACGCCCAAGCCGCTTAAGAATTGCTCTAAAAAACTGCCGCCAAATTTATGTAAAAATGACCAGCGCGCGCTCAGTTTGCGAAAGGTCTCCAGCGCCCATTGGTTGTTACGCGCCAGCACATACATCAGCGCCAGCCCTGCCACCACCACGCCCCCCACCAGGTAGCCGATCTGCGCGGAGCCTTGAGAATCTGCCACATACGGCAAAGCCGCCAGCAAAATGGCGGCAGAGAACGCCAGGTCTACGACACGCTCAATAATGATGGTGGGAATTATTTCGCTGAACGACATCCCCGATTTTCGGCTGAGAAGAAAGGCGCGTCCAATTTCACCGAGGCGGAAGGGTAAAAAATTGTTGAGCAAGTACCCTTCCCCTGCCGAAAAAAGAACATCCATATATTTTGGCTTGTCACGCAGCAAGGTTTGCCAAACTTTTGCGCGCATGAAAAGCCAAAGGAAAGAGAGAACCACCGAGCCGGCAAGGATGCGGTAGTTGGCGTGGCGAACCGCATTCCACATGGTTTGAAAATCAACAAAATATAAAATGGCAGCAATCAATACAATGCTAACCAGCGCGCCAGGCAGCCAGCGTTTTGAATCGTTTAGAAATTTGGTCATGGGATTTAATTACCATTTACTAATTACCAGTCACACTGTGTATGTCTGATAATTAGATTAATCATCATCCAGTTTTAGGACTGCCATGAAGGCGTCTTGTGGAATTTCCACATTGCCAACCATCTTCATGCGCTTCTTGCCCTTCTTTTGTTTTTCAAGTAGTTTCTTCTTGCGGGAGATGTCGCCGCCGTAGCATTTTGCAAGAACATCCTTGCGCGTGGCTTTGACATTGGCGCGGCTGATGATGCGCCCGCCGGAAGCGGCTTGCACGGCAACGTCAAACAGTTGGCGCGGAATTAAGTCCTTAAGTTTTGTGATGAGTCGCTGCCCTTTGTGGAAGGCATCCTTTTCATGCACAATTGCCGCCAGCGCATCCACCGGCTCGCCATTGACCAGAATTTCGAGTTTTTGCAACTTGTCGGCGCGGTATTCGAGGAATTGATAGTCGAGCGATGCGTAGCCTTTGGTGCGTGATTTTAACAGGTCAAAGAAGTCTACAATAATTTCAGAAAGTGGAATTTCAAAATCAAGTTGTACGCGGTGCGGGGCGGGGTATTCCTGTTGTTTAAAAATGCCGCGTCTTTTGATGACCAGTTCCATGATGGGTCCATAATATTCGGTGGGGGTGATGATTTCGATGTTCATCCAGGGTTCGCGGACTTCGATGATCTTGCTGGGGTCGGGTAGTTCGGCAGGGGAATCCACCGTCACTACTTTTTCGCCAATCGTCAAGATTTCGTATTCCACCGAAGGCGCGGTGAAAAGCACGTCCAAATCGTATTCGCGTTCAATGCGTTCCTGAATAATCTCCATGTGAAATAAACCGAGGAAGCCCGCGCGGAATCCAAAGCCCAATGCCTGAGAGGTTTCGGGCTGAAAGGTGAGTGAGGCATCGTTCAGTTGTAGTTTTTCGAGCGATTCGCGCAGGCTGGTGTAGTCGTCGGCTTCCACCGGGTAAATGCCTGCAAAGACCATTGGCTTGGGAACGTGGTAGCCAGGCAGGGGGGCTTCGGCGGGAGCGGCGGCAAGGGTGATCGTGTCGCCTACGCGGCATTCATGCACGGTTTTAAAGCCTGTGGCAATGTACCCCACTTCTCCAGAGCCGAGCGTTTCCACAGGTTTCATGCCAGGAACAAAGATGCCGATCTCAACGGGGCGCAGGTCCAATTTGGTCGCCAACATGCGCAGCACGTCGGTGGATTTTATTTTGCCTTCCATCACACGCACATAGGCAATTACGCCTTTGTATGAATCATAATGCGCGTCAAAAATCAGTGCGCGAACAGGTTTGTTGTCCACATCTTTTGGCGGCGGCACACGCGCCACAACTGTCTCAAGAATTTGCTCAATGTTGATGCCTTCTTTGGCGGAGACGCGCAGCACCGCATCGGGATCAACACCCAGCAGGGAGCCGACATCCTCCGCCACTTCGTCGGGGCGGGCTGAGGGCAGGTCAATTTTGTTGATGACGGGAACAATCGTCAGGTCGGCTTCGAGCGCCTGATAGAGGTTGGCGAGAGTCTGGGCTTCGATGCCCTGGGTTGCATCCACCACCAAAATTGCGCCTTCACAGGCTTTGAGCGCGCGGCTGACTTCGTAGCCGAAGTCCACATGCCCAGGGGTGTCAATCAGGTTCATCTCATAGCGTTGATTGGCTTGGGATGTGTAAAACATGCGCACAGCCGAGGATTTGATGGTGACGCCTTTTTCGCGTTCCAAATCCATCGAATCCAGCGCCTGCTCGGTCATATCGCGCTCGGAGATGGCGCCTGTTAATTGAAGCAGGCGGTCTGCCAGCGTGGATTTGCCATGATCAACATGGGCGATAATACAGAAGTTACGGATATGCTCAGTCATAGTTTGCGGGGCAAAGTATAACCGAGTTTTCAAAACGTTCAACATTGAACC
>DYML01000016.1 GCA_020721605.1 Anaerolinea thermophila
ACTGCCTCGCTTATTGCCTCTTACGCGTTCTTTACCAAATTTGGAACAGTCACAAAGGATGAAAGAATTCTTCTTTCATCCTTTTTTTTATTTTCTTACGGCAGGGTATATCTTCTTAGTCGCTGGTTTAGGCTGTCTGTGACCCAGATATGACCATCATTATCAATGGCAATGCCTGACGGTGACCCAAGGCTTTCGCTGGACTCCAAGTCATCCCAAACACGAAGAATTGCGCCATTTTGGTCAAATTCCATAATTCGATACCCATCTGGGTCTGTAATAAATACATGCAGGTTTTCATCAACGGCAATGAAGGGTTTGTTATCCAGCGATTGACCAAACCAACCGTACACGTCCCATTGTTTTTCTGGCAGAAATGATAGGCTGTCTTCGGTTTCAATGGGTGTAAATGTCTGAATGCGGCGATTCCATGTATCTACCACATAAACTGTGCCATTTTTATCAATTGCGACGCCAACAGGTTCGTCAAACTGACCGGGATCAAACCCTGCGGAGCCAAAATCTGTGATGAAGTTTCCGTCTTCATCAAATACGGCGATGCGTTTATTGCCGGTATCGGTCACATATACGCGTCCTTTGGCGTCTACCGCCAGTCCGCGCGGTCCGTAGAACGAATCGGGGGTTTCACCCTGACCGAAAATTCCCCAGGCAGCAATAAATTTTCCCGATGAGGTGAACTTTTCTACACGATGGTTCCATGTATCTGTTACATAAATGGAGCCACCATCAGGCGCTATGGCAATACCCCAAGGTTCGTTGAATGTCCCTTCTCCTATCGGGGTGCTGACTCCGTCTGCAAAGGAACCCCATTCGTGCAAGGTATTTCCTTCCATATCCAGGTGAAGTATGCGGTGGTTGCGCGAATCTGCAACGTAGACTGTGCCGTCTTTTGCAAAGGCAAGTGAGCGCGGGGCATTTAAGCCGATCGGGTTTTTTAATGCCGCATCCAAGACAAGGTCGGCGGCAAGGGGTGTGTATTTTGTTTCTGTTGGGTCTTCGTCTGCTTGAAGAATGGTTGGGGCTACGCCATAATTCCATATCTTTGCGGCGACATCCTGTCGAATGTAAAGCCGCATTTTGTCTGAAGGATTCCATGTGGCGAGAGTAAGGTCTGTGCGTCCTTTTGCTTCTGCGTATTTTGTATAGTCGCGGTTTAACCAAATTTGAATAATTCCGGCGCGAATGGCTGGGTTGGTAAATGCTTCGCAGAAGGGGGTGTAGTCTTTTGTTTTGGCTAATTTTAAGAACCCAAGCACTCCGCTGCAGGCATAATCTTCTGAAAATGGTTGGCTTGGATCGCGGTCATAAGACAGACTAAAGTAGTCTTGCATGGGCCACCACATGCGAATGTAGTCTATGCGGTAGTATCCGGGTCCGAGCGCAGGTTCAATTTTTTCGAAATTCTTTTCATCTACAATGACAAGCACAGATTCGCGCAAAGCGCGGGTTGGCTGGTCGAAGGAGGTTTGTTGGGTGAAATCTCGCAGATACCAGACAAAGGGCCATGAAACGCCGGTATCTGGCGCGCTGGCATCGTAGGCGAGCGCTACTCCTGTGCCGCCTGTGGTGCGCTCAGAAATTTCCTTTGCTTGTGTGATGATTTCTTTAATGCCTGGTGCGCCGTGCGCGTACACGAGAAATTCAGTTGCCTGATCGTAGGTGATGTAATTTGTGCGGAATGAAGCGCGTGCTGTCAGTACCGCCAATAAGCCAAAGAATACCAGAACGAACATATATCTTACTTCCTGAAATGCCCATTCCCGAAAAAGATAAGTGACGGCAATCGCGCTTATGATTGTTGCGATCATTGGTAAGAGAAATGTGCTGGTGGCTTGTAATTGCGCAAGTTCTTTGCCTTGGAATGGGGGAGTAGACCCATTTAATGCAAGCACCATACCCATAACGCCGACTGTAAATATGGTAAGCGTGGCAATTGTTAATGGCGCACGCTTTTCCCTTAATTCTAGCCAGTTGATGCCGTCTAAAATTCGCCCCAGCGCCCAGCCTGTGATCAAAATCATCGGCAGGGTCATGTGGTAGGTAAGCCAGGGCATTTTTTCGCCCGCGTAAGAAAATGCAAAAATACTGCTAATGCTCCACCAGAGCAACAGGCTAAACAGGTTGGGGAAATTTCTTTCTTCAGACTCTGACTCTTCAAGCAGTCCGATGATTTCATCTTCTTCTGCTTTTGGCGTGAACTTTCTGCGTAAGCCAAGAATAATGGCAAGAATAAGCCCTAGTGCGGGTAGGAACTCATAGATGGGAATTTGAATGAGAACATAAAAATACCAGGGCTGACTGCCGCGCGCCACATCTTGTTGGGCAAGCCAATATCCAAGCGACCCTATTGTGCCTGTAAAAAAGCCAGCGCCTTTTGTAAAGATAGTTGTGTATAAAATGGTGAATGGAACCCAAAAGACCAGCGCGGTCTGCCACCATTTTTCTCTGTTCCACAACAGCCCTGCTGCCGCAGAGAGAACAAACATCAAGACCAGAAACCCAAAAATAATAAGGATTGATCGGATGTCTGTGCTTATTGCTTGTACCTCTGCCGCCGTTGTTGGAATTGTGACGTTCAACCAGTTCTTTAATAACGTGACAGGAAATGGAGAAAGCATGGGCAGCACAATCGTTCCTGAAACCATAAGTAAATCAAACGAACGCTCGTTACGAATTTTCTCCCATGAGTATCCGCGAATTAAGAATATAGCAGCGACTACGAGCGCTACAAAAATTGCCAATACAAGCACAATCAATGTGGGGGAAATAGAAGCAGATTCAGGAGCGGTAATGGGTGCGGCGATTGTGCCGGGGTCGCTAGGTACGGCTGTTTCACTCCCGCCAAGGGTGGCTGTGTCGCGCATATATAGCCCGTAGCCTACAGTTAAACCGGTGAATAAAACTGCAATGCCAAGCGCGATAATAAATGAGCGATAGGCTTTCTCTGCGTTTTTCCACGGGCGGCGTGTCACCTGAGCTATAAAATACACGGCAAGATAAATCAACGCTTGCGCAGTGTATATGAAGGCTGTTTCTTTTGCGGTATAGTGCAGAACAAGCGCTGCGGAAAGAAGCAGAAGATATTTCTTTCCACCTACTTCAAGATGGCGAAGAATGGCGTATAGCATAACAATGCCAGAAAATCCTGCAAATGATTCATTACGAACATAGCGCCCGTAATAAAGCATGTACGGCGAAATGACCAACAGCAAGCCGGCTGTCAATGCACCCCATTTTCCAAGATATCTGCGCCAATACCAAATCATCCAGATGGTGGCAATACTAAACAGTACGGATGGAATGCGGGAAGTGAAATCATTTGCGCCAAGTAAAAAGTAAGATAGCGCAACTGCATGAAACTGAAATGGACCGTGCATCATGGGGGAGTGTTCGTAGCCCTGACCACGATACAGGAGCCATGAAAAGTAGGTGTGCAAACTTTCGTCGTGACTCATCACACGCGATTCAAGGTCATAAAAACGGGTGACAATTGCAAGCAGAATGACAGCGGCAAAGACCAGAATTTCATTTGTTAAATTAGGAAGTGCCGGATGAATGGGGCGGTTAAGCCAATTTTGTTTTTGTTCCATTGATTTCACCATTAGAAAAAGATAACTGACTATACTTTAATCAAGCGGTTCTGACAAGAAATAAAATTTGCCATTGCAGTAGGTCTCATGCAGTGGCAAATTGACATATCTATTGTTGGCAAATGATATTTGTATTTAAAGAAAATTGGGTGATGAATTGACCACAAAAAACTATATTGATTCAGAATGAAGAACAGACCCAGCCAACTGACCGCACCCGGCTTGAATGTCTATGCCGCGCCGCATACGGATTGTGCATTCAATGCCAGATTGTTCAAGGATTTCTTTGAATGCCATTGCCCGCTGTCTGTCTGTTGCTTCACCATCATAGCCTTCGGTGGGATTAAGCGGGATTGCATTGACGTGACACAACAAGCCTTTAAGCCGTTTTGCAAGTTTGTGGGCTACTTCGGGAGTATCGTTTACGCCGTTAATCAGCGCCCATTCAAATGTTACACGGCGATGAGTCTGTTCAACGTAATATCGGCAGGCTTGAAGTATGTCTTCAATTTTATAGCGTTTATTGATTGGCATAATTTCAAGCCGCTTGGCATCATCTGCTGCATGAAGCGAAATGGCAAGATTCACTTGTCGTTTTTCATCTGCAAATCTTTTAATTTGTGGCACCAGACCAACGGTTGAGATGGTGAAGCGGCGCGCGCCAAAGTTGTACCCATCAGGATCATTAAGGATGTCTATGGCTGCCATTGAGTTTTCATAATTGTGGAACGGTTCGCCCATGCCCATAAAGACAACATTGGTGACGGTAAGCCCTTCATCTTGTAACATGCGGGCATAATAGATTACCTGGGCAACAATTTCGCCGCTGGATAAATGTCGGCTGAATCCCATTTGACCTGTGGCGCAGAATACGCACCCCATGGCGCAGCCGGCTTGTGTGGAAATACATAGCGTACGCCTGCCCTTGCCTGAATTGGTGTTTGGGTCGTAGCGCATTAGCACGGCTTCTATTAAATGACCGTCGTATAGTTCAAAGAGTGTTTTACGTGTTTGCCCATCTGACGATTCTTGAAAAAGTTTTACTTTTATGGGTGAAAATCCAAGCCGTTCGGCTATTTTTTCACGCAGTGGTTTCGGCAGGTTTGTGAACTCGTCTGGCGAGTTATACAATTGTTGATAGACACCCTGCCAGATTTGCTTGGCACGGTAGGCGGGTTCGTTCCATTGCTGGAGCAGGTTTGTAAGAGTGGGGAGGTCAAGATCGTAAATAAACATGCCTTCATTTTACTCTACGCAGCCGTTGGCAGACAACTGGTTTTACAATTAATATTAAGTTTATTAATTATTCGTTTTTATAATCTGCATATATTAAGCGCAGGGTTAATGATAGGTGAGTTAATGCTTTCTGTTTTTCCATTCACACTATAATCTGTGTCTTATAAAAGGAGAAAATATGATGAATAAAAAAACAAAAACGCCTCTTTTGTGGTCAGGCGTTGTCTTTCTTTTTGCCGCTGGAATCACCATGATTTCCCTGTATTTTGGCAACGTAGAAGATACCGCCACAAAAGATATTAATGCGGTCTATACCCATGCCGCATTGACGGTGGCTGCGCAGCAACAAACCATGCAGGTTGAGATTCTTTCTGCAACGCCCAATGCGATATTAAGTTCGCCGACTGCGCTGCTGCCTGTTGCCAGCCAGCCGCAAACACCCGCTTTGCTGCCGAGCGTTCCTTCCACTGCGGTTTCTATTGCTTGCGATGTTGCGGTATACGTCAGTGATGTATCTATTCCAGACGGTACCACAATTGCCGCTGGTGAATATTTTACAAAAACGTGGAAAGTCTCCAACCTTGGCGCCTGCACTTGGACGGAAACATATCAACTTGTTTTTGTTGCTGGAGATAGTTTAGGCGGCAAGGCAACCGCCATTGGGAAGATTGTAAAACCAGGAGAATCTGTAGATGTTTCAGTCGTGCTGACTTCTTCTGCTGCTGCGGGAAGTATTACAGGCTCATGGCGATTGGCGAATGATCAGGGACAGACATTTGGAGATGCACTGACTGTGGTAATCAATTCTGGAGTGGATTACACTGCCACTGTCGGCGTGGCTGAGACCGCTCTACCAACTTCTACTTCGGCAGCCGCCACTGAGATTCCCGCTGAAACGCCGGCGCCAACAGAAACTCCAGTAGAGTAAATTTGGTCTTTTAAGGAATAAAAGCGGCATCTCGCTAGTGAGATGCCGCTTTTATTGTTACAAAATCAAGTGGGTAGTTTAATCTTTATATCGTGATTCAATTTCGGCAATTTTGGCTTGATTCGCCTTAATTTTTTCACCTTCAGGAACACCTTCAAAGCGTTTGTTTTCGCCAAAGACAAACCAAATAATTGGCAAAACGACAATCATGCCAATGGTAAAGTAAAACACCTTCTCATTGGGCGGGAAGAATCCGCTAATGGCTAGGGTAATACCAAAAATGATGGCAATCACCGCGTTGATTTTTGAGAAAACGCCGAGGTTAAAGGGTCCTTTTTCTGCCCATTTGGAGGTGCCTTCAGCAAGTAGACCTGCCGCAATCGGCATAACCATGGAGATGTATAAAAAGACTGCACAAGCAACAGCCAGAACAAGATAAGCGGGCGCGTATACCATACTAAGAAGCGCCAAAGTTGCTGAGACCCAAATTGAGTAGGTGGGTGTGCGATAGGTGGTGCTAACGTGTGCAAGAGTCTTCGAGGCTGGCAGCCCGCCGTCTCGCGCGAAAGCGTACATCATGCGTGAGGTGGAGGTAAGCCCGGCAAGCGCGCAGAGATAATTTACTACAACCAATCCGATGGCAAGGAAAAGGCTTAAACCATACGGCATTCGAGATGCGCCCCACATATAGAAGAAGGAACCCCAGCCCGCTGCGCCGGCTTCGTCAATGCTGGGCATTGTCAAAATATAAGACGCCACAGCAACGAGACCAAATACCCAAGACCAGAATACGGCAGTCCACATGCCTTTGGGCACATTGACTTGGGCGTCTTGCGTTTCTTCGGCAGTATGCGCCGATGCATCAAACCCTGTAATCGTATAGCAAACATAAGAGAGACCAAGCAGAAAAGCAAAGGCTACATTCTCAGTGCGGAAGGGGACAACTGCGCCGCCTGCATCACCTGTGAAGTTTTTAAACGTCCAAAGTCGCGTAATATCCATTTCGCTAAATGGAACTGGGCTGAATGCAAATAAAGAGACAATCAAGATGACTGACAATCCGAGGATTAAGTAACCGCTCAGGTCTGTCAATTTGGTGGTAAGTTCAATGCCGTAGTGATTGAGCATGGCTTGGGTGATCAGCACAACTGCAACAAAGAAAAACTGGTGCCAGTAGCCAAAAGTAGAAACATCTACGCCCATCACCGTTCCCAACAGCAGGTCTTTGAAAAATACCGTATACAGTAATACATCAACAGATGAAACCACTGCAATTAACCCAACGAGATTAAACCAAGCAGTTGCCCAGCCCCAGGCTTTTCCGCCCAAGTGGGAACTCCAATGATATAAGCCGCCAGCCGTTGGGAAGGAAGAAGCAATTTGCCCCATGCCGACAGCAACGCTCATGGCAAGCGCCCCGCCAATCAACCAGATAAAGAACGCACCACCAGGTCCCAGCGAATTGAACGCGGCAGGAAATGCAGAAATGCCGCCAGCCAGAATACAAATGATCGCGAATGAAATTGCGAAATTAGAGAAGCCGCTCATGCGGCGTGAAAGTTCTTGCGCATACCCCATCTTATGCAATATTTGTTTGTCATGCTCTTGCACACTATTTTTGCTCATACGATTGGATCTCCTTGGCGAAAAGTTTTGATACAGATACGATGAGAAAACAAAATACTTGTGGTGCAATACACTAAATCAATATGGGCTCCCTACCTCCTCCTAATCCTTTCACAAATACTGAAAGACCCCTCTTTAAACAGTCTATTTAGTAAACGCTGACAAAAGCAGGAAGGTTTGAATTGCTGCATTTTTTTGCCAGAATTTGAAGCATTATGACACAAAAGTATATTTATGAAAATAGAATATTTATTCTATTTCTCGCCGACTTCAAGGCTTGCAAGCGGCGGGGCAGAAGATAAGGCACTGCCTTAATGGGTGAACATGAACAGGGTATGATTTTTGCTTCCATAACCTTAAAGTATTTTATATTTTAAGATAAAACCTTGTAATATATTTCATAGTCGCTATACTACGTTAAATAAATTTATGTTGTATGTGTTTGTAAAAAAGGAGATTACAAAAATGTCATCAATAATGGATACGCTCACAATCCGAACTGAAAATAAATTCAGAACGCTTGTTACAAAGCAGTCCTATAAAAAAGGTGAGGTTATTTGCTCTATACCCAGTGAAAACATTGTAGATAAGCCAACCCGCTTTACGGTACAAATTGCAAAAAACAAACATACCCATGTCGGAAAACTTGCCGCGCTTAATCATTCCTGCGACCCCAATGTCATACTGGATACAGAAAATATGTTAATGATTGCCCGCCGTAATATAGAAAAAGGAGAAGAATTATCTTTCTTTTACCCTGCTACTGAATGGGAAATGCAAGCGCCGTTTATCTGTCTTTGCGGAGCGGCAAACTGCATTCACGTTGTTGCTGGCGCACGCTTTTTGCCCTTATCCACACTGGAGATGCATTATCTTAGCAAACACGTCCGTGAGGCTGTGATCGAAACGCTTAATACCACCGAATTACATTTAAAAAAATTACAGAAAGCCTAAACAAAAATCTCCGAAGCCATAAAGACTTCGGAGATTTTTTATTTACAATTTGCGATGCAAAGCCAACAATGAATAAGCGCCAACCCAAGGCTTGCCTAGCCGGTGATTGTCTGAAACTTCGACCTTATTAAACCTGGATGCGATTTGCGGCATTAGCAAGGCAATTGCAGCCCAATCACTTGTTAGCACGGCAGTTTTCATCTTTTCCGCCGAGAGACCAGTCCACATCCACTCCATGCGGAATTTATCTGCCTTGACCCAGTAATCGCGTTTTTCCCATGCTGCAACAGAAACGTCTACACCATCAGAAATGGATTGAAGCGCCAAAGCAATAAACGAAGCCATGTCTTTTGTTTCTGATGTAACATTTGTCTGCTTGGCTAATTCGCGGATGCACAAGACAATAGATTTTATTAAGCGGGTACGTTCTTTTCCAACAGAATCAGGATTAATAACACGGCTCAAGAAAAATTCTCCAAGATCAAAATAGAAATTGCAAGAGCGGGATTATACCCAGCAATTAAAAATCGTCAATTGAAAATTGGTTGAAATTTCCAAATTGGCAGTATAATTTCGCCCGTTACAACGTGAGGACGTGTCGGAATTGGCAGACGAGCATGACTTAGGATCATGTGCCTTAATAGGCGTGTGGGTTCGACTCCCACCGTCCCCACTAAAATTTATTAGACTCTAAAAGGATAGCCTTTGAGTCTGGAGGAAACTTTGAATATCGAAAAACAATACCAAGAAGACCATTCTGTAAAACTGATTGTTGATGTAGATCAGGAAAAAATGAATATCTATAAGCGCCGCGCTGCAACAAAGATTTCATCACGCAGTAAAGTGCCTGGGTTTCGACCGGGCAAAGCTCCGTATGAAATTGTTGTGCGCACAGTCGGCGAAGCCGCTGTCACAGAACAGGCTGTGGATTTGTTGATTGACGCAGAATACTCCAATATTCTTAAAGATGCGGATATAAATCCGGGCGCTACAGGAACGCTTGAGTCCGTAGAAAGCATTGATCCTCCAAAACTAATATTCCGTGTACCACTTGCGCCAGAAGTAAACCTCGGTGACTATCACTCAGTTCGTATGCCTTATGAATGGGTGACTCCTGGCGAAAAAGATGTTGAAGACGCACTTGAAGAATTACGCCAAAGGTATGCCGCCACCGAAAATGTAGATCGCCCAATTGACGTGGGGGATTATGTGCTGGTAGATGTAAAATCTGAAACAACAGAACTCAACCGCACAGGGTTTGCGACCTTTGTTCGCAGTGAAGACCGTGACACCGAATGGCCCTATAACGGTTTTGCAAAAGAACTAACTGGCTTAAAGGCTGGAGAAAACAAGACAATTCAACATACCTTCCCTGAAGACTGGGAAGTGGACGCGCTAAAAGGCAAGAGCGTTGAAATTGAAGTTGCCATTAAAACTGTACGAGGCGTAACTCTGCCTGATCTTGATGACGAACTGGCAAAAATGACGGGCGCAGGCGAAACACTCGAAGCGCTTAAAGAAGCCATCAAAACGGATGTGGAAAAACGATCCCAAGATTCTTACGACGACAAATACTTTGTTGATCTTATTGAAAAAGTCAAAGAAGGCGCAACGATTAAATACCATGAACACGCCATCGAGCATGAAAACGAACATGTTTTATCTGATCTTTCCAACCGCCTTGCCCAACAAAGTATGGACTTGGAAACTTACTTCAAAATTCGTGAAACAACACGCGAAAAATTTATTGCAGAAGAAGTAGCCCCAGTCTCTAAAAAACGGCTGGAACGCGGTCTTCTGCTAGATGAAATTGTTCGCAAAGAAAAAATACAAATTGACAACGCCTCGCTTGAGGCTGAATATAACGAGACTCTCATGGGACTTGCTCAACAAGGCATGGACTTCTCAAAAATGCCTGGCGGCAAAAAAGGGCAGAAGCAATTAAGCGAAGCCATTGCCATGGAATCAGCCAGCCGCGTGATGACTCGCAAAGCGCTGGATATGCTCAAAGCAATTGCAATGGGCGAATACAAGCCTGTTGAAGAAACACCCATGATTGATGCTGTAAAAACAGAAATAGATTCAGCCGAAAGTGAGCAGGAAACGCCCTCAGAGTAGTATCTGCACAGGGCGAGGGGGCAGGCGCAAGGCTTAAGTTTTATTACTTGTCATTGCAGGCGCACATTCCAAATGCGTTTGCAATGACATTTTGTATCAAACTTTAATAAAAATCCAATACACCTTGTGTATCATCGCTTCATCAAAAAGGAGACAAACATGATTCCAGACTTTAAAAATGTAGTGCCAATGGTTGTTGAAAATACGGGTCGCGGCGAGCGTGCTTATGATATTTACTCACTTCTACTAAAAGAACGGATTATCTTTCTTGGCACACCAATTGACGACCAGGTTGCAAATGTAATTGTCGCACAATTACTCTTCCTCAATCACGAAGACCCCGAAAAAGAAATTCGTATGTACATCAATTCACCTGGCGGGCAAATTTATGCCGGACTTGCCATTTATGACACAATGCAAATTATTACAAATCCAATCAGTACGGTGGCAGTTGGCGTGACCGCTTCTTTTGGAACTGTTTTACTGACGGCAGGAACAAAAGGCAGGCGCTACGCCTTGCCGCACGCCACTGTTCACATGCACCAGCCGTTAGGCGGGGCGCAGGGTCAGGCAACTGATATTGCCATTCAAGCCAAGCAAATTATGAGTTTGAAATCATTGCTAAATGGCATTATGTCAAAACATACCGGGCAGCCGCTCGATGTCATTGAGCGTGACCTTGACCGCGATTATTATCTCGATGCGCAACAAGCGGTAGATTACGGTCTGGTAGATCAGATTATCGAAATGCCCGAAAAAAAGAAATAGACAGGATAAATTAAGCAGACCCTGAGACAACCCTCAGGGTCTTGTCTTTATACTAAATCAACTACTAATACAAAGTAAAGCAAAAATATGATTCCCTCAAATATAAAAGCACTTATTCTGGATATGGATGGCGTTATATGGAAGGCAGATGCGCCAATTGGAAATCTGCCTCAAATCTTCGCCCGTATTCGCCAGCGCGGACTAAAATTTATTTTTGCCACCAACAACGGCACAAAAACCCCCGAAGACTATCAACAGAAGTTACAAGACCTGGGCGTGAGTATTGATCCCGCACAAGTTGTTACCTCGGCTTTGGGGCTTGCTTTTATGCTTTCGCAAAAATACCCCAAAGGAACAAAAATATTTATGATCGGCGGCGATGGTGTACGAATCGCGCTGGAAGAAAAAGGATTTAAAATCTTAAGCGTAGAAAATGCATCCGAGGCACAAGTCTTTGTCATGGGCATTGACCGGGAAATCAATTTCCAAAAAATTGCCGAAGCGGCTCTGTTGGTGCGGGCTGGAATCCCATTCTACACAACCAACACAGATCGCACCTTTCCCACGCCGCGCGGAGAAATTCCAGGGTCGGGCGCTTGGGTTTCGGTCATTGAAACAGCAACGGGCGTATCTCCCATTATTGCCGGCAAACCTTTTCCGTATTTAATGGAACTCTCTCTCGAAAGACTCGGAACCAAAAGAGAAGAAACCCTCATCGTTGGAGACCGTCTTGAAACCGACATCGCAGCCGGGCAAAGCGTTGGTTGCCCAACTGCGTTGGTTCTAAGCGGGGTTTCATCCAAAGCGCAAGCAGAAGCCTGGATACCGACACCAACAATCATCGCCGAAAATTTAACCACACTGGTTCGATAAACCCCGATGGGGGAGGGGCTGAAATTTGGAACGCACAAATGAGGAATGCAGCAAAAATAAGCAACGGGCTGCACTCCTCATTTTCTCCGGCACTTTTCGTTCACAATAACAAACTGAGTACTGAAAGAAATAGGGGAGGGCTTTTTTTGATTGCATTTTCCAATTTTGAAGTATGCTTTCGATAAGTATTATTATCGAAAGCATTGACAAGGATAAGAAAATCTATATAATGAGCGGTATGACCGATGTGCCACATCCATCCCCGACTATTTCTGAAGTGATAACCAGTTATTTGCGCATGGTGGAGCGCGCACGCAGCAAACACACCATGCTTGCGTATAAAACCGCTTTACATGTTTTTAGTAACCTTTTAGAAAAAAAATCCCTCCACCCTAATTTCACCCCCATTGAAAAATTAACCGAGGATTCCTTTGCGAAATTTGTAGACTATCTCAACATCTACTCCACTGCCACCGAACAATTATATTTGCAAGCGATCAAAGGCTTTTACTTGTACGCTGATTCGGAAAAACTAATTGATATAAATCAGTCTCGCTTAATTGTGCTGATACGACAACGCTCACGCCGCGCAGGAACCCGTCTGCCGCAGTTCCCTGTTAATGATATTGAGACGCTTTTGGAAAGTATGCAAGACGTTAGCAGCCTAAAAACTTCAATTTCCAGCGAAGATGAGGCATTCAATAATAATCTACGCGCATATCGCGATCGTGCCTTTATCATCACCCTGGCAGACACGGGATTCCGCGTTCATGAAGCCTGTAATCTTCGGCGCGGCGATATTGACTGGAACGAAGGACGGGCGGTCATTATTGGCAAAGGGAATAAGCAGGCTGTCGTTCGTTTTACTGCGCGTTCTTTGCAAGCCATAAAAGAATATTTAGCGCAACGCGCCATATTGGATGGAAGTTCGGGAAAGCAACTCAGTTCACTGCCTCTTTTTGCCCGTCACGATAAAGGCGCTGGCAAAAAGATAAAACCAATGACCCCCACCACCGGGCGTAATATTATTAAAGAGCGTGTGAGACAATTTTTAGGAGACGAAAAAATTGGGAACATTACCCCTCACTCCTTCCGACACTATTTTGTCACGTCAGTTTTACGCGGCACGGGGAATTTGCGTATTGCGCAAGAACTTGCGCGGCATAAGAATATTCAGGTGACACAAAGATACACGCATCTTTCAGATGATGAGTTGGACAAGGCGTACTATGAAGTGTTTGAAAAAAAATCAAAACATTAAATAGGTTCACAACGGCTTTCAATGTAATTTGCATACGCCCGCATCAACTTTTTCGTCCAGTCCCCCACTTGCCCCTGCCCTACCGGGTTTTGGCTAATAGAAATAATTGGCACAATACCGCGCGAACTGGATGTAAGAAATGACTCGTCAAATCTCTGGCTGAGAACTGGTGCGCGGTATTCGATGGACATCCCCTGCCCTCGCGCCAGGCGCAAGACAACACGGCGTGTAACCCCAAGTAAAATTCCACTGCGGGCGGTAATGAGTGTACGCTCTTTGATTGCATAAAAATTAGAAGTCATGCCCTCCAAAATTTTTCCGTGGTGTGTTAATAAAACTTCAAAAATAGCCCCTTGCACTAATTTTCTTTGCTCCACGCTCTTGGTGATAAAATCTGTACCTTTTACGCGTGGAGCGCCGCGCGCAATATTGGCGCTAATGACCTGCACCCCATCTCGATAAACTGCTTCTGGCAGTGGGCTAAAAGGTTGAATACCGATATATATCGCTCCATCGTGTTTGGTTAGAATTAAGCGAACACGCGATTCATCTGGCAGGTTTATCTTTACGAGGCTGGCAACTTGAGCTCTTAGCGCCGCCTCATTTACTGCGGGGTTCAGCCCTATCTCTGCTGCGGGATGGTACAGCCTGCGTAAATGCGCCGATAGACCTAAAACTTTTGTTCCGCCTGCAAGCGTGCTAAAAGTTGTGTAAAACCCGTAGGGCAGTCCGCGTGTCATTTCATCAAGTGTGCCTGCCTGTGTGGAGAACGGCACAATGCTCAGGCGAGTAATTTTATAGGCAATTATGCTCATGCGCCAATTCTAGCGTATTTTCAGGCGTCTGTTTGCGCTTTTGGTAGAAAAATAAAGATTGGGAAGAGATATAATTCGTGAGCCTATGGACAAAAAGCCAAGTTATCAGCAAGCAACTCAAGCCACTGCAAAAGATTTACAAACTGTCGCGCGGAAAATTTCAGTCCAGCAACTATCTCGCCTTTCCCTGCCCGAAGTAGATGCCGTTGTTGAAATGATCTCCAGGGTTATTCCTGCGGGAAATGTGCCAGGGATGATTTTGAGCGGGCTGGCGCGCCTGCCAGGGCGCCGCATTCCCGCCGCAAAAATGCAGCAAGATGTAAACGCTTTGTTTAGCGGGGTTGAACAAATTTTAGATAAAGCCGTCTACGGGGCAATCTTTGCTGGTCCCGCCGCTATTATTTGGGGGTATCAAAATCTGCTTAAATTGGCGGGCAAAGACCCCGAAACCGCATTCCCAGAAGGCGTATGGCAATTTTATGCTGGGTACGCGCTACGCGAAGACACAGCCCGCCACACCAACGAAACAGACGGATTCGACACGCTGCTTGACGAACACCATATTTACCTCAGCCCCAGCGACCGCCTCACCGCCTGGCTGATGGCGGCGGTTACGTGTCTGCATCAATACAGCGCTCTGCTTGAAAATGAATGGCGTGAACGAGTATCTATTTCTCTCATGGAAGAAACAAGCATTCCCCGCGCCAAACTGCTGCACCGTGACTGGCAAACTCGCCTCCCCTATCGCCGCGAAGCAGACGCGCCCGAACTGAATTACCCTGCCTATCGGCGTTATAAATTTGATCAATTTCTAAAAAACGACTTAAATTCTTTGTCGGCTTCTGAACGCCAAAAATGGCTGGAAAAAATGGATTTATTGACGACCCGCGACCTTGCCGCGTATCAGCATCAAATGTCTGTTTTGGCTTATCTGGAGCCTGGCTTGTACGGTGAAACCCGCATCCCATTTAATGTGACCGAAACACAAATTGGAATCATCCACCGTCACAGTTATTATCTCATTCCAATTTGCGAGCCAGGGTCAAACAAACCACTGGACGTACTGACAGCCCGCGCCCAACTTGCAACTTTGTTTCGATCTTCGGCTTCGTCGCCGACACAATTGGCGGCTTTGGCGCAGGTTCAGCGCTCTGCCCTGCCAGACTTGCGCAACAGGCTCACCCCCATGCTGGTAAATGACTTGGATAATTTGCGTTTTGCGCCCATCTTAATTTCAACTGATATTCGCTCGCGGGCGCTGCCACTTTCTGAACTGCGGCAGGCAGAGCGCGGCATTGGCTCACACGCACTGACCATCTTCGACACCGGCGAAAGCATTGTTTTTGATCAGTCGCACATTTTTTTTGATGGAGCCTGGGGAACGGCTCTTTCTGAAATTATGACCAACGAAGCCCTATCTTGGGCGCGTTATTTAAGTATGCTCCCCGCCCCTGTTTTAAGTGATAGCCGCATTTACACCTCACTCACGCTTCAGATGCAAAAAACAGACCTGGACTTAATTCAAAAAGCGCCGCGCGTTTCAGTGGAAGCCTGCGCAGAAAATGAAAATATACGACTTAAAGACTGCCTCAGCCTGCGCCGACAGTTCAAACAGCGAAACGACCTGCTGCAACTCACCATCAACGATCTGTTAATTTTGTACCGCGCCATTCATGCCGTAACTTACAAGCCTTCTCAAAAACTACTTGCCGAAATAAAACACCTCGCCGCCGCCGAACCAGAAATTGCGGCGGCTCTTCGCCAAATGTTGGAAGAAGCAAGCCGCACCAATCCTGCCATTCTCATCCCCATGGATGCCAGCCTCAAAATTCCGCGCGAGCGCATTTACCCGCTCAACATGGAAGTGCCGCTCATTGAGTTAAATTTGCTCAACCTACACGCGCAAACCATGAAACTGCTCGCCGCCTACGAAGATTCCACAGAAGACCTGGGCGCCATGTATGCCAGTTTTGATCAATCACAACGCTTGTATCTTGCCTCGCTGGCGGGGTTTGGCGCAATCCTAACTCGCGCAAAAGAAATTGCCATTCAGGGTGAAAGCGCCAGCGTCGGCGCCATTAAACTACTTGCGCACCTGCCGCTTTCACTTCAACGCATCTTAGATAAAATCCCTGAGCGATTTGAACTGCTCAACAACATCCTCAAAGGACGTGAGGTATTTTCCAATGTCGGCGCAGTGGCAGAAACCAGCACATTAACGCGCTTCATCACCGCCAAAGACGATAACACCCAAAAACAACTTGCCTGGGGTGTAATGACTGACGCAAATGGCGTTATGCGTATTTCCCTGCGCGACTTCCGCCCACATGTAGCAAGCCTGGTTTCCATTGGGCGCAGAGACCTGGCAAATGGAATCACCCAAGACTATCTAAATGCCTATGCCGAAGGCTTCAACACCTTCGTATCTGACCTATCTAAAATTACACGCGCCAGCAGCAGAAAAACACTACCCTCTGCCAACGCCAAACAACGGAATACACGAAAATGAAAGACCCTATGATCGGACAACAACTTGCAAACTTTCGCGTGGAACGCCTGCTTGGACAGGGCGGCATGGCTACCGTCTACTACGGGCGAGACGTAAGCCTTCAACGCGCCGTCGCCATTAAGGTAATTGATAAACGCTACAGAAGCGACCCAGCCTACACCACGCGCTTCCTTAATGAAGCGCGGATGATGGCAAAATGGCGGCACGAAAACCTGATTCAAATTTATTATGCGGGCGAACAGCAAGGCTACTCCTACTATGTTATGGAGTATATAGATGGCGAAGACCTTTCAATGGTCATGGCAGCCTACGCTGAAGAAAACGCGCTAATGCCCAATAAAGATGTCTTACGAATTGGCAACGCAATTGCCCGCGCGTTAGATTACGCTCACGCACAAGGCATCATTCACCGCGACGTAAAACCTTCCAACGTGATGATTGCCAAAGACGGGCGCGTACTGCTGGGAGATTTTGGCATGGCGCTTGAAGTTAGCGACGGTTCAATGGGCAATATTTTTGGCACACCGCACTACATTTCACCCGAACAAGCCAAACGCTCAGCAGATGCTGTGCCGCAATCGGACTTATATTCGCTGGGGATTATTCTCTACGAAGCCCTCAGCGGCGCAGTGCCTTTCGACGACTCATCCCCCGCCAGCATTGCACTCTTGCACATTACTCAAGCCCCGCCGCGCCCACGCAGCATCAACCCCCAAATCAGTGCGGCAGTTGAAACCGTCATTCTCAAGGCGTTAGATAAAAAACCGCAAAACCGCTACCAATCGGGCGCGCAATTAATGTCGGCATTGCAAGAGGCATTCAAAGCCTCGGCGCCTAAAATGTCGTTGCCGCCCTTGCCAGTTGGCGCGCCAACCATTGTTCAGGGCAAACAACCCGCCGACCCAATGCCAACGCGCCTTGTAACCGATAAAAAAGAGAACCTAAAACCAGCGCCCGCTAAAAATAAAAAAAACAAATGGGTGATCATTCTGCTCCTGCTGCTGCTCTTGCTGGGGACTGGAGGATGGTTCTGCGCGAAGAGCGGACTCTTCCCAATGGCAGTTGCCGCCGCCCCAACTTTCTCCCCCTCCCCCACCGAATCTGCGCTTCAACCTGTTCAACCGACCCAGACATTAATTCCCCCGTCTGCCACCTCAACTGCAAATCCGCCCACCTTTACAGCAACGGCTGCCGCAACTAGAACCGCAACTGCAACCATCACTGCAACTGCAACTGCAACTGCAACGACTCAACCATCTGCTACTGCAACGATACAGCCGCCCAAGCCCAACCCCACCACAGAAATGATCGGCGTGCCAACCGTCAAATATCCAAATGGAAACAATCTGACCCTATTTTGGAATGAAACCAGTTTTGTCATGCTTAACCGCTCGCGCGCATCACGCAGTTTGTCCGGTTTTACTTTTGAACGCCTCGATCTAAACGACCAGCCAGCCGAAACCCTGCCAGGCTTTCGGCTGGAAAATCATCGTTTTAAATATATTCCGGGCAAAAATTGCATCAGCGTTAAATCTTATAAAGATCAAACCCCGCCCTACCTGGACCCGATGGATTGCGCGGGCAGTTATTCGAGTATTATTCAGCCCGATAAAATAGTAGAACCTGAAATATTCTTTTGGGATATTAAGGAAGGCTCAACCCAATTTCGCGTATTATGGGTTGGAGAAGAAATTGCCCGCTGTGAAATTGGCGCGGGCGCCTGTGAAATATACATCCCATAAAAAATTATTTTTTCATGCAAATATGAGCGCCTTTACAAAAGAAAATATCTTATTCTTCGCCAAAGGCAAATTCCGCACTGATTGTTTATAGACCAGTTTTTTCAAAAGAGGTATTTATGATTGCACCAAATCTTTCTGTTGATTTTTATGTAGTGGGAATTGGCGCATCTGCTGGCGGGTTGGAAGCGCTCGAAAAATTTTTTAGCAACGCGCAACCTGATAGCGGCATGGCGTATGTGGTGATTCAACACCTTTCACCCGACTACAAAAGTCTGATGGCTGATTTGCTTTCCAGACGAACAGAATTACCCGTGCTGGTTGCCCAAGACGGTATGCTTGTTGAGCCAAATCACGTTTACCTCATTCCCCCCAAACAAAGCATTACCATATTTCACCGCAAACTTTTTTTGACCGACCGCGAAACAGGGCTGCTGTATTTACCGATTGACATTTTTTTTCAATCGCTGGCACAAGACCTGGGAGAAAAAGCCATTGGCGTCATTCTTTCTGGCACTGGCAGTGACGGCTCGCGCGGTTTGCGCGCCATTAAAGAAAATGGCGGCTTGGTAATAGTTCAAGATGAGAAATCTGCCAAGTTTGATGGAATGCCGCGCAGCGCCATTGCCACCAATCTTGTTGATTATATTTTGCCGCCAGAACACATGGCGCGCGAAATGCTCAATTATGTTCAACATCCCTGCCTAATCAGCGACCCGGCGGTAAAGCGCGTTATCTCGCAGGATGATGACAGCCTGAGCAAAATATTTGCACTCCTGCGCACCAGCAGCAGCGTAGACTTTACTTATTACAAACAGACCACCATGGTGCGGCGAATTGAGCGGCGCATGGGCATTAAGCAGATTGAAAAATTAAGCGACTATCTTCACTTTTTATACCAAACGCCCTCAGAAGTAAACACACTCTTTCGAGAATTTCTAATTGGCGTTACCCGATTCTTCCGCGACACAGAAGCATTTGAAGAAGTTAAAAAGGTGGTAATTCCGTCAATTTTTGCAAACAAACATCGCGGCGACACAATCCGCGTTTGGGTGGCGGCATGTTCCACAGGTGAAGAGGCTTACTCCATTGCCATTCTCTTAACAGAGTACATGGAGACCACAGGTCATCACATGGACATTAAGGTTTTCGCTACTGATTTGGATAAGAACGCGCTGGAATTTGCCGGTAAGGGAATTTACCCCGAAAGTATTGCCGAGGATGTCTCTCCCGACTACCTGCAAAATTATTTTGTTAAAAGCGGCGAGAGTTATTGCGTTTCCAGGCGCGTGCGTGAAATGGTGATCTTTGCCCAACAAAATATTATTACCGACCCGCCCTTCTCAAAAGTAGATTTAATCTCCTGCCGCAATGTCTTAATTTATTTACAGCCAATCTTGCAAAAGAAGGTGATCTCTGCCTTTCAATTTGGATTAAACCCTGACGGTTTTCTTTTTCTTGGCACGAGCGAAACCATAGGCGACTCGGATGACTTCTTTCAAAATCGGCACATCAAATGGAAGATTTATCAATACAAAGGCGGGTTTCGCCCATCACTAGATGATAATCGTCTGGTGCGCTCGCCAATACCAATTCAACCAGGCTTGGGGCAACGCTATCGTCAGAATCCAGCCGCGCGTGATGATCTACGTCTCATTGAAGGAATTCAGCGCGGAGTAATTCAGGCATTTTTGTACCCAACCGTGGTGGTAGATGAAAACCAAGACGTGATTTATGTTGCGGGAAATATGGATGCTTATTTACGAGTATCAAGCGGCGGAATGTTCAGCGCCAATATTTTAAAGCAGGCACGCGAAGGACTTTCTGTTCCACTCAGCACGGCAATTCACAAGGTATTTAATGATCAGCAGGAAATAATTTATAAAAATATCCGCCTGACCGAACAACCTGCCGAAACAAATTTGATAGATATAAGAGTCAAGCCGTTTGTTGAGCCAGCCAGCCGTCAGAAGATGGCAATCATTCAATTTGTCCCAATCGTACAGTCTCACATCCCTGATACTACCGCAACACAATCATTTGATGTAAACGCCGGCGCACAACAGCGGATTCAAGACTTGGAACACGAATTGCAATTTACGCGCGAAAGTCTGCAAGCCACTGTCGAAGAACTGGAAACCTCCAACGAGGAACTGCAAGCCACCAACGAGGAGTTGTTTGCATCAAACGAAGAATTACAAAGTACCAATGAAGAACTGCATTCCGTCAATGAAGAACTGATTACAGTGAATGCAGAATATCACGCCAAGATACAAGAGCTGACCAAACTTAACGAAGACATTAACAACTTATTAAGCAGCGCCGATATTGGCATCATCTTTCTCGACCGCAATCTGCGCATCCGCCTATTTACCCCATCGGTTCAACATGAAATTCATCTGCTTGAACAGGATATTGGGCATCCGATCAACCATGTTACACATACAATTATTAACTGCAACCTGGCGCATGAAGCCCAGCAGGTATTAACGACTCTTATGACAAATGAAATGGAAGTGCAGAACACAAACGGGCGCTGGTATCAAATAAAATTTTTACCCTATTACACGTTACAACAGCAAGTTGGCGGCGTGGTCATTACCCTATTAGATGTTACTGAGTTTAAACGGGCAAATATGCAGTTAGCCCGCTTGTCTGCCGCAGTAGAACAAAGCACCGCGTCCATTGTCATCACCGACACAGAAGGCAACATTGAGTATGTCAACCCGCGTTTTACGCAAACCACAGGCTACAGCCTGCAAGAGGCGCTCGGTAAGAATCCGCGCATTCTAAAAACAGATAAAACCCCACCAGAGACATTTCGTCAATTGTGGGAGACGATTAGCAACGGCAAGGTCTGGAGCGGAGAATTTATCAATCAAAAGAAAAACGGCGAAATATTCTATGAATACGCCAGCGTATCGCCCATCCTTGATGAAAAAGGCAAAACCACCCAGTACTTAGCCGTCAAGGAAAACCTGACTGAAAGAAAAACAATGGAAAAAGCGCTGGGTGAAAGTGAACAGCGCTACCGAATGTTATTTGATTCCTTTCCGCAGGGATTGACAGTTGCCGACCGAAATGGAAAAATATTGGAAAGCAACCGCGAAGCCGAGCGTATTTTAGGACTAAAAAAAGAAAGCCAGCAAAAACGCAATATTCACGACCCTGAATGGAAAGTTGTCCGCCCTAATAATTCACCCATGCCGCTGGAAGAATACGCTAGTTTCCGCGCGCTAAAAGAAAACAAGATCATTGAAAATGTCAAAATGGGCATTATCAAAGAAAATGGGCAAGTCACTTGGATTACCGTATCTGCCGCTCCACTCGGCAAGATCGGCGTTATCATTACCTACAAAGAGACAGGCTCCAACCTTGAAGAGAAAAATACAAAAATGTTAGACAGAAAGACAGTATGAAAAAACAAGATTTAAACCCCATTAATATGGATTTTTCTGATCTCAGGCGGCAGGCTGAGAAAATATTACCCGAAGCGGCGCTGCCAGCAATACCGATAAATTCCATTGAAGATGCAGAGCGATTGATCACAGAATTGCAAGTGCATCAAATTGAGTTGGAATTACAAAACGATGAGCTACGAAAAATGCAGGATCAACTATTTGGTGAAAGGGAAAAATATGCCGACCTCTACAATTTTGCCCCGGTGGCTTATTTTACGTTTGATGAACGGGATGTAATTTTAGACCTCAATCAGGCTGCCGCCGACCTATTGGGAAATGACCGCAAATTTTTAATAGGGCATCCGCTCACACCGTACATCACCCCTGCTTCACTGCAAATATTTATCAGACACCGCCAGCTATCTTTGGAGACAAAAGTTCCACAGGTCTGTGAGTTAATCATTCGCTTGCGAAGCGGCTAAACAAGCTGCGTCCATGTGCGGACTGTGGCGCTGGAAACAGCGCCCGATGCGCCGCAGGCTTGGCGTTCAGTGATGACCGATATTACTGAAAGAAAATATGCGGAAAATGAATTACAAAAGTTGAACGAACACCTGGCGGCTACCCTTCACGCACTGCCAGACTTGGCATTTGAAACAGACCTCAACGGAGTAATTTATGATTACCATGCATCCCGCCCCGAATTGTTATACCTCCCGCCGCAACAATTTATTGGAAAAAAACTCGATGACCTATTACCCTCAAGCGCCGTTCAAAGTATTAGATCGGCGCTAAAGGAAGCCTCAGAAAAAAGCGTATCTTTTGGCGAAACCTATTCCCTGCCCATTCAAAATAAAACTGCCTGGTTTGAATTATCTATTGCAGTGGTGGGCGATATAAAGTCCAGCGACAAGCGCTTTATTGTTTTAGCCCGTAATATTACCGACCGCAAAAAAATTGAAGAAGATCTAACCTTATCGAATAACGCTCTTCAAACTCACATTTTGGCAATTGAACAGTTGCATGACCAATTGCGCGAACAAGCCATCCGTGACCCGCTAACGGGATTATTTAATCGGCGGTATTTGCAGGAAACCCTTGACATTGAAGTCTCACGCGCACAACGATCAAACAGCCCAATTGGTTTTATCATCATAGATTTGGATTATTTTAAGCAAGTCAATGATTCGTATGGACACAAAGCAGGCGACTTGGTGCTGCAAAAACTGGGCGGGCTGATTCTCCGAAACTTACGCATGGGGGATGTCTCCTGCCGTTATGGCGGCGAAGAATTTACGATTATGATGCCGGGCGCAACGCTAAACATTACTGTTAATCGTGCCGAACACCTATTACGTCAAATAAACAAAATGGATATTGAATACCATGGCGCAACAATAAAAATTACAGCATCCATGGGGGTTGCCGTGTTTCCCGACCACGATACAGGCAGCGAGGATGTATTAATCTGCGCAGACCGCGCTCTTTACCGCGCCAAGTCGCTTGGACGCAATCAGGTCGTTGTATACCAAAATAATAATTACCTGATTAAAAATCCTTTGACGATAGAAAAACATAAAAAATAGTGGATACCCAGGCGAGCGGCGCAGCAAAATCGTATTGCAAACACCACCCGTTTTTACTTTGAGTTTATCCCTCGCCTTTAAGCAAGCCCATGAATATATTTACCAAGAGGGGTTCAAAATGAGAGCCAGATTGACTGCGAATATATTCAATTACCTCGGCTTTCGACATGGCGGCGCGATAGGGGCGGTCTGAACTTAACACATCCCAGACATCCACAATGGCAAACAGGCGGGCAAAAAGCGGAATCTCTTCGCCACGCAATCCGCGCGGGTAGCCGCTGCCATCCCATTTTTCGTGGTGACAATAAGGAATATCCACAGCGTTTTTAAGAAAAGTGATTGGAGAAAGCCTGCGAATCGAAGCGTAGTTTTGCCATGACGTGCGCGCGGTGTTCATTCTCCTATGCCGCTCATTTCCTGCCTCTCGTCCATTGATTCAGCAGTTCGCTTAAATCTCTAAGTTTGAGCGGTTTGCTGATGTAGTCATTTGCGCCAGCCTCCAAACAGAGTTCCTTGTCTCCGGGCATGGCAAGGGCGGTGATGGCAATGATGGGCGCGGATGCAATTTCCGCGTTGGGGTGGGCGCGGACGCGGCGGATGGTTTCCAGCCCATCCATGCCGGGCATTTGAATATCCATCAGAATGACATTTGGCTTGATGCTTTCAATTTTTTCCAGAAGTTCCCTGCCGCTTTGGCTTTGGGCGGTGCGAAAGTGCTTTGCCTCCAGAAAGTCGCACATCATCTCCAGCAGCACTTCATTGTCATCAACAATCAAGATCATGGGAGAGGATGGGTCTTCATCCACCGCGCCCTGTGGCAATTCAGCGCCAACCGCCGCTGCTGAAGCGTTAGGCAGCGGATTCTTCAGGTACGGCAGGGTGACAATAAAACGGCTGCCTTCGCCAAATTTGCTTTCCACTTTCACGCTGCCATTGTGCAGTTCCACCAAACGCCGCACGAGGGCAAGCCCCAAGCCGGTGCCGGAATATTCGCGCGCCAGGCTGCTGTCAATTTGGGTAAAAGGCTTGAAGAGTTTCGGCAGGTTTTCCGACTTGATGCCGATGCCCTTATCCCAGACCGCCAGCCTGACCTGCTGGTTTGCTTCGTCGGGTTCGACGGTGAGTCCCAACTCGCCAGATTCGGGGGTAAATTTGATGGCATTACTAATGAGGTTGACGATGACCTGTTTGATGCGCCGCGAATCCACATTGAGGAAAATGGGATCAATTGGCGCGGAGTATCTGACTTGCTGGCGTTTTTGATGCGCCATGCCCTTGGTCAAATGCAAGCTGGATTGAGAAATATCTTTTAGTGAGCAGCGTTCAATCTGTAATTCCAATTTGCCCGCTTCAACCTTCGACAAATCCAGCACATCGTTGATCAATTCCAAAAGATGCCTGCCGCTGTTTTCGATATTTTTGATTGTCACAATCTGACGGTCGCTCAGGCTGCCGTAGGTTTCCAGTTGCAGCGCTTCAGACAAGCCGAGAATGCCGGTGAGCGGGGTGCGTAGTTCGTGGCTCATGGTGGCAAGGAATTCGTCTTTCATACGCATGGCGCGTTCCAATTCCAGGTTAACGCGCAGCAGGGTTTCTTCGGCTTTTTTGTGCGCGGAAATATCGCTGGTGGTGACGAGGATATGATTGATGGAGTTGATTTGCAAAATAAAAATACGGCTTTCTACAATTCGCTTTGTCCCGTCCGCGCTGGTTAGGAAGTGTTCCACAAGGGCGAAGTTTTCCTGCCGCGAGAGGGCATCAATCATTGATTCCGTCAGGCGTGTGGTTACATCTGGCTCAACCAGTCCCGTCTCTTCGGCGGTTTTACCGTACAATGCAGAACGTGGAAAACCAGTCAGTTCTGCATAGACACGATTGGCGTGGATGATATGCCCGGTTTCATCCAACAATGCGATGGGGATTGGCGATTCTTCAAAGAGCAGGCGGTTTTGTTCTTCGTTCTCGCGCAGGGCGCGTTCCGCTTTTTTGCGTTCGGTAATGTCAAAGATGGTGGAACGGCTCATCACAAACTTGCCAAATTCATCATACAGCGCGGTGGCGTTAAGCGAGACCGGCAGGAGCGAGCCGTCTTTGCGCATGAAATCAAGTTCTAGGTCTTTCAGCCAGCCGCGCTGGAGGAAAAGCGGAAAGTTCTTTCGGAAGATTTCCCGACTCTCTTCGGGTAAAAATTCCTGGGCGGTATGGCCTATCATTTCTTCACGGGTGTAGCCCATCCAGTTCAACTCGGTTTGGTTCACCAGAATATAATTTCCGTTGATGTCGAGGGAGTGATAGCCTGAAGGCGCGTTGTCGTATAAATCTTGCACCTCGGCAGCGCGCTGGGCAACCTTTTCCTCCAGCGTGTGGTTCAACTCCTGAAGTTCCTGCTGGGCAGTCTTGAGATCGTGAATGTCGGTGACATTGACCAATACCTGCGCCACTTGACCGGCTTCATCGTGGAGCGGTTGGAAGGCAGCGCGATACCAGCGCAGTCCATTTTTGACCATGCTTTGGGTTTCGTACACGGTTTCGCGGTTAATTTGGAAGACCTCTTGAACGGCTGCCATCTGGCGCGAAGCAAAAGGCTCTGGGAATGTTTCTTGAATCTTTTTGCCAATCAATTCCTGCGGCGTTCCTCCCAGGCTTTCCGCCGCCCTGTCGTTCATGTATAAAAATGTTCCATTCTGATCTACGGTGGAAATGGCATTGTTTAAACTTTCCATCAAGCCGCGATATTTTTCCTCGCTTTCGCGCAGAGATTCTTCGGCTTGTTTGCGCTCGGTCACATCCTGAATGATGGCGATCATGCGCGCGGGCGCGCCGTTTTGGTCATAGGTGATTCTGCCTATTTGATGAATCCAGCGCTCGCTTCCATTTTTCAGGCGGATTCGGTATTCGTAATTCATTTCCTCGCGCTGCTGGATGAACTGCAAGTCCAATTGCTGAATCCTGTCTTTTTCCTCGGACGTCATCATCTCGGTCAGCAGTTTTTGGGTGATGACTGTTTCGCGCGGCAAATTGAGGATGTTGTACACCTCGTCGGAGCAGATGAGCGTGCTTTCTCCGCTGCGCCATTCCATGTGACCAATATGCCCAATGCGCTGGGCTTCGGTCAAGAGCGTCTGGCTCTTTGTCAGCGCTTCCTCCGCCTGTTTTCGTCCGGTAATTTCAATGCCCATACATTGAATTTCAGCAGGCGCTTTGTTTTCGTCCGTGAGGCAGATGAACTCCCATAACGTAGTGCGAACCCCGCCATTTTTTGCGGGTTTGTCTATCTCAACAGAAAACACCTGCCCCGGCTGGGCAACACATTTGGCGACAACTTCTTTTACCCGTTCATGGTGATATGAACACACGGCGGTTAGCACACTGGATTTTGACATCCCCTCTGCCGCATATAGCCAGCCAAATTCCCTCTCAAAACTTTGATTCCAATAGGAATATTTTCCTTCCATATTCACGCGAATCACAAAATGCGTTTCCGAGTCGATCAGCGATTTGAGTTTCTGTTCGTTTACCACCAGCGCATTTTCAAAATTCCTACGCTCGCTGATGTCGCGCGCAATGCTCATAATGACGGTCTTGCCGAGGTATAAAACAAGGCTGGAACTAATTTCAAATGGAAGTTTTTTGCCGTCTTTTGTGGCGTGCCATGTTTCAAATATCTGCGCCTTGTCTGTAAGCATGGCGGCGATCAGCCGCTGAATTTTTTCGGGAGCCAGTTCAGCGTCAATATCCGAGATTTTCATTGAAAGGAGTTCTTCGCGGGTATAGCCCAAGACCATCGCGGCGGCATTGTTCACGTCTAAAATCCTTGCGTCAGAGTCAATGACCCAGACGGTGTCGTTCATGCCATTAATCAATTCCCGATACTTTATCTCGCTTTCGCGCAGTTTATCTTCCATCACCTTGCGTTCAGTGATGTCTTGAATCAACCCCATAATGGTCTGCTGCGGGTTTCCCTCCGTGTCGCATTCCACTTGCCCATAAATGGCGACCCAGCGCATATTCCCTTTGACATCAAACATGCGATATTCCATGCGCAGGATTTTCTTTTGGCTCAACGCCTCTTGCAGCGCGGCAATTGTCCGCACCCTGTCATCGGGGTGAAATTGCGCCAAAATTGCGCCGAAGTCGTTCTGTTGGTTTTCGATGCCAAAAATGCTGGCGGCTTCAGGCGACCAGTCAATGCGGGCGGTGGGAACATGATAGCGCCAGGTTCCCATGTGGGCGGTCACCAGCGCGCGGCTTAATTGCTTGCTGCTGCTTTGCAGAGATTCCTCCATGCGCCGATGGGTAATGATATTTCCAATTTCCAAGGCAACGATTTCGAGCGCAGTGCGCGACCAGTCGGGGATGTTGGGTAAAGTGTGCGAAGCAATATTTAAACAGCCAAGAACCCGCCCGTGGTGTTGAATGGGAATGACTACCGCTGAACGCAAGCCCTCGGCGCGATGATAACTTTTTACTTGAAGGTCAGATTCTGTAAAGTATATGGCGTTGCCGCTTAAAACCATTTTCGCGCTGGGCGTGTCTTCCCCGAACCGCGCCGTTGCGTCGGCAAATTTCACGCTCAAGCCTTGCTGACGAACAAGATTAAATACGCGGGAATCTTCATCAAAGAGATATAAGCCCCCGCTATCAAAGCTGGAAACGCGCATAACCTCCCGCAGGCACAAGTCCCAGACCTCTTCCTTCGGCAGATTGGCGCTGGCTAATTTTGCAAGGTCGCGCTGGCTGGCAATTAAATCGGCAGAGCGGTTTCGTTCGGTCACATCGCGGATGGCGCACAAGACAACCACCTCGCCGTTCGTCAGTTTGTGATAACTCAGGCTAATCTCGGCTGGAAATTCTTGCCCACCCTGCCGCAGCCCGAAAATTTTGCGGTTGCCGCTGGTCGTTACGCTGTGGGGTTGCTGCATGAATTTGGCGCGATTCTCCACATGCCCGCCGCGCAGGGAGTTGGGAATCAAGGTTTCCACCGCCGCGCCGACCAGTTCTTTTTGAGAATAGCCGAACATTTTTTCCGCTTGCGCATTTGCCATCAGGATTTTGCCGTCTGCATCAATGGTGAAAATTGCGTCAGGCATGACTTCCAGCAATTCCCTTGTGCAGGCTTCGCTTTCTGCCATTGTCACAGGCAATGGGCTGGCATCGAAGGCGGAGGCAGGAAGTTCCTCTCTCCTCGTTGCGGCGGATTCCAATTCGGCAATCCGCTTATGCGCCTGTTCCAACTCTGCCTGAAGTTCGTTTTTTGTTTTTGCTTTGCTCATGTTTTGCCTCACGCGCAGAAGATAAAAGGGCTTCGGTTTTTTCTTCAATGAATCGATTTTAACGTTTTATTTATTCACTTGAGCCTGTCTTCAGGATATGCTTGGATATGGTAATTTCCCTTCCTTAAGTCTACCATCCGTATTGCTACTTAATTCTACCGTCTTTTGGCAATGCGGCAATATGCGGAGTAAAGATCAAGTTCAGTGTTTTTTCGCAGTCACCTCCCGTAATTAAACACTTACATATATTTCGCTCTTCTTCTTATACTCCCGTTTACAAAAAAGAAAAAGGCAAACCTGTCGAAAGGCAGGGACGCAAAGTCATGGGTCTAAAGGCGCAACAGCGCCCACGATTGCCAGATTGCCAAATCTACAAATGCTGGTTGTACACGCAAATTTATACAACTGCCCCTGATGTGGCGTCTGGATTTTCCGACCCAAATTGGTTCGTAACAGAGGCAAATATGTATAAATTTTTTGTTCAGGCAACTCTGATAATCAGCATGGCAATCTCTCCCTTCCTTGCTTTCCCTTTGGAAAAGCCAATCGAAGGAACGAAGGTCTCCGGCGTTGCGCAAACTTTACGTCTCCCCACACAACAAGTTAATGCGGATACATTATCTTTTGTGGATCTTCCATCGGCATGGGAATCCCAGCCTGCGCCGTCGCCTGCCCATACGTTTGGAAATCCCGCCGGGTGCGCCGCATCCGCGCCGACTCAGTCCCCGGTGGAAATGCTGGAAAACGTCCAGGCGCAACTCCCCGAACTTGATCTCGCCTCGCGCAGGCTGGGTTACATCTATAACGGTACGCTCGATAGCATGGTCAGCGTGGGGGACGATCCGTTTGTTTATGAATTCTCTGTCAACTTGTATCAATCTCCCTTTACCTATCTTGCCGATCAAACGGTGACGGTTTTCCTGCAAAACGGATTTGTCGTCTGGCTGCGTAACTACGGAGGGCATTTCCGCCTGACCGCCATTCCGATGGTGGACGGTGTGTACGAATCACGTTGGGGTGAATACATAAGCGCCTACTGGTCTACAGGTCTGCCGAATGATAAATATCTTTACCCTGTGATGAAGAAACTCCCCTGCCATTGGATGATTGACGAAGGCTGGGTCAGCGATGAAACGATTGGCAATATGTTTGATCTCGATTGGCAAATTCCCGACTACCTGACCGATGGGCGCAAGTATCTCGCCTCCAATTGTGAAGAGGCAAATCGAATATCACAGGAGCAGATCGGTTTCTGGGATGCGGCTTCCATGTGCGGACCCCTCGCCTGGACGTTGATCAAGAATGCCAATTCCTTTCCGTATCGCATTGGCAGTTGGTACGCAAGCGCCCACATCTTTGAAGACGCCAATCCCAAGTGGAACGGGCGTCCGTGGGCGGGTTTCGATCCTGAGACCTACGATGTCATCCACACCGACAGCCCCATGCCTGGTTACGACTTTGCAGAAAACGGCAACATGGAAAAGGGCGACATTATTTATTCCTATTCCACGCTTTATGCCAGCAACGATGAACGCTTCGACCACATCTTTCTTGTTGCTGATGTCAATCAGAAAGGCGAGCGCATCAGTATTAGCAACATGGTGCAGAACAAGCCTGAATGGGATTGCTTCATTCAGGAGGTAGTCTTGTACACTCCCAGTGACTTGGTGGATGGGGTGATTAACAAACAATGGAATAGTTTTGAGAATGGGCGCACCGGCGTGATGGGTTTCGACATTTTCCGCTGGAAGTGGATCACCTATCACCTGGATGGGCTGCCTGTTTCGTACACCGTGCGGATTGGTGATACGCTCGAAACCATCGCCTTTGATTGGAAGGTCTCCCCGCAGGAAGTTGCAGCGTATAACCAGATTTCGATCACATCCCAATTAACCCCTGGTCAAATCATTACGCTCCCCGCTTTGTTGAGTTCGTTGTAGGATAAAAAATAATGTTTTTAATTACGCTGTTTGAGGCGGGTTGTTTTTATGACCGTATCCTCGCTATGCTATTATTTATTGTTATTTTCTAATTTACCTTATTGGCTACGCGCAATTTAGAAACAAACTAATTTCTCGGAATAAAAACAGAATTTATTTCTTTTTCAAATAAGAGGTAGGGTTCGTAAAAATATAATTTCCCCACCCGCCAACAAACAGCGCAAGTGTTACGCATACAATGCAGAAATTGATTTGCCGCCCAATCACACCTGCCCTAACGAGCGGCGCAAAGGAAGGCGGCAAATCAATGACCGAGAAGGAAGTTAATGACCCTTAATGAATATGGGTTGCCGTTCCAGCCACAACCGTGTAAGTGGTCTGCGGGAAGCCTGTGAAAGTGAATGCGTAACTGGCGGGCAGGAGTTCCATATCCTGCGTGAAGGGCTTGTAGCCGCTGGCATAATACTGGGTGCAGGTCGCGCTATCGGAGTGGACTTCGCCAGTCTTGAATACCACCAGCGGATTGGTCGAGACATTCTGCGAGAATTCCTGCCGCGCCCCGACGTAGTTCATGCCGAAGGAATAATTTAGCGGCAAAAGTTCAATGCTGACTTTGCCGTCCACCGTTGCGCCGATGTCCTTCCAGCCGCTGGCATAATATTGCGCGGCTCCCTCGGCGGGAAGTTGATCGAGCAGCCCCGCGCTGTTCTGCAACTGTACCTCAACCAATTTGGTCTTGAATACCACCAGCGGATTGGTCGAGACATTCTGCGAGAATTCCTGCCGCGCCCCGACGTAGTTCATGCCGAAGGAATAATTTAGCGGCAAAAGTTCAATGCTGACTTTGCCGTCCACCGTTGCGCCGATGTCCTTCCAGCCGCTGGCATAATATTGCGCGGCTCCCTCGGCGGGAAGTTGATCGAGCAGCCCTGCGCTGTTCTGCAACTGCACTTCGACTTTGGCGGTTTGATAAACCACAAAGGAATTTGTAGCGATGTTTTGAGTCTTGTCCACTGCGGCGCCTGCGTAGTTCATCTTGAACGTGATCGAACTCTTCAAGCCAGGCAGGAAGCCAAGCGTAATTCCATTGGAATTCGTGACCTCAGAAATGGGTTTCCATCCGCCGTCATAATATTGAGCGCTGCCGCCTGCAATCCCATTTTCTTTACTATTGATCAAGCGCAGGTAGGCAACGCTGTTCACGATCTCATCTGCGCCAACCACAAAGTTGGTTTGAATGGCTGGGAATCCCGTCCCTGAAAAGCGGAAGGGATACGTCCCCGGCAAGAGGTTGGTCGTCGGCTTGGTGAAGGTCTTCCAGCCGCCAGCGTAGTATTCGATATTACCGCTGAATTGCAGTGTGACCTTGCTGCCGGTGAAAATCACCAGCGGGCTAGCCGACACATCTTGATTCTTTTGCAATCCCGCTCCGTTGTAAGTCACCTTGAACGGATAGGTGGTGGGCAGCAACTGCATGGTGGTAGTCGTTGTGCCGCCACCAAAGGTCTTCCAGCCGCTGGCATAGTATTGTGAGCCGCCCGCCAATTCCGCGCCTGCCGCATCAAGCAATTTCATTGTGACAAGCGTGGTGTTGAAGATGACTTCCCGTTTATCAACCGCTGTGACATCCTGATTCTTCTGGATGCTCGCGCCGCCATAGGTCACGCGGAACGGGTAAGTGGTCGGGAGTAATTCTGCGACCTCGGTTGTTGTGCCGCCGCCGAAGTCCTTCCAGCCGCTAGCGTAGTATGCCGCGACACCTTCGAGTTCTGCACCCGTCGAGTCAAGCAGTTTGAAGGTCACTGCCACCGTGTTGAAAGTAACCAACGGGTTATCCGCCACGTTTTGATTCTTCTGAATGCTCGCGCCGAGATACGTCACCTTGAAGGGGTAGGTCGTCGGCAGCAGTTCCAGCGTGGCGGGAGTTGTGCCAAAGTCCTTCCATCCGCTGGCATAGAACTGTCCCGCGCCCGCCAATTCCGCCGCAGTGGAACTGAGCAGTTTCATCGCGACAGATGTGGTGTTGAACACAACCAACGGGTTCGCAGCCACATCCTGATTCTTTTGGATGCTCGCACCGAGATAGGTAACGCGGAAGGGGTAGGTCGTCGGCAGCAGTTCCAGCGTTGCGGGAGTCGCGCCAAAGTCCTTCCAGCCGCCGGCGTAGAAATCAGCCTCGGCGGTCAGGTCGGTATCGCCTGCTTCGTTGAGCAATCTCACCGTCACCGCTTTGGTATTGAAGATGACCAGCGGATTATCCGCCACGTTTTGATTCTTCTGAATGCTCGCGCCGAGATACGTCACCTTGAACGGGTAAGTCGTCGGCAGCAGTTCCAGCGTGGCGGGAGTTGTGCCAAGGTCCTTCCAGCCGCTAGCGTAGAAATCAGCCTCGGCGGTCAGGTCGGCATCGCCCGCCGCATTGAGCAGTTTGACAGTCACCAGTTTGGTCTGGAATTTCACGTTCGGATCATCGGCAACATTTTGATTCTTCTGAATGCTCGCGCCGAGATACGTCACCTTGAACGGGTAGGTCGTCGGCAGCAGTTCCAGCGTTGCGGGAGTCGCGCCAAAATCCTTCCAACCGCTAGCGTAGAAATCAGCCTCGGCAGTCAGGTCGGCATCGCCCGCCGCATTGAGCAGTTTCACCGTCACCGCTTTGGTATTGAAGATGACCAGCGGATTATCCGCCACGTTTTGATTCTTCTGAATGCTCGCGCCGAGATACGTCACCTTGAA